>CAYMQT010000072.1:0-23048 GCA_964392575.1 uncultured Polyangiaceae bacterium
GCCTGAGCGGGATGATCCGAGGCGAGGAAATCCGCGAAGTTCTGATGAATTGCAAGGAGCCCATGGACGCCTGTCGGGAACTCACCGATCGCGCCAACGCGGCGGGCGGTCACGACAACATCACCGTCATCGTGGCCCATTTCGACGAGGGCCTTGAGCCGCCAGACGAAAACTCGACCTTCGGATACCAGAAGTACGCCCTCCCGGACGTCACACCGGAAGCCGGAGAGGTGATGCCTCAGCCTTCATTCGCCGCGAAAGCGAGCGGCGACCTTACAGAAAGTGGCGGACGAAAGCTCCGGGTGTCTCACACGATGGTTGGTGTGGTGAATCCGATGGCCAATACGCCCGTGAACGCTGATGTTCCCCCCGGGCTCACAGAGGCAAGTCAAGCTCAGTCCCGATCTTCTCGTTCCTCCGATCGACCTCCCGGACATCGAAGTGCACGTCTCTCAGACGAACCCGTTGCTCTACCGACGCATCAGTTCCCCGCCACCTTGATGGGAATCATTGTGGTGTGCGCCATGCTCCTTGCAGGCTTGTTTGGCTACTTGATTCTTCGCTAAGGGCTCTCTGTGGGCTTGTGACTGAAATCCTCAGGCGACTCTTGTGGCTGCTCCCGGTGCTTACGATCGGTGCGGTGCTGGTGTTCTTCACGATGGGGTCTCTGAATTCGGTGAAGGGCACATTCACGATGCCCCTCTTCTACAACGGGAATCCAGCCAGCGCCGAAAAGGAGGCCCAAGAGGCCCTGGCCCTCACGAAAAAGGGAAACGCCGAGGGGGCACGCCGCTTTCGAGTTCTCGGTGGAGCCGCCCTCCCTACTGTCTTCGAACAATGGTCCGGACTTTCCGTCAAGGATCAGCGCAATGTCTCAGAAGCACTCTGGCCTCTCCGAGAGCGGATGCAGCCCAAAAGCCAGCCTCGTCAAGGTCTGTCTGCAAAGGGCATCGATTCAGATCCGACTCAGATAGACGCCAAGGTCCTCTTCTGGAAAAGATACCGCGAAGAGCATGCGCTCGATCTGCGACCCCTCTCCGCAGCGCGACTCGTCAGGCGCATGACGGACCGCGAGAGCAGAATGCAGAGCGCCGACTTGCTGGCTCTGGACACCTACGCACTCCCTACCCTAGTTGAGCGCCTCGGTCGCATCACCTCTCAAGAAGATGTCGACCGAGCGAGACGGATCGTCCGTTTGATTGCGCGCGTCACTGATCAGAACTGGGAGATCTCTGAAGACGCCAGAACAGGAGACGCCCTGCGCGTTGTCACTGAGGTACGAGAATTTTGGGACCGAAACGGGGCTAAATGGACCTCCCTGGGTCGGATCGAGCTCCTCGTCGCACGTTTCTCACAAACAGAATTTTCCGCCTGGACCTTTCGGACGGCTCGCCAAATAGCCGGAATCGATCATCGATCCACGCTCTATTTGATCGCAAAGCTTGGACGCAAGTCCGTCTCGCCGCTCCTCTGTTGCTTGCTCGGACTATTACTCTTGGGGCCTCTGGTTGCCGCTACTCTCAAGGTCGCAGAACTCAATGCCCGAAGGTTCCGGCTGCATCGCTTCTGGCTGCGAACCGCCTTGGCTCTCGGACTCGCAGCGATGCTCCCTGTGCTCCTGCCGAAGGGCAGCGGCGGCATTCTCAAAGTGTCCCTTCTAGCACTGCTCGTGGGGACCCTTCTCTCGACCTTCACTCTTCACCGAGAACTGAGTGACCGCCTGGACTGGCGGACACACCACGTGCTGAGCCGTAGGCCCCGGGCAGCACGAGTTTTCGCAGTCGGTCGCTGGATTGTTCCGTCCATTCCGACCATGACACCTCTCTCGGTCGCTGAGGCAGCCGCTTGGGTGACGTGCTTCGAAGTGGCGGCGCATCTCCACGGGATCGGTCCACAAACTTTGGAAGCGATCCGAAGCGGCGACATTGATTTTCTCATGTACGTCTGCCTGGGCCTTTTCATGCTCACCGCAGCTGCACAGATCCTCGCCGACGCCTTGCTGGAGACTCGGAATCTCACCCGCGGAGAGGTGTGATGGGAGAAACGCTAAAATCTCTCCTCTTGGCCGTGAGTTTAGCGGCTCTGCTCGGGCCGCTCTTGGGAAGGCTCGCCACGCAGTGGTTCAGTGGTCGTGGCCTGTCGAATTTGCTGACGGAACTCAGGGGAGCACTCCTCCCCTTCGTCGGTGTCCTCCTCCTCGTCCAAGAAACGACCTTCCCACCCTGGGTAGCCATCGGTCTGGTTGTCGGCGTGTCGCAGGCAATCGCTGTGGGACGCTGGATGGCTCGGCGTTCTGGAGAGTGGGCCCCCGCCTTGCTCGGAGGCATCGCCCTCGGTAGGTCCTATGCAGCGCTCCTCAGTGCCCGCGCCCAAGCGAGGGGAGCGGTCGTGGGAACCCTGGGGACGACGGTCGTACACTTGATCCTGCTGGAGGCTATCTTGGCGGCGCTCTTTCCTACTCGGGAGTTCGGAACCTCGCTGGGCGCGTCTTTGATGCTCCATCCTGACGAAAACGCGGTTCTTTCGCTGTTCGTTTGCGGTCTTTGCGTCCTTCTGACCGAAACGGTTGGAAGCTTTGTTCTTCAAGGCCGGCGCCGCTTCTAACGGAAGGCAGGCCCCAGGAAGAATTCGCAGAAAAAACGCCGACGCTTGGCACACTCCTCGACCAACGCTAACCACAGCGCATGAGTTCCATTCCCATGGTTTCCGAACAGACCTTCGAACAGGAAGTCCTGCTCTCTGAGCTGCCCGTTCTCGTGGAGTTTGGTGCCGAATGGTGCGGCCCCTGTAAACTTGTGGCGCCTGAACTTCAGGCGCTCGCCCTCGAACTCCAGGGAAAAGCCAAAGTCGTCCAGGTCGACATCGATCACTCCCCCCGTATCGCTCAAGCCATGCGGATTCAAAGTGTCCCCACCTTCGTCGTCTTCTCCGGCGGACAGCCGGTCGATGCTGCCCAAGGAGCTTTGAAGAAGCAGCAGTTGCGTGCACTCCTCGAACCGGTCTTACCTCGCGCAGCCGGCGCGATCACCGCAAAGGAAGCCGCTGAATTGATCAAACAAGGTCGCGTGACCCCCGTGGACCTCCGTGAACCGGAAGTGTTTGGTCGAACGCACATCTCCGGAGCCGTCAGCTTCCCTCTCCAAACCATCCATGAGCACCTTGCTGATCTCACGCTCCTTGGTGCACCGGCACTCCTGTACTGCAGGACAGGCAAAGATTCTCAAGAGAAAGCGAGTGAGCTCGCTTCTCTCGGGTGTCCCGTGGCCTTCTTGGAAGGCGGCGTTTTGGCTTGGGAAGGCGAAGGACACCGGCTCGTGCGGCCGTCCTAAAGGGACCGCCTCCTCCATTACCGTGTAGAAGAAAAGGCCACCCGCGCCGCTTCGAGAACGACCCAGAGCGGAACCTCCGCCTTTTGGGCCAGCTTTACGCAATCGTCCAGTTCCGGCTTGATCGTCTGAGCCTCCGTTCCGGCGCCGCTCACCTTCACGCGCACCTTGCCGTAAGCAGTCTCCACCTCGATCACCTCACGCGCCAATTCCGTCCTGCTGACCAGCGTCTGTCTGACACCAATCGTCGTGGTTTCTCGCAGCAAGAGTCCGGCCACTCGCGTGCTGTCCTCTCGACGACAAAGGGCAGAGAGCACCAAAGCAGGTCGGCCTTTTTTCATCGTCGCCGGGACGACCCAAACGTCAAGCGCCCCACCTTCGAGGATCCGCTCAAGGGCATGCGCTACCACTTCGCCGGTCATGTCATCGACATTGGCCTCGAGGAGCGCGTGGCTCAGATAGGCCGCAGGGGTGACTTCTGTCCCGAGCACCATGCGCACGGCGTTGGGGCGATCTGGCAAACCGCGGGTACCCGCGCCCCAACCGATCCGCTCGATGACGAAATGCGGCCACTCTGAATAGCGGGTTGCCACGGTCGCCAAGATCGCCGCCCCGGTCGGAGTCACTAGCTCTGTCGAAAGTCCTGAGGACATCGTAGGGATCCCCTCAAGACAATGCAGAGTGGCCGGAGCAGGGAGCGGCAGCACACCGTGCCGACATTCCACGAACCCCCGGCCCAGAGGCACGGGACTTGCCACGACTTGTGCCCCCAAATAGTCAAAGGCAGCAGCCGAACCAACGATGTCGACGATCGCGTCCAGTGACCCGACTTCATGAAAATGTACATTGCTGAGTTCCGTCTGATGAACGCGAGCTTCGGCTCGTGCTAGCCGCTCGAAAATGCTCAGCGAAAGGCGCTGAACCGACTCGGAAAGGGACGCAGCTGAGATCAGCTCGACAATCTCTGCGTAACTTCGCTCCGACGACTGCGGAGGAAAAACGACGTCGACGTGCGTGCACCCGATGGCGCCGGCGTAACCAGACTCCACACAAAGGGAAACCTCACGGAGGCCCAATGCTGAGATGGCATCAGTGACCACCTCCTCGGGAACCCCCAGATCAAAGAGCCCCGCCAAAGTCATGTCGCCGGCGATCCCGCTCTGAAGATCCAAGTAGAGGATCTTGCCTCGCCCACTGCCTCGCTCAAGCATGGAAGGCTTTCCTCCAGAAGGGCGGGCGGCTTTCACGAACCCGCGGTCCGAAGCAACGCCATGGCCATAGCTCGATGTTCCCGACGCAGTTTCCCCGTGTGAATGACCACCGTGTGAATGACCACCGTGTGAATGACCGCTCACGATTCCCTCCCGCTCATTTCTGCCATCCGCAGCACGGCCATGGCAGCTCCAAAGCCGTTGTCGATATTGACCACCGTCATTCCAGAGGCGCAACTGGTCAACATTCCTAAAAGCGCGGTGATGCCGCCCAAAGACGCGCCATACCCAACCGAAGTCGGAACGGCCACCAGAGGGACCCGGATCAGACCCCCTAAAACGGAAGGCAGAGCCCCCTCCATGCCTGCGATACAAATCACACAGCTTGCCTCCTCAATCACGGGCAGCGCGTCGAAGAGTCGATGAATACCCGCCACTCCCACGTCGTAAATCCGGTCGAATCCTTGCCCCGCGAACGCAAGAGTCTCACAGGCCTCTTCAGCAACTGAAAGATCGCTGGTCCCAGCGCACACGACAGCGACGTTCCGAGCGAGCGTGCGCTTACCCTTGGAGCGGCCGGACACGAGGACGCGCGCCTCCTCGCGGTAGGTGAGAGCGGGAAACTGCGCCACGATCTGTCGCGCCTTGTCCGCGTCACAGCGCGTCACCAGCACGGCCTGACCCTGCCCGAGGAGCGCCGCGATGATTCCGGATAGTTGAGCTGCACTCTTTCGCTCTCCGAACACCACCTCTGGGAGCCCCTGTCGGGCCTCCCGATCATGGTCCACACGCGCATAGCCAAGCTGAGAGTAGCCCAGCTGAGAGATACGGCTCGCGCCAAGCATTTCGGCGGCCTTGTCGGGGCCCAAACTTCCTTCCCTGACCTGTTCAAGCAGCTTTTTTAATCCCTCGGCGTCCATAGGCGCGCTGGATGGTACTCGGTCTTCGACGCGCGTGCTACGACTCCGCCGATGCGAGACGAATGCGATGAACTGCTGGAAATAGCCCGTAAGGTCACCAAGATGGCCCGAGCCGACGCCGATGTCGCCGAGGTGAGTGTCGGCTCCAGCTGGGATCTGAGCGCACGTGTGCGACTCGGAAAACCGGAGCTGGTGGAGGAAGCAGGTCAGAGGGGTGTTTCCCTCCGGGTCCTCAGAAACGGCCGCCTTGCGATGACCTCAACCAGTGATCTGAGTGAATCGGGACTCAAACTCCTGGTCAAGGATGCCATCGAACTTTCCGATCTGTCCGAAGCCGATCCTCTCATGGGTCCGGCGGACGAGTCCCTCATCTGTGCCCCTCCTCACCCGGAACTCGATTTATTCGATCAATCCATCTCCGACATCGATGCGAAGGAAGCCCTCGACCGAGCGACCCGCTGTGAGGCGGCATCCCTGCAGGCGGACGCACGGATCCAGCTGAGCGAGGGAGCCACATTTTCCAGAACTTCCTCCGCACGCGCGATGGTACTTTCGGGCGGCTTCGAAGGTGCTGTCCGTGGATCGTACGCCTCACTTCATACGGTGCCGCTCGTCGAGGACGAAGGCGGGAAAAAGCGCCGGGGCTTCTACTGGACGGCCAAGCGCCATCAGGCAGATCTAGAGAACGAAGAGGCGGTCGGCCGCGAAGCAACCCGCCGTACCCTCGCGAAGCTGGGTGCTCGAAAGGTCGCCACGGGGAGCGTCAGCGTGATCTTCGATCAAGACTCCGCACGCGGTATTCTGGGGACATTTTCAGGGACAATTCTCGGGGGAGCCCTGTGGCGCAAATCGAGCTACCTGCTCGATCGACTGGGCACAGAAGTGGCCAGTCCCCTGGTGACGATTGTCGATGACCCGCTCATCCCGCGCGGCCCCGGCTCCAAGGCCTTCGACGGTGAGGGTCTGCGCACGCGGAAGAACGTGATCGTCGAAGGGGGCATCCTCCGTGGTTACCTTCTCGACTGCTATTCTGCCCGGAAGTTGAACCTCAGCCCCACGGGAAGTGCTTCGCGAGGAGGGGGCTCTCTCTCCTCCTCAACCACCAATTTGATCCTGGAAGCGGGCAGCGAGGATCCTGCCGACATCATCGCAGCGACGGAACGTGGTCTCTTGGTCACAGAAATGATGGGATTTGGCTTCAACGCCATCACGGGAGATTTCTCCCGAGGCGCCGCCGGTTTCTGGATCGAGGACGGGAAAATCGCATACCCCGTCAGTGAGGTGACTCTCTCGTCCAACCTGGATGCGATGCTGAAAGGCATCGACCGAGTCGGTAGGGATCTCGACCTAAAGGCGTCCACGGCGTCGCCCACCTTTCGAGTCAAAGAAATGACCCTATCGGGCACTTAAACTTGAGGAGGACGACCAAGCATTATAATTTATAAATGGAACCTGGAGCGCCGACGACCGACAGAGCGGAGGGCGCAGCGGGTTTACGGACATGCTACTCCACGTTAGCTCGGCCCGGAGTAGGTCCTTCCGCACCCGAGAGAAAAAACGCCGAGGCGTCGTCTGCCCCCCAAGGGCTCATCCGGGCGACACTTTGTCCCTCCCGCCCGGGGAGGGCTGGGATCTTTGAAATCGTCTCCTCCTGTGCATTCTTGAGCAGCACCGTTTCTCCAGAATTGCGAAGGCCATTTTGCCCGATACTCTCAACGATCACAGGAAGCGAGGTCGCAGCAGGGACGACGTCCACAGAAGGCCGGTAATCTGAGCGCACCACAACCGCAAAAGCACCCGCAGCGAGTTCAACGTCCGGAAGCGGTACTCCACCACCGTCGTCCCAAAGCGAGTACTCGAAAAGCCGAGCCGGCGCCGTGCCCACATTATGAATCTCGACCCATTCTGACTGAGGCTCAGGTCCGAGAGGATCCGCAAGAAGTTCACTGAGGATGAGGTGCGGCGAAGGCTCAGCCGACGTGAGCTCGACACGAGCCAGCTTCTGCCGCTCATCGGTCACCACTATCTCAAGAGGCGTAGACGGAGGAAGCGGTCCGAAAGCAGCAACTCCGTGATCCACAAGGAGATACTCCACGACCTCTGCCGAGCCTACGCGCACTTCAAAGAGAAAAGGTCCGTCACCCACTCGAACTTCGAGCGCAGCGCCTCGCACCCTCAGGCACCCGAGCGAGAAGACCTCATCCCATTCCTCCGTCTCACATTCTAAAGGGAGATCCTCTGCGTCGATGAGCTCATCCACCACAACGGGTGTGGGGTCGACGAGGAATTCTTCGAGCTGAGTCGGGGGCAAAAAGAAGCCTTCCGCATCGACGGGTATCCTGACAGAAGCGCAAAGCCCCGCGCCGATCCTCTCCTCCGTCAAACCGGGAACCATGCCCTCCGGAAACACATCCTCGGTAGGGGGAGAGAAAACCTCAGGACCCGCGTAGGACGGTGGAATTGCCGCGCAATAGGTCACCGTTTTTCCTGCACCCCTCAGTCCGCTCCCCCAGCGATGAAGCAACGGACGTTCGTCCTGACTGACCGCAAAAGTACCGAGCCTGCCCACCCCCAGGCCAACGAACGTGTAGCTTTCTCCAGGCGCAAGGATCACCGTGGGCGCGAGAGTCCAAGCGTCCCCTTCCGCCTTGACCGCTAAAGGTACCCGACGATCTTCCACCGTTTTCGGGATTTCCTTTCTTCTGAGCCGACCCTCACTGACGGAGCTGACTTCTCCTTCTACCAGCCAAATTTCGTCGGCAGCGAGAGGCAAGAGGCCCGAAAGGCGAAAGCGACAAACGCGGGGCACACCTTTGAGATCTGCTCCATTCACCTCCTCTAAGGCCAAGCGCGCCTGAGCCGGCCCCTGTAGTTCGCCGCACCCAGCCAGCAAAACGACCAGCGAAAGAAGCCGTGCTGGCAGAAAAAGCCCCCGGAAATCCAACCACGCTCTGACCATCACAGGCACGGATTCGGCCCACAGACGGCCCCGTTGCCAAAGATTTGCTCTGGCCCGGGACAAAACAAACAGGCACATTGTCGAAGGCGCATGCTTCCGGAAGCCATTACTCAGCTTCGCGAATCCCTTGGACTCACGATGAGCGAATTAGCCGGCAGACTAAAGGTGCCTGCTCCTCTCATCGTCGATTGGGAGTCTGGGCAGAAATTTCCCACCAAGCGCCATGCCGACGCGCTCTGCGCCCTGAAGACGGAGGCCCACGGAAGGAGCTAGCACCCGGACCTGCCAGGGACGAGGATCCTAGTCTTCGTCCTCGTCGTCCTCGTCGTCCTCGTCGTCAGGAAATTCTTCCTCGTCCGCAGGATTGAGCTCTGGGCTGTCGCTCTCGGAGCGTTCGGGGGAGGGATCGGAGTCGGAACTGTCCGAAGCGTCGTCGTCCCCTTCCTGCACGGGAGCGTCATCTTCCGAGCTTTCCTTGGGCTCGCCTTCGGCCTCGGCCTCGCTCTCGACTGCATCGCCGCTCTCGCTCTCATCACTGCTCGCGGCCTCATCACCGCTCTCGCTCTCGATTGCATCGAGGTCAATCGGACCTTCGGGAGCAGGCTCACCGATTTCCATTTCAAACTTGGCGCGAGAATCCTCGCTGAGCTCAGTGAATTCACGCAAGGTGGGCAGATCACGCAAGGAATTCAGACTGAAAAGGTCCAAAAATCCGGGCGCGGTACCGTAGATCATGGGGCGGCCTGGCTCGTCTTTCTTACCCAGGATGCGAATGAGCTCTCTCTCCAAGAGCGTCTTGAGTACCCCCCCAGAATCCACCCCACGAATGTCATCTACCTCAGGCCGCGTGATGGGTTGGCGGTAGGCGATGATAGCAAGGGTTTCGAGCTGAGCCCTGCTGAGTCGCACCGGGCGTTGAGCCAGAAATTCCCGTACGAAAGGTGAGTAGATAGGATTGGTGCGAAACGCATAGCCCTCTTGCACCTCCACCAAACGAACGCCCCGATCCTTGGTTTCGATGAGCAGTTGCTCGATGAGCTCTTCGACGCGAAGCTTGTCCATCCTCGCAGCCCGGGCGATCTCCTTGCTCGTTTGGGGTCGATCGGACGAAAAGAGCAGAGCTTCGACGAGCCCTTTGAGATAGTGCTCCGTATCCTCGACCCCAGACTCCTCGAGGACACCGTCGCCTTCGAGACTTGGTCCCGCCAAATCGCCGAGTTCGGGGAACACACTGTCCGCCGGAGCGTAAGAATCTTCTCCGCTCTCGGACGAAGCGTCGGCCTGTCGGTCGCCCTTCTCTTCCTCACGTTCAGAAAACTCACTTTCTGGCGAAAGTTCACTGTCCGAGGGCGCGTCGTCCTCGGTCTCCCCTGAGGAGGTTTCGGAATCTTCAGAGATTCCGGACGTTGAGGCGGTCTGAGGCTCGGTCTGTTCCGGCCGGGCGCGACGGCCGACTGGTCGCTTTTTTCTAGCCATGGTCTTTTAGTTTCCTTCCGGATCTCTACCGAGATCGGGAGTCAATTCTTCAGGTTCCGAACCAGATTCGGCTTTTGACTCACTTTCGAGGAGTGCAGCAAGCGGATCCTCCGTGTCCAGGCTACGCTCCAAGTATTCTTCGTGCTCATCGGCGAGGCTCAACTCGATGAGGAGGGGTGCGAGCGGCGCTTCTTGAAGCACCTGCATCATGCGAAGGCGCGTCATCTCCAGGACTGCCAAGAAAGAAACGATCAGATCCGAGCGCGTCATGCTCTCGTCGAAGAGTTCCGTGAAGGGCACCCGACCCTTTCCCTTGAGCAGATCGATGAGTTCAAGAATGCGCTCGGAGATGGAGATCCGATCAACGTCGATCGTATGGTCCGCGGTCTGCTTGACACGAGACAAGAGGCGCTGGAACGCGTCAAATAGCTTAAATACCCCCACCTGAGCGAGCGGAGCCTGCCCGTCCACCAGAGGAGCGGGGGCGCCCCTGAGAAAGACGTCCCTCCCCAGAACCGGAGAGGCGCCAAGCTGTTCTGCTGCGTTCTTGTACTTCTGGTATTCAAGCAGGCGCCGCACGAGCTCCGAGCGAGGATCCATTTCCTCCGCCACATCGTCATCCTGGTCCACCGGTGGCTTCGGCAGGAGCATCTTTGACTTGATGTGTGCGAGGGTGGCCGCCATCACAAGGTACTCACTCGCCAAGTCGATGTTGAGGTCCTGCATCAGGAGGATGTACTCAACGTACTTCTCGCTGACGAACAGGATGGGAATATCTTTGATGTCGAGTTCGTGCTGCTGAATGAGATGGAGGAGCAAATCCAGGGGCCCCTCAAAAATCGGAAGCGCCACATGATAAGCACCAGCCTTCCGCTCGCTTCGTTCATCCTCTGAAGACGGCGGCGTGCCCTTCCGAGAGGAGCGCTCAGAGGCAGCGCGGCCTCGAACCCCACGGGCGACAAGACCGGCAGACGCAGCGGCCGCCTCGACATCCTGGGAAGGCATCGGGGACGTCTCTCCGGCATTTTCTGCCGGCGGTTTTTCTCTATCGCCGCTCATAACTCAGGCCCTGACGGGCCCGGCGGAGACTAGTGGGGTAGACGAGAAGTTCCATGGGATTCTTCAAGTAGTTGATTGGTCCTGATCTTGGCCCGCTTCACCTCGGGCCGGGGCTGCGTTGACTCAGCTCGGGCGGGCGGGCTACAGGCTCGCCATGAGTCTCGACCTGTCGTCGGTGGGTTTTGAAACGGAACCCTTCAGCTTTGAATACGACTTCAAGACAACGGTGCTGTATGCGCTGGGTGTAGGGGCCACTCGATCCGAACTCGACTACCTTTATGAAGGAAGAGGGCCCAAGGTCCTGCCCTCCTTCGCCGTGGTCCCGGCTTACCCCGCGCTCGAACCCTTGGTCCAGCGGGCAGGCGCCGACATGACCAAAGTCGTACACGGCGCGCAATCCATCACTCTACATGCGCCCATTCCGGCTCAAGGAAAGATGGAGACCGTGGCGCGCATCGACGGGATTTACGACCTCAAACTCCTGTCTCAAGTCGTCTTCTCGACGCGCACCACACTTCTTGGCAAGATGCTCTTTGAGACGCAATGGACGCTCCTCGTGCGCGATGTCGGGGGGTACGGCGGTCCCCGACCGCCCAAAAACCAGGCACCAAAAATTCCCAAGGAGCAGGCGCCGCTGTTTGATAAAACAGAAACAACCGGTGAAGAGCAGGCGCTTCTTTACCGTCTGTCCGGCGATCTCAATCCCTTGCATGCGGATCCGGATTTCGCGCGCGAAGTTGGTTTCGAGCAGGGACCCATTCTTCATGGACTTTGTACCTTCGGATACGTCGCACGCGCTGTGGTGAGTGGAGCCTGCGGAGCCGATCCCCTGCGACTTCGTAAACTGGAGGTTTCTTTCAAGAAGCCGGTTTGGCCGGGTGAGAGCCTACGGACCGTCGGCTACGAGGTCGATGGTGTCATCGCCCTATCGGCCTTTGCGGCTGAACGCCCGGAGGCCGTAGTGGGAAACGCATTTGCGGAAATCGATGCCTGATCTGCTTCCCGTCCTGACTCGCATCCTGGGCCTTCGCATCCTCGGTATGAGCGCTGGCTTGATTTTTTGCAGTTGCGTGGTTTCCACGTACGAGGGCCTCGGCTCCATCCCGGCCGTTCCTCTCCCCCCGGAGCCGGAACAGACCACGTCAGGCGGGCCGGCAGAAGTGACGCAGACGGGCCCCGCCCAAATCGCTGCCAGCCACATTCTGATTTCCTACCGCGGAGCGATGCGCGCCGCCCCATATATCGCACGGAGCAAGGCCGAGGCGCTCGCTTTGGCGGAGCAGATCGCAACCGACGCGAAACAGGGCGCCGATTTCGCAGAGCTGTCCCAGAAGCATTCTGATGACCCTGGTTCGGCCGCGACAGGCGGATCACTCGGGATCTTCACGCGCGAACAGATGGTCCGTGAATTTTCTGACGCCGCCTTCAGGCTCGAAATCGGAGACGTCTCGGATGTCGTGGAAAGCCCTTTCGGTTTCCATATCATCCGCAGAGACGAGTAGCCCGCTCCTACTTTCCTCAAACCTCACCCGAGGTGGGCTCCGGGACATCACTTCTTGCGCGCAAATTCTTGGTAAGCGGTCGCTACTTCCGAAAGACGTGCCACCGCAAATTTTTGAAATTCTTCCGTCGCCTGTTCGCGCTGCTTGACGCTCAAAGGCGCGCCTGACTCCGCGCTGCTCAGCGGCCCCACGAAGAGCAGCGCGGAGCCTTGAGTGCGCACATACCACGTCTCGGGCTTTTGACCTTCGAGGGTATGCCGGAGCAAGTAGACTTCGCGCTCGCGCAGTTTGTCATGACCTAAGGCGCGTCGGAGGAGGCGCAGCAGATCCTTCACTCCGTCCTCATCTCGTCGCGCAGCGAGCAAGACGCGATGCGGTACCGGCGCTTGTTCGAAGTAGGCAAGGTGCCCCGGTCCAGTCCCCCGCTCAGAAAGAATTCCGTCGGGAAAGACCAAGGTTCCCAAGGGAGAAGCGCCGAGCGATTCGAGGAATTGTACGGTCTCATCTGGGGCCGCGCTGCCGCTCAGGGACGCCGCCATTTTCTGAGCGAGGGGCACCAGAGCAAGCGGCCCGTTCTTCTCGATCTCAGAAGGCGTTTCGTCTTCGCTCACGTAGGTCGCCTCAATCACTTGCTTGCCCCGCCAAAGGACGACCATGCCCACGCCCAAAACTCCCCGACCTTCTATTTCGAGCGATTTTACCGTCAACTGAGAAGGGCGATCATCACCGAGCACACGACGCGAGTAAAAGCCATAAGCCCCGAGCGAATGCCGAAACGAGGACAAGACAACACTGATCTCCCTTTTGGAGCCGTCCTCGGGGATGTAGCGAAGCGTTCCTACTCCTTCGAGGCCATAGCTCTTGTAAAGCTCACACTCTCCATTGAACAGCTCGACACAAACATCATCGAGCGGCGAGGGCAGAGCGACACCATAGGCGCGTACGTCGGACTTTGGATCCACGCAATAACCAGCCGCCCGTCGGGGAAGGTCGAAGACCGTGTCAGCTGAAACCTGAGCACAAGGAGCCGGAACGGTGCGGGCGGGTTTGGGCGGTGGCTCGCCGCCCTTCACTTCACCTCGATCGCACGCGGACGTGCTCACGCCAAAAACGAGACAAAACAAACCCAAGACTCGGTTCGTTCGCTTTGAAGGAGTCCTCACGAGGCAGGGTCATAGCAAAGGGCTCCGGGAACGCAGGGCCCCAGGGCCTCTGAAAAAATTGCGCAGCCCTGCACCGATTGCGGAACCAGCTTCCCCGAGCAGTTGGCCAAACCCTAAGAAAAATAGGAAAATCGAGGGCACAACGGCCTGTGCAAGGAATTTTGAGCCGGTGCTCAAGGGCCGCTTTCGAGGCACGATCCTTGCAGCCTGAACCGATGGATCCCCTGAAGCCAATGAGGAACACATTTCCCTGCATTTACACACATTTGAGCCGTAGCTCCTGGCGAGGCACGCGCAGCCTACGGCAGCGCTCAGGGCGGGGTTTCACTCTCATTGAATTGATGGTGGTGGTGGTGATCATTACCGTTCTCAGCGCGATCGCGCTTCCAGGCATCTCCCGGCGGCTCAAATCTTCTCGAACGAAGGAAGCCGGTGACCGGATCGGCGATATTTTCCGCTCGGCGCGTCTGCGCGCCCTGGGCCGGGGTGCGGCCATTCTCGTTCGGTACGACACCGGGGTGTTCACGGTCCGTGAGGCCATTTGGGGTCCGACCGCGAATACTGGGTGTGAAAACATTCCGGTCGCAAGCTGCCTCGAGCCCGGACGCTGGGATGACGCGAGCACGGGCGCGCGCACCCTTGAGACGTTCAACTTTCATGGATCTGGTGATTTTAAGGTGACGGCAGACGTCGGCACCAACCTGGATGTTTGCTTCTCCCCCTCGGGCCGCACCTTTTCACGGGTCAATTCCGCTATCCCTCTCGCTCCGATGGTTGCGGGGGTGAGCTTCACCGTAGATCACACGAGTGGGGGCGGATTTCAGCGCAGCGTCGTCGTTTCACCGACAGGAAACGCGCGCACGGTGGCAACCCCATGAAGAAGTTTCTTCGAAGCACCAAGTCGCGCGGCTTTACCATTGTCGAGCTGGTGATGGCTCTCGCCATTTTTGCCATCGGCATCACGGGCGTCGTCGCCATGCAGACCGTCACGGCAAAAACGAATATGCACGCGGCTCGCCTCGCCGTCGCGACCAGCCTCGCGCGCTCTTGGCTCGACAGGCTTTCGATGGACGCCGCGTCGTGGGGCGGCGTAGGCGCCTGGCAGAATACGCGTTGGCTTACGACAGTCAATGCAGAATGGGCGCTACCCGAGATGGACGCGACGACGACTTTCGGCCCCGCAGCGGACGCACGCGGCGGATTCGTCGATCATACCCTCGCGCCAGACGATGTGGTGTTCTGTACCCACATCCGCCTCACTCGACTGATCAATGACCCAGGCAGCGGGCTCATCCGCAGTGAAGTGCGCGTGTTCTGGCCGAAACAGGTCATGGCCTGGCGGGCGGGCGCGAATTTCAACTACTGCAGCGACGATGATATCGGCGCCATCGGCCTTGCAACCAACGATTTTCACTGGGTCTACGACACTTCCCTCGTTCGAGAAACACCGGCCTTCTGATGACTCTCTCCCTTCTCGCGGCTCACGCACGATCTCTTACAGCCGAGGACAGATCCGACCGCGGGTTCACTCTCATTGAACTCATGGTGGCCCTCACGGGCGGACTGTTCTTCACCATCTTTGTCTTCATGATGACGCGCGACGTGTCCCGCTTCTTCGAGGGACAGTCTCGCATCGCAGAGACGACGCTTTCTACTACGAGCGGCTTTGAACGACTCCGGGCCGACATTGCCCGGGCGGGGTATCTGGCGTCTCCCAACGCCTCCAAGGATGTCAACCGCTGCCCTCGGCCGCCCACCGGAGCCGCGACGACCCCCCCCCAGCAGAACGGAAGTGACTTCAACAGCATGCCGGGGCTGCAAGAAATGGCCCTGCTCCGCATTTTACAGGGGGACACGTTGGCCGCGTTTGGCCCCACCAACTTCATGCTCACCAACAACGCGCTCGCCGATGACGGGATCAGCCCGGATCGTATCGTGCTCTGGGGGAGCTACACGACGGCGGAAGAATTCCCGGTCCGCTCCGTGGATCTCGTCAACCGGCGCATCACCTTCGAACAAGGGTCCATTGCCCTCGCGCGTCTCGGGATTCCTTCGGGTAATACCGCAAACGACGAGGCTCTTCTGAATGCGATCTTCTTCCAAGGACCAGACGGGAGAATTTTCCGCTTGGTCGATGACACTCAGCGCGAACAGTACGGTGTCGCAGATGAGTTCACACTCGACTCGGGCCTCCCGGTTCTGAGATACAACAATTCCGTCGGCCTCATCCGCAAGGATGGCGACACGACGTGCGGGGTCCGCGGGCACGGCGCAGGACTCTCCATCAACCCCATCGACGTGATCCGGTATCAGCTCGATGCTCCTCCGGATACCGCCACCAGCAACATAGGAGAAGCCCCTGCTTATGATGCCACGACTCGACTCGATCTGGTGCGACAGGTGCTCAACCCGGCCGCCGACCCCACCTCGACCGACGGAAGCGACGTGTGGGCGACCGAGCTGGTGGCGGAGTACGCGGTCGACCTGCGTTTCGGCTTGACGGTGGTCAGTGAGCTCCTCACTGGAGCGTTGACTTACATCGACGAGAACGATCCTAAGATCGAAGAATACGCTGGAGAGACTTACGGAGCGGCAGGAGGGCTAACTCAAGGACCACACTTGATTCGGGGCGTGCACGCTCGACTGATGGTGAGAAATCGCCTCGCGGATCGAGAGATCGGAGTGCTCGCCCTCCCTGAAAATGCCACCGCAAAGCAGATGGTCCGCGCGCAAGTCGCGGAAAACGAATGGGCTCGCACGAGGACGCTGCGATCTCATATCGCCGTCCGCAACAGCAAGAACTCCCTCTGGAACTAAGCAGGTGAACATGACCTCCCGAGCACCCGTTTTCACAGACTCACCCCAAAAGGATGACTTTCCTTCGCCGCAGAGCGCACAGGCGAGGTCCTTTGCTTCTCGTGCTGCTTCTTCGCGGCGCCCACGTCTCCGCTCACAGGAACGCGGAACGTCGATTTTTATCGTGACCATGGCCATCGTCCTGCTCACCGGCGTCGGTGCGTGGTCGATGCATTCCGCAGGACTCACGGACCGGGCCAGCGGCCACTTCCGTCAAGGGGCCCAGGCCCAGTTCATCGCGGAAATGGGGGTCATGGCCGGAACCGGCATCCTCTCCATTCCTGGGATGGCCGCCGCCAATTACCAGGCTGCTGACGCCAGCTGGGATACGTGTCGCTCCGTCCCCGAGATAGCGACGAATCATCGTTGGTGTAAGGCAATCGCGCTGGCCGACCTCAACGTGACGGTGCGCGAAAAAACGACAGACCTCGGAGCCGTCTACGACATCATCGACACGACCGCTAGGGGCAGTCTCGGACCGTATGCCTCAGCCGTCGAAGGTGATTTCATCCTCGAGATCTCCGGAGGCAAGCCCGTGCAAGTGCAGGGCGACAACGTCACTCAGGGAAATTATGAGCGCGTGACGCTCACTTCCTACGGACTGATCCAGCCTGGGGGCGTCGGCCTCTGCTCCGCGGATGGGAGTTCGCTGGCTTCCATGGTCGCCCTACGCGCCCACGCCATCATCGGCCCCACCGGACGCCAGTAGTTTCCTCTTTCTTGTTCTTCAGAAGCACAGACACACCAGCACAACACAGTTCACCAGCACAACACACCATGAAACACTCAGCAAAAACTGCTCTCGCCAGCTTGGCTACCGGACTCTTCCTCTCTTCGCTCGTCGGGGCGCAGGATCCAACCGTCGTTGAAGACAAGAAGCCCAACATCCTCCTGATCGTAGACTCGTCTGGATCCATGGAATACAAGACGGGAGAAAATACGTATCCCGTCTGCTCGTCTACCTACGCCCCCAAACTCCCCAACGAGACGGATACGACTCTGCACACGAAAAGTCGCTGGATCGACGTGCTCGAGGTCCTCACAGGGCCCATTGACGCCTACAGTTGCGCAGCTGAAGACCGGGACGCCTCCAAATTCATCGCGGAATTTGAGATGCCGGACAACACGGATCCTCCGGACACCAACTTCCGCAACCCCTATCACCGTCCGCTCAGCGGCGGCTGCGCCGTCACACCGGATAGGGCGACGTCCCTGATCAACGCCTATGACTGGGCTCCCCCGCGCAGGGCTCCCTGGCCCTTCAACCCGTCCATTCCGGCCTATGACACGTGCACCTTCTCGCAGACGGCCGGCTTCATTGACGACTATACGGACCTCGCCCGCTTCGGGCTCATGACCTTTGACACACACCCCTCTGAACTCACGGGAGCCGACGGAGGCTCTCCCTTCGGCTCTTATTACGATCAAGGAGTCAAGGGCGCCTGGAGCTATTACGCAGGCACCTACCCGGCTGCGACGAGCTGGGCTCAAGGGAAACCCAAGGAATGCGCGACTCTTCAGGACCTGGAGGTAGGTGCGCGCAACGGAGCTGCGCCGGCATCCGAAGGGAAAATGATCTACTTCGGTCATCAGGACCTGAGCGCCAGTCAGGACCGCAATCGGCATGACCGCATCCAGGAGATCCTCCTCGCTACGCGCCCTTACGGCGCGACTCCTCTGAACGGGATCCTGGACGATGCGATGAGGTTTTTCTGGGTGGACGCCAGCCTTGAGCCGACGGGGATCACCTTCACTCCCGCGGGAGACCCCACTCTGTACAGCCCCTCTTCCCAGGATGATCTCAGGCTCTCACCGCGGTTTGACGACTATGTGGAGTGCGGCTGTCGACAACAGCACATCATCCTGATCACGGACGGAGAGCCCAACTTGGACATGCGACCCGAGTGTGAACCCGATGCGACCGCCGTCATCCAAGGCGAATGTCCCTACGCAAAGAATGCCGTCGATACCATCGCAGATATGTCCGCCGGATCGACGAACAAGCTCGGCTGCTCTACACCATCCACGGGCGTCAACAAGTATCAGATCCTCACCCACGTCGTCGGCTACTCCACCCAGAAGTACGCCGCGGGGACGATGGACTGCGTGGACTTGAGGCTCGACCCCGCCCACGCCGACTGGAACGTAAAGGGCGGCTCGTGTGACGTCTCGAGCGACGAAGATCTCCGGACCTGCTGTCAACTGCATCGGATGGCGGCCGCCGGCAGGCCCGATTGCAACGACCCGGACAGCTCCGACAACACGGACGGCTGCGACGGCGTCGGACTCCCCTACATCGCGCCCACCAGTGCCCAGTTGAAAGAAGCACTGGGCGACATCATGAAAGAGATCGTCGGAACGAGCGCCAGCGCGACACAACCGGTCCCTACCCCTGGGACAGGGCTCGCAGACAACACAGGCGGCGTCGGCTACCGTATCCTTACTTCTTACGCCACGGAAGCCGGTCCGACGAACGTATGGCGCGGACACATCGACCGCCTCAGGTGGGTCTGCGAGGATGGCGTAGCAACGCCGCAGGAACGTGACCGCTCCAAAGGAGACGACTTCGCCTTCAATGTCGCCAACAACCTGAGTGATCGGGAGTTCATGACTTTCGTTCCCGATCCGGTGAGTCCCGGCGTGTATGAGCCGCGCAAGAGCCTGCGTCCGCACCTCGGTTCAGTCCCCAACCCCAATGACGGTCTGGGGGGGGAGACGGCGGGCGAACGGAAAGTCGGCACAGGCACGGGCTTCTTGTCTGAAGTCCCGTTTGAAATCCTTGGCGTGTCCAACGGAGACGCCGTGTGTACTGCTGCGGGAGCAAGCAGCAACGACGACTGTCGGGACAAGGTGCTCGGCTGGACCTTGGGTTATGACGGGGGCAACGGGAATCATCGCTGCGCGAGCCCCAGTGATGCACCCACTGGGAACTGCAGCGTCATCGGAGACATCATGCATTCCACGCCTGTCGTCGTAGACCGCCCTCGCGCAACCGTGGAAGACGAGACGTACGAAGCCTTCCAGAGCACATACGGGACACGTCCCATGATGGCCTACATGTCGAGCAATGACGGCATCTTCCACGGATTTCATCTGTCACCCAACGCCGCGGATGACGACGACGAACAGGTAGACACCGACGAAAAAAACAACGAGCATGTGGCCTTCATTCCACCGGCGCTCCTCCCCGCTCTCCGCTACCAATACCCGTCCAGCCGTTCGAAGCTTCTCGACGGGACGCCCGTCGTGCAAGACGTCGTGGCGACAAGCATCACCTCGGGCAGCGGATACCCCTTCAAGCTCGGGCGATCCTTGAACGACACGAGCACGGTAGAGAACACCTGGCGCACCATTTTGGTGCAGAGTTTCGGAGGCGAAAACCGGGGCTACTTTGCCCTCGACATCACCAACGCGTACCGCCCCTCCGAGAGTACGAAAAGTGACGCAAGCACCGGCATCAGCGGACCGATCTTCCTCTGGCAGATCATCACCACCGACGAAATCGTCCCACAAAACATCTTCGGCACCGGAGGAACTCCCCTGATCACGACGATCAACTACTTCGGAGAGGAGCTGGCCGTGGCGGTGCTCCCCGGCGGCAAAGGTCCTGCCGCCACAGGTTCCGCTTGTCCGCGGATCGACTCGAGCATCGGTTCAAGCTGGATCAATACGCACTACGACGACAACCTCACCAAAGGCGCGTTTTCTACCGAAACCTTCGCACCCCGCGCAGACGTTAATTGCTACCCTCCAGCGGGCGTCGCCGCCAACTCGCTCACCATCGTGCGTCTCGACAACGGAGCGGTCCTTCGCACTTTCCGCAATGACTTCCAAGTCGGGATGACGAACCCGGATCAGTACGCTCAAGCACCTGTGCCCAATCCGTTCCTGGATTCGCCCATCAGCGGGGTTCCCGCCGCCTACCCCGCGGGCCCGGGCATGGTGTCTGACCGAATCTTCGTCGGCGACCAGGACGGAACCCTGTGGCGTGTCGATGTCTCTGAGGGCGATCCTCAGAAATGGACCATGAAGCTCTTTTTTGACGCTTACGGGGGCGGGGGCGCCACCGCGGGCAAGCCCATCTCTACCGCGCCGGTGTTGTCCGTCGATGAGCGGGGACAAATCACGGTCGCCTTTTCCACAGGAGATCAGGATGTCACCGGGGCCACCGGGGATGTCAATTACGTCTACTCCCTGACCGAAGTCGAAAACGAGAGCGGCGGGTTTATCTCGAGGGTCAACTGGCGCTTACCTCTTCAGAACGGAGAACACGTCCTCGGCCCGATGGTCCTCGTGGGCGGGACTCTCTACTTTTCGACCGTGGATCCCCAGAGCGGTGACGTCTGCACGAGCGCACCCAGCAGGATTTACGGAATGGACTACATCGAGGACCACCAAGACGATCCGCTCAACAAGGTCGACCCCGACAAGGGCGGTTCGGCGAGACTCAAGCGCCCGTCCGACGAGGAGGCCCTTCAATCAGAGACGGCCGCCACCCTGTCGACGGACAACGGCGGTTCGAATTCAAACATTGGCACCGTCTTCGGCGTGAGTCTGGAGTTTGTGCCCACGTGCAAGGAAACCGCACCAGGTCCAACCAGCTTCTTGTCTGGAGATCGTACGGCCGTCACGAGCCCGAGCACCTCGAACCTACAGCTGGTCTTTCAGACGGGCGGAGGCGGCACCTCCACCGATAACCTGGACTTTCCCACCACATTTGAGGCCATTACGTTGGATATGCCCCGGACAGCTTCTCAGATCTTGTCTTGGGCAGCGATCCTGGAATAACCGAACGCGAGATGACAAGGCTGGCGACGGGCCCCTCCCCCGACCAAATGCGCTGCACCAAGACGGCGGCGCTTTTCGCGGTCGTCTGTGTCGCTCTGTCGCTCGCAGCGACCGGTTGCAAAAAAGAGGAGGAGCAAAAATGGTCGGGACCGCCTCCCCTTGCTTCGGGTCCGCTCGAGGCGTCCTCTGCGGATCGCGTTGCCCCGGGAAAGCTCATCGAAGGAACCGAGACGGCGTTCGGTTTTCCGATCCCGCTCGACATGGAGGTGGTCGGGCAAACCCCCACGACGATTCGGATCAGCGGCAAGGTCAAATTCTCTGATCTGACGGACTACGTAAAAGAGCGCATCAATGTGCGCCACGCGGAGATGCTAGAAACGCGCCTCATCTTTCCGGGCGCCCGGATCAAGGGTGACAACAAGCGCCTGTTTGAATTTTCTGTCTTTCACCGCGGCAGAGAATGCTTGTTGATGATCACGGACACAACGCCCGTGCCGCGCCCGGACACGCGAGGCCTCACCGAGGCGCAGAGATGGGAACGAGCTGGTTTGAAGCCCGATGGGGGGCTCAGTGACCCGAGGAATATGGAGTAGTAGAAAAAGGGGGACATGAATTCTCCCGCTTCCGAAAGATCAACTCCCCTCACAGCCCGCCATGAGTCCCTCGGCGCTAAAATGGTTCCTTTTGCCGGGTACTCGATGCCGATAACGTACCAGGGCCTGACCGCTGAGCACCAGGCTGTCCGCTCTCGGGCCGGTTTGTTTGACGTGTGTCATATGGGTGAAATCCGCGTCCGAGGCTCACACGCCGCGCAGTTCGTCGACCGTCTCGTCACCAACGACCTGAGTCGTATCGCCCTCGGCCAAGCCATGTACACCTGCGCGTGCCGCGAAGGGGGCTGGATCGTCGACGATCTCATCATCTACAAGCACGCTGATGATGACATCCTGATCGTTTGCAACGCCTCCAATCGCAGTAAATTCTGGCAGCATCTCAGCGAGCACGCGAGTCATGAGTCGGGGATCTCCCTCAGTGATGAGAGCGACCAGACAGGCCTCATTGCCTTGCAAGGTCCTCACGCTCTGGCCGTCCTCAGCGACGCCGGGCCGGGCCTCGACACTACTTTAGGAGACCTGCGCCCGTTTCGATTCCGTGCCGCGAGCCTGGCCGGCAAGCCGATCACCCTCGCGCGCACCGGATACACAGGAGAAGACGGCGTCGAGATTTTCTCCCATGCAGACGACACGCTCGCGATCTGGGATACTCTTCTCGAAGTCGGCTCCAGGCACGGACTGGTTCCGGCCGGGCTCGGATGCCGCGATACTCTCAGACTCGAAGCTCGACTCTCCTTGTACGGAAACGAGTTGAGTGAGGAGACGAACCCCCTAGAGGCAGGGCTTGGCTGGACCGTGAAACTCGACAAACCCGAGTTTCTTGGCAAGGCCGCCCTTGTGGCAGCAAAGGAAGCCGGGCTACCGCGACTTTTGGCCGGCTTCGAAATCGTCGGACGTGGTTCGGCGCGGGCGGGCTACCGCCTCCTCGACCTGAGCGGCAACGCCGTCGGGATCTGTACTTCAGGCGGTCCCTCACCGACCTTGGGAAAAGCAATCGGTCTCGGGTACCTCCCTCCTCGGATGTGCGAAATTGGAACCGAATTTCTCGTGGATAGTCGCGGGAAATCTCTCCCTGCTCGCGTCGCAAGAACCCCCTTCTACAAGCGCTCCTGAAACGCCGAGTGCAGCCCCGACGCAAGCCGAGTGCAGCCCGACGCAAGGCGAGTGCCGCCCC
>CAYMQT010000073.1:0-4195 GCA_964392575.1 uncultured Polyangiaceae bacterium
GATGGTGGCGGCGGTTGAGATGGTGGCGTGAAGGAGGACATGTGGCGACGGATTCAGGGAAACCCCCGAGGGTTTTGCCCTATGCTAGGGGGCCCGAACCGTCGCCACATGTCCTCCTTCACGCCACCATCTCAACCGCCGCCACCATCTCAACCGCCGCCACCATCTCAACCGCCGCTTATTTTGGGCTCTGCGTCTCCTCGGCGGCACAGCCTGCTCGGGGCCGTGGGTGTTCCGCTCCTTGTCGTTGCCGCTTCTGCCGACGAGTCCCTCATCGAAGGCGAAGCACCTCGGAGCTACGTGGAGCGAACGGCTCAGCTCAAACATGCTTTCGTGAGAGAGCGAATCCTGCGAGAGGAGATCGAGCATCGGGGTATTCTCACGGCCGATACCATCGTGGCCGTCGACGAGACGATCCTCACGAAACCAGATTCAGCGAAGAACGCCCGGGAGATGATGGAAATGCTGTCTGGTAGGTCTCACAGGGTTTTGACTTCCTATGCACTTTCAGGTCCTGGGGGCGAGAACATGCTCACAAGGACGGTGGAGACGGAGGTGGTCATGCGCTCGATCGATCCGGACGAGCTCAACGCCTATGTGGCCACTGGTGAAGGACTCGACAAGGCGGGGGGCTACGCCATTCAGGGGGTCGCCAGCATGTTTGTGGAGGCGATCCATGGATCGTATCACAACGTAGTCGGTCTTCCGATCGCTCAGGTTTGCTTGGATCTTGCTCGGATGGGGATTTGGAAGATCGCGTGAAGCACGTCTCGAGTTTGTTCCTTTGCGCGAGTGCTCGCCTTGTTTTTATCGTGGCGCTCGTCATCAGGTGGGGCGTGTGCCTCGTGTCCTTTCGCGCAGTCCCTCCCACTGCGGATGGTGCGTTTTACCACGTTGTCGCTCAGCGCATCGCTCAGGGTGAGGGGTACACCTGGCTGTGGCCGGACGGGGTCGTCACGCATGCCGCCCATTACCCGGTGGGTTATCCCGCGCTCATGGGCGGCCTCTACCTTTTGTTCGGAGCAGCTCCCCTCTGGGCGATGCTGTTGAACGGCTTTTTGGGGGCTGCGGCAGCCTGGGCTGCCCATGGGGTGACTCGAAGTTTGGTCGAAGATCTGGATCTGGGCCCCTGGGGAAGGGCGGCTCCATCCCTTGCCGCATGGGGGATCGCGCTCAGTCCATCCTTGGTTGCCTATACGCCAGCCCTCATGACGGAAGGCGTCGTCGGAGCCGTTTTGCTTTTAGCTAGTCGGAGCGCCATGGCGAGCGGACCGGGCATGGGTAAAAAGGGCAGAGCGTGGATACTTGCGGGGATCCTGGTCGGGCTTGCCACTTACCTGCGTCCCCAGTCCATTCTCTTCGCGCCTTTTCTAGGGTTTCTGGCTTGCGGAGCCGGTTTTCGTAGGCGCGCTCTCGGCGCAGTCGTCGTGACGGGTGTCGCTCTGTGCGCCGTCGCCCCTTGGACTTACAGGAACTGCGCGACGATGGATCGCTGCATGCTCGTCAGCGCCAACGGTGGCTGGAATCTCCTGATCGGAACTTATGAAGAAGGCAAGGGCGCATGGGTTCCGCTGACCGGAGAGCGAGTCCCCAGCGAGTGCCGCGAAGTGTTCGCGGAAGCGGAGAAGGACCGGTGTTTCGGGCAGGCGGGGATGCAGAGAGTGGTGAGACGCCCTCTCGCCTGGGCGGCCCTCATGGGGCCAAAGCTGGACGCTACCTTCGACCACACAGCCGCAGCCGCGGCTCATCTGGTGGAGGCCGGTGCCCTCGACAGCGAGACGTCTCGTCCCCTTCAAGGGGCGGAGGTCGGGAGTCACCGTCTGACAGGCTTGCTTTGTCTCGTTGCCCTGTGGGGTGTTTTCCGGATCTCTAGGGAGCCGAAGCTGCGAAAGGTGCCGGTCCTTGCCCTCCTCTTCGCGGGAGCTCTGGGATTTTTAGGAGTGAGTGCGGCCTTGGGTTGGGCTGTGTGTGCGCTCTCGATTCTCCTCGTACCCTGCGCGAGGCAAGCGCGGGCGGGTGCCCTTCTGGTTTTCAGCACCGCGGTGACCGCGGGGATCCACGCCCTTTTCTTCGGCGCCGGGCGATACTTTCTCCCCCACCTGATCCTTGTGACTCCCTGGGCGGGGCTTGGGGCAGCGTATATAATCGCTCGGATTCGTCGATTCCCCGCCTCTTGCGGGGAAGATTTTGACAGGCCGGGTCAAGGCGAGGGATAATCTTGTCATGGCCTTGATCGAAGCCCCGGAAGCCGCCCGCCGTCTCGCACGCGCGATTGCCAGTGACCTATCTCTCTACAACGAGGAAAAAATCACGAGGGGCATTGAGAATGACTCCCTGTTTACGGAGATCGCGGAGGAAATCGAAGAGGGGCGCGCGCTGTTCAAGAGCCGCGTGTCACCGGATCTCTACCCGCAGAACTTCTACGAGCGTGCCCTGGTCGATATCTTGGTGCGCGCCAAAGGGCACATCAAGAGCGAGATTTGGTGAAAATTCCTGAGACCTTCCGGGAGCGTTTCCCCGAAGGTCATTCGCCTCTGCGCGTGGACAAGTTTGTCGTCGGCCGGATGCCGGACGTTACGCGCGCCACGATTCAGCGCTGGATCACGGATGGGAGGGTTCTCATCGATGGTGTCCCTTGCCGTCCCAAAGACAAGGTACGCCCGGGGGCTCTCGTTGAGGTGAGTCCCGATGCGCCGCCGGCGACAAGCGCTCTGCCCGATCCTTCCGTCTCTGTCGATGTTGTTTTCGAGGACGAGTTTCTCCTGGTCGTGAACAAGCCCGCAGGGCTGGTGGTTCATCCGAGTCGGGGACATATGTCCGGGACCCTCGTGAACGGCCTGCTTGCTCGGCCGGGTTTTGAAAGGGCCCCTGCGGACGTTCGCGATCCAGAGGGCTACCTCCGCCCGGGAATCGTCCATCGTATCGACAAGGATACCTCGGGGCTGCTCGTCGTCGCCAAGGATCCACGAGCTCGAGAAGGACTGAAGCTGCAACTCTCCACGCACACGATGGAGCGTGTGTATACCGCTCTCACTCTCGGATGCCCCGCCACACAAACCATTGAAACCTTACATGGCCGTCACCCACACTCGAGGCGCCGATTCTCCAGTCGAGTTTCCAGTGGCAAGTCGGCGCGCACTTCGATTGTCCTGGAGGAGCGCTTAGCGGAAAATCGAGCGGCGCGCGTGACCTGCCGGCTTTCGACGGGACGGACTCACCAGATCCGCGTGCATCTTTCAGAACACGCAGCCACCCCGATTTTTGGTGATTTACTCTATGGATCAGCGCCGCGAAAAGAAGATCTCAAGGCGGTGCATGACACTCTCGGGCGCCAGGCACTTCACGCGGGGATCTTGGGATTTGTGCATCCGATCACGGGGGTGTCGCTTCATTTCGAGGCGCCCTTGCCCGCTGACATCGCTCAGGCGCTTTTGTCGCTGCGAGCGCTCTCCTGAACGGAAAGCAAATCCTTGTACTTCAGGCGCAGGATCCCGAGAGCCATGAATCCGACAAGCACCGCCCACCAAAGGGTCGAAAAGCGGATCATCAGCATGGCTGCCGTTGCCGCTCCCGCTGAAACACCCCCGATTTCAACGAGCTGGGTCTGAATCAGCGCTTCGGCAACCCCGAGCCCTCCCGGGACCGGAACCAGCGCGCCGGCCAGGGTCATCGTGGCGTAGAAAAAGGCGGAAAGCGAAACGGAGACATTTTGGCCCAGTCCCTCCAAAAGGACGAAGAGCGAATACCCTTCTCCTCCCCAGCCCAGAAGGCTGAGACAAGTGGGTAGGAGGAGGGCGCTCGGCGCTGCCACGATGGAGAGGCTTTCTTGAGCTGTTTGAAGACGAGGCGCCAGGGCAGCCAGCCTGGATGTTCGCCCTCGGAGCCAGCCGATGAGCAAGTTCAGAGGAGTGCGCCAAAGGATCAAGAGGAGCATGAGGGCCACGGCCACCGCTCCCAGAAGGGCCCAGCGAAGTCCACCGTGGAAGCCCATGCTCCCCAAGACCACCACCACGACGATTGCAATGACGTCGGTGAGACGCTCGGCGATGACAATGGGCGCGGTCCGCGCGGGGTCGATGCCGTGGGTTTTTTTAAGCACTGCGCTCTTGAAAACTTCGCCCACCTTGCCGGGGGACACCGTGAGCACAAAGCCCGAGAGAAAAATCAGGAAACTCTCCTTTTTCGGAATGCCGCG
>CAYMQT010000073.1:4205-22977 GCA_964392575.1 uncultured Polyangiaceae bacterium
GTCGAGGCGCGCGAGATAGAATTCCCACTTGAGAAAGCGAAGTCCGTAGTTGGCGGACGAAAAACAAAGCGCCACGACGAAGGCCATGGGGTCGAAGCCGACGAGAGCCGTTTCTAGCTCCTGTGCACCCACCCAGAGGACAAAAGCACCGTAGACGAGCACGCCCAAGAGGAGCGCAATCAGAATGCGGTGGGCAGTCTTGTTCATGGCGAGCGGCCTTCGTGCGGGTCTCCGGCTCGCATGGACGGGGCCTCATCACAAGCGTTTTCTCCCGCTGCACGTTTTCTGCTACGGAGGGGCACAGAGAAAGATCTATGGGCACCGACGCGGAAAGACTGGAACAACTCGGAATCACTTGCACGCGCTTGCGCGCCGAAATCGCGCGGGTTGTCGTCGGGCAGGAGGACGTCGTCGATCAACTTTTAGTCGCCGTATTGACCGGAGGCCACGCGCTCTTGGTGGGTGTGCCTGGACTCGCCAAGACGCTCCTTGTTTCTAGTTTGGCAAGTTGTCTCGACCTTTCGTTCGGGCGCGTGCAGTTCACTCCTGATCTGCTCCCCGCAGACATCACGGGAACGGACGTGCTCAAGGAAACGGAACGCGACGGGCGTATCGCTCACGAAACGCAATTCATGCGAGGTCCCATCTTTTCGCATGTGGTCTTGGCAGACGAGATCAACCGAACTCCGCCCAAGACGCAGGCCGCTCTTTTGCAAGCGATGCAGGAAGGTCATGTGACCGTCGGGGACAAGACGCACCCCTTACCCACTCCGTTCCAGGTGTTTGCGACGCGCAACCCCATTGAGCAGGAGGGAACGTACCCGCTGCCCGAGGCTCAACTGGATCGGTTTCTTCTCGAAATCAAAGTGGGCTATCCCTCGGAGACGGAGGAGATTGAAATCGCGCGCCGCACGAGTTCCGGCCCCGCGGCGACCATCGAAAAGGTCGTGACGCGCCAGCAAGTAGGGGAGTTTTCTGACCTGATCCCTCGGATCCCCGTTTCTGACGAGGCCGTGCGCTTGGCCGTGAACCTCGCGCGGCGCTCACGACCGGAGGAGGCCCAGGCGCCTTCGATGGTGCGGGACTACGTGCGCTTTGGGGCCGGTCCGCGGGGGAGTCGGGCCTTGGTGCTCGCGGCAAAAGCGAGCGCAGCGCTGCGTGGGCAGGCGGCAGCGGATATCGATGATGTACGTCGGGTGGCTGTCGCGGCCCTCCGGCACAGGCTGGTGCTCAGCTATCGGGCCGAAGCCGACGGGATCGACGGCGACGATCTAGTGGCCCAGCTTTTGCGCCCTTAGGGGTTTTTGCTGGGCGGAACTTGCCCGAGGTACGTGCTTCTCATAGGGTTCGCCGCACCGAGTCCGGATTTTTGGAATAAAGTCCGACGCTCACGCGTAGCCCCCGTAAACCCATGAGAACGCTCCTTTTTGCGCTGATCCTTCTGGCTCTACCGCTCGTCAGTGGCTGCACTCAGCAGCTGATCCCGAATACGGACGTCGTAGATAATGAAGAAAACCGGAAGATCATCCAATTTTGTGAGGAGTATCGCCGCGCCGTAGAACGCCGAAGAATCGGCGAACTTTTCAGTCTTGCTCACCCGAACTATTACGAAGACGGCGGAAATATCGATGCCTCCGACGACATCGACTACGCCGGGCTGAAGGAGTTCCTGCGAGATAGATTTTCCGGCACGAGGGCCATTCGTTACGAGATCCGCTATCGGCGTGTGCAGGAAGGTCCCCAGGACACCATTTTGGTCGACTACACCTACAGTGCCAGTTACAAAATCCCCGGCGAAAATGGCGAAGAGTCATGGCATCGGCAGGTCGCCGACAACCGCCTCGAGCTGCTCCCGGAAAAGGATTCTTTCCGGATCCTGTCGGGAATGTAGCTTCTGTCGTGTGGACAGATCCTCGGGGGCGGACTTATTTACGCAACCGCTCAAGAGCGGGCTAGCCCAGGCGGGTCAGCTCAGCGGGCCAAGAGTGCGCACGTCTGTGCGTTGATGCTGTAGTTTTTCCCCGCGCCCGTCGTCATGAGCCACATGGGCCGACCCTCCTTTTGTGCGTGGAGGTAAAGGACCGCTACAGGTCCTCCTGACAAGCTGCCGGATTGAGCGAGCTGTCGATGGGCAGCCTCCAAAGGACAATTGGGAACTGGAAGCGCGGTGCTGGTCTTGGGTTCGTCATAGGTCTTCACTTCGACCTTTTCCCCTTCATAAGAAATGCGGTGTCGCTTGGGTGACAGGGGGGCGCCCGGGACTGCGGAGCCCATGGGTTCGCCGAAGACGAATTCCATTGCACTCTTGGGCCGACCTTCTTCGATCAGGACCTCGATGCTCGCGAGCATTGCGCTTTCGTTCCAGATCTTGGCCCGCTCCTGAGCGTCCAGCAGTCGCGCGGTGATGTCGAGGGGATCCGAGGGCGCGAGGGGCGCGAGGTCCTCGGGCTCGGACTTTTTTTGCACTTCTTCTTCAACTCCCGTCTCCTCTTTCGCGCGAGGATCTCCAAGAAAAAGAACTCCCGCCGTCAAGACGACCACGAGGGCAGCGCCCCCGATGGCAGCCGTCGCCCAGGTCAGCGCTGGACTCGTGTCACTGGGTCGTCCGTCATTGGGCCGTAGGGTCCGTGAGGGGGTCGCTCCCGTGTGCTTGTGACCCTCGTTCATCTCTATCTAGCCTCACCTGAAGCGCGCCCGTCGGCAAGGGCCGAAGCGAGCGTCGCAGTTTCTTACCGCGTGTCGCCTGGGAGCACGATTTCCGAAATGCGGAGCTTCGAAGACTCGGTCTTTAGGGTGAATTGCCAGGTACCCCGAAGTTCTGATGACCCATCGACAAAGGCTAGAACCTGAGCTGACGGGGGAGACTTGCTCTCGGGTGAGTGATCTGTACGGAGCGATGACACGTGTCGTAGTGATACGCTGCCCTCCCGCGCGCGGCCCATCAAGTGCGCGATCTGGGGTGCAGCAAGGAGGGCTGGGCCCCCCAGATTTTTCCGTAGGACCGCACCCGAGGTCATGAGGGCCAAGGCTCTATCGACCTCTTGTTCGGTGAGCGCGTAGAAAAAGACGGAGAGGAGGTGTCGGGTGCGTCTCGCATCCGGCGCCGCGATCAACGGGGGCGGGACCTCAGGGGGAGGTGACTCGGTCTGCATGGATGCAAGCTCAGGGTCGGTCCGTTCGGCTGTTTCGAAACGCGGGGCACGTGCTCCACACGCCGGAAGGCACAAGAAAACAATCAGAGAAATCCCGTAGCGCGTGTTCATCGTCCACGGACGGGTATCACAAGGCTTCCGTTCGTGGAACTTCCCCCCGGCTTGCGACCAGGAGCGTCTGTTCGGGAATGCGTTCCCAGGCCGGCCCTAGAGTGGAGGTCGTTCGAGTCACGGTGACGTAGAGGCTTTGATCCAAGCTCTGAGGCGGAGGATCGGAAAGACCACCCCACCGAATCAGATCGTCACGGCCTCGCAGCACGGTGAGCCCGAAACATCCCTCCCGGTGCGCAACCAAGAGGGTCTCTCCGGTGTGGATCCACAGATCCCCCTTGAAAGCAGCAACCGAGGCTTTTTCCGTGAGTTCGTCGATCACCTCTAAAGTCACCCGAACCGCGCGGCGTAGGGCTTCGATGTTGAGCGGGCCGAGGGGCGTCGTTGATCCGTTCATTCCGGAACGAGTCAGAGCGCCTGACGGGAGCTGAGCCAGGAAAAGAGCAAAGGCCAGCTCGGCAAATCCACTTCCTCCCGTTGTTCGCAGAAGGAAGTCCGGAAGCTTCGCGCGAACGAGCTCGGCAAATGGTTCGTAATTTCCCTCGGGCTCGGCGCAGGCGAACAAGAAGTGCCCAAACCTGAGAGGCGGGGAGGATTCAAGCGGGAGGGAGTCAGGACTCTCGGCGCTCTCGTGAATCAGGATTGCGTGAGAGCGTACGTTGTGTATTTGTGAGGGGAGCAACTGAGAAGGGAGACCGTCGCTCGTGCCTCGTCCTTTCTTGAGGAGAACCTCGTCCTTCTCGAACCAACCGATCCCCCAACGAGTAGAATCTCCCTTCACCCGGGGAAGGGCATTCAGCTGCGCCTCAGCGAGGCTTCCAGCGAGATCGGGCCTGGTTCCAACGAGGGCATACGTGCGCGACATGCGGTTTCTTTCCTACGAAAGTTTGCGAGAATCCTCCCTAGAGTACCACGTTCTTCTTGCGCTGCGATTGTGGCGCTGCTGAAACCTTGCGCTAGGGTAGGATAAGCTGCGACTATCGCCCGGTGATGGTAGGAGGAACTGGTATTTATCCGCGCAAGACAGGCTTGGACGCTCAGAGATGGGCAACTCGCATTTTTTCGGGAGCGCTCGTTGCTTTGTCGCTTGCGTGCGCCGCTGTGTATCCGGAAATGAAGACGTCAGTGCGGCCGCATCCTGAGGGGCAGGATCCAGATCCAGCACCGGATGAGGATTTGTACTATTTCTATTTTGAGGGTGCTCGGATCCCGGCAAAGAATCAGGGTGGTCAACCGTGGCCGGATGGCGCCCCGGATCCCTTTGCAAAGCTCATTGTTGAAAATAAGGATTTGGTGGTGACACCGGTCGAGTCCAAGACCCTGCGACCGACCTGGGCTAAGCAGGACAAGAGGAATTATCGCATCCTCAAGGGTTCGAAAATTTATGTCGAAGTTTGGGACTCAAATCCCATGACGAACATGCCGATCTGTCGCGCACGGATCCGCGATCTAGCTGCGATCCGTGAGGGCGGCAGCAATGAAATCTGGTGCGAAAGTGGGGCTCAAGTCTGGCTTCACGTGGAGCCACCTCGCGCGATGGTTGGTCTGGGACTCTACTACGAAATGCGCGGACAGGACGGGGTGCGTGTCACCCGTGTCGTGGAGGTTTCTCCTGCGGCCAGAGCGGGACTCGGCTCAGGGGATCGGATCCTCGGTATCCAGGGTAAAAAGGTGGCGAACATGGACGCGCTCGAGATCAAGAGCACCATCAATCAACACGCACGCGCGGGTCTAAAGCTCGATGTGTGGTTCAAGAGCGGCGAGCGGCATTTGGTTGAACTCAAGGAGGGCGCGATGTTTCCCCTGCTGAGTGACGGCATCGAGCTTGAAAAGTGACCTCTGCTGAACTCAGATTGGCCGCCCCTGATTGGCCTGTCCTTCGCGTATTTGGTCCGGACGCTGCCCGCTGGCTTTCTGGAATCGTCACCTCGGATGTGACGACGGTGGGGCCTGGTCGGGGGTCCTTCGGTTTGCTCTTGAACAAGCTCGGAAAAATTCAGGCGGAGCTTCAGATCGTTGGCAAGTCGGATGAGCTCTTCGTTGCGGTATCGGGAGGCTCTGGGACAGACACACTCAGCCTCCTCGATGGTTACCTCATCATGGAGGATGCAGAAATTGAGGCAACAAATCTGCGCGTCCTTCTAGCGCTGGGCGAGGGTGCCCTTGAGCGACTCGATCGCGGGGCTTCGCTGCCCTGGGGTACTACCGAGGTGGCTTTGGAGGTCGCGTCAGACCAGGAATACAAGGAGAGGGTTTCAAGTCTTGGGCTCCCTCTCTTGAGTGAGCACGAGCTAGCTGAACTTTTTGTGTTGGAAGGCATTCCGCGTTTTTTGATCGACTACGATCAAACGGACAATCCACACGCAGCTTCCCTTGAACGGAAGGCGGTGGATTGGAACAAGGGATGCTACCTCGGGCAGGAAGTCGTCTGCATGCAGGACATGCGAGGAAAGGTGAAACGGAGGCTTGTGAAGCTCATGTCTCCGTCCGGCGCTGCGCTTGAAAGCGGGAGCGATCTCGTGGATCCCCTGGGGGGGAAAGTCGGCATCGTGACCAGCGCTTTCGGGGCTCGGGGCATCGGGAAGGTCAGGGCTCCCGCCTTTGAGGAAGGAACTCAACTTGAGGCGAAGGGGCCCAAGGGTCAGGCCGTCTCGGTGACGGTTGCCTCGATTTGAGTCCGTCTCGCCGTGACAATATCTGGATTCTGGGCGCCCTCCCGTCCGCTTGGGAAATGGGTGCGCGGGTAGTGTTCGGGAGAGGACGTTTTCTTCTGCCGGGGCGCTGGTAATGTAGGCGAATGGCGGATCGGACCTCAATCATTGAGCAACAGCTTCCTCGTGAGCCGCAGCTTCCTCGTGAGCCGCAGCTTCCTCGTGAGCCGCAGTCTCATCGGCGAACCAGTGCCGGCTTGCGTGTCGCACAGAGCGCCCTCGGATTGATTGCCGAGACCCCTCTGGTCAGACTGCCCAGACTCAGTCCCGCCTCCGGGGCGACGATCTGGGCTAAGTGCGAGTTCATGAATCCTGGAGGAAGCGTCAAAGACCGGCCGGCGCTTGCCATGATTCTGCGTGCAGAAGAAGAGGGCCTCATCCCCAAGCGAGCGACGATTGTGGAGGCGACGAGTGGGAACACCGGCATCAGTCTGGCGATGATCGCCGCCATTCGTGGTCATCGCTGTATCCTTGTGATGCCGGAGGACATGAGCATGGAGCGGCGTTACATTCTCCAGGCTTACGGCGCGGAGATTGAGCTGACTCCGGCCGAGCGTGGCATGGCTGGAGCGGTGGAGCGCGCTCGGGAAATCGCCCGAAAGACAAAGGGTGCTTTTCAGCCGAGTCAGTTCGAAAACAGCGCCAACCCGCAGAGTCACGAGGAGGGGACCGCAAGGGAAATCTGGGAGCAGCTCGCGGGTGAAGTCGATGCTTTTGTGGCGGGAGTAGGCACGGGAGGCACGGTGACGGGCAGCGGTCGCTTTTTCAAACAAAAGGGCGGAGATCGCGTTTGTGTCGTTGCCGTTGAACCTGCAGCTAGTCCAGTGCTCAGCGGTGGTCAGCCGGGACTTCATGGAATCCAGGGGCTTGGTGCCGGATTTGTGCCTCAGGTTTACGAATCGGCCGTCGTGGATCGCGTTCTCAAAGTGACCGATGTGGCGGCGGAAAAGATGGCTCTGAAATTAGCCCAGGTGGAGGGCCTTCTGGTCGGACCTTCCTCGGGCGCGAACGTGTCAGCGGCCATCGAAGTGGCGGCGGGAATGTCTTCAGGCAATGTCGTTACCGTCTTGTGCGATTCCGGCGAGCGCTACCTTTTCTGAACCTGCCTGCCAGGAACATTCAACGGTCGAATGGGGGCTGAGAGTGGTCTCGCTCTCGTGCTTGGGGGTAACGCCGTGCTAAGCGGCTTCATGGATCGAGGCTTTTCCGTCAGTCCGGCGCCACCGCTCGCCGAGCAGAAGGGTGAGAGATACGTTGACGTGGTCCGACTCATACGGCGCCTCCTTTCACCGGATGGCTGCGCTTGGGATCGGGAGCAGGATTTTACCACTCTCGGCAAGTTCCTTTTGGAAGAGACTTGCGAAGTACTGGACGCTCTTCGGGACGAAAATTGGCAGGGTCTTCGGGAGGAACTGGGAGATCTTTCATTTCAGGTGGTCTTTCTTTCGGAACTCGCTCAGCGCAAGGGGTTGTTCGGTCCGGACGACGTGTTTTTAGATCTCATCGAAAAGCTTGTTCGGCGCCACCCGCATGTCTTTGGCGACGTTGTGGCGGACACCAAAGAGACGGTGGAGGCCAATTGGGAGACCATCAAGGCTGAGGAGAAACGCCTGCGCCCCCTCCTCGACAACATCCCGCGCTCACTTCCTGCGCTCGATTCCGCTCGACGCATCAGCGATCGTGTCGCAACTGTCGGGTTTGACTGGGAAGATTTCACCGGGTCCCGCGCAAAGGTACAAGAGGAGCTCGACGAACTGGATGAAGCGGTCGAGGCGAGGGACTTAGACGCCATGGAGCATGAACTGGGGGATGTTCTCTTCGCCCTCGTCAATTACGCCAGGCATGTGGGACTAGATCCGGAAAGAGCGCTTGCTCGCACCTCTTTGCGCTTCAGGACGCGGTTTGCTCACGTCGAGGAGCGTGTCCGATCGCGTCACGGTGACTGGCCCAGGAAGGACGGAAAGGCGACCTTCGGCATTTCGCTTTCGGAAATGGAAAGTTACTGGGACGAGGCGAAACAGAGGGAGAAAAATGACCGTTCCTGAAGGGAGCGAAGCGCCCGACCCAAGCTTGACGCGGGGGAGGAGCGCCGCGGACATTCATCCGATCAGCCGCACACTCGCTGAGTGGGAGGAAGTTTTGACGGCCTGGGGCGAGCGGCCATTTCGGGCGAAACAGATCTATCGTTCCATTCACACGCGCGGCGTCCTCGATGCAGAAGAGATGACGGATCTCAGCAAGGCTCTTCGCTCAAAGCTCCGAGAAACGGGCATGAGTGAGCCTGGGCGCGTGACGCAAGTTTATGAATCTTCGGACGGCACCCGGAAGCTCGTCCTCGAACTGGATCGCAACGCTCAGGTCGAATGTGTGTTGATCCCGATGACGGAAGGGAGCGTCGATGCGGACTCTGGAGCGCTGGTCGAAGAGGAGGGCGAGGCGGCGCTGTCGGGTGAAGAGGCGCTGTCGGGCGAAGAGACCCGAGAAGAACAGCCGAAAAAAAGGATCACTTTGTGCATCTCGACTCAGTTCGGTTGCGCGATGGGGTGCACCTTTTGTGCCAGCGGAAAGAGCGGACTTTTCCGAGGGCTTGGTGCGGCCGAGGTGATCTATCAGGTCATCAAAGCCAAGACCTATTTGCGTGCGGATGAAGATCTCAAAAATCTAGTGTTCATGGGCATGGGCGAGCCCCTGCATCACTATGACGAGACGGCGCGAACGCTGCGCCTTCTCACGGATCCAGAGGGAGGTAAGATGAGTCCCAGACGGATCACCGTCTCCACCGTGGGGCTCGTGCCAGGCATCCGCCGCCTGGGAGAAGACTTTGAAGGAAGAATCGGTCTTGCTATCTCGCTGCATGCTCCGAACGACGAAATACGCAGTCGTCTCATGCCCATGAACAAGAAGTACCCGCTGAAGGAGCTCATGGGCGCGCTCAAAGACTACCCGATGCCTCCTCGCCGCAGGATCACTGTTGAATACACGCTCATTGACGGCCAAAATGATCGCATCGAGCATGCGGATGAACTGGCTCGTCTTCTCGAACCTCTGCGGGTCAAGCTGAATCTGATCCCGATGAATCCCATCAAGGACTCACCGTTCAAGGCGCCTCGGGAGCAGCAGGTGAGGGCATTTCGTGAGAGGATGGCTGCCCACGGCTACAGCTGTTTTGTGAGAACGAGACGCGGTGATGACGTGGCGGCGGCTTGTGGGCAGCTGGCACTCAATGCGGTTTCCCCTGAGCGACTCGTCAGGCGGTAGATGACACCTGGTGAGCTCACCTTTGGCACTGCGGGGATCCGTGGGGAGGTCGGTCCCGGTCGAGGTCAGATGAACGTGGAGCTGGTTCAGCGCTTCGCCTGGGCGCTGGGCACATTTTTGCATGAGCACCGCCCCGTCCGAACGGTCTCTGTTGTGGTGGGATTTGATGCGCGCCCCACCAGCCGAGAGTTTGCGCAGCGGATTTCCTCCGTTTTGTCCGCTCTGGGCGCGCGAGTTTGGCTTTCAAGCGAAGCGATTCCGACCCCTCTGCTCGCATTCTCGGTGAGGCAGCTGGGCGCGGCCGCAGGTGTCGTGGTGACGGCGAGCCACAACCCCCGTGGCGACAATGGAATCAAGGTCTATGATCAGCGTGGCGCGCAGATCGGCGCCCCTTGGGATAGCGAGATTGCCAAGCGGATGGAGCTAGCGTCTCCTCCCTTTGCGGAAGACGAGCTCGGGGTGGCTCCTCTCCCACAGTCTGTAGAGACGGCCTACTTTGAATATTTGAGAGAGTTGGGAGAAGTCACGGTTCCTCTGTCGGACGCATCCCCCAAGCCTCGTGCGGAGCCGCTCGCGTACACGCCGCTCCACGGTGTCGGTCTTTCCTTTGTGGAGCGAGCGCTTGCGCAACAAAATGTAGCGCTCGTGCCCGTTCCCTCTCAAGCTGCGCCTGACGGAACGTTTCCGACCCTTCCGTTCCCCAATCCTGAGGAGCCTCACGCTCTCGACTTGCTCCTAGAAACGGCAGAATCCTGCGGAGCGCGTGTGGCCTTTGCGAGTGATCCGGATGCGGACCGTTTCGCCGTCTGTTTGCCCCTTTTGTCGCCGCAAGGAAGTCTCGTGCGTCTCGACGGAGATGCCGTGGGTCTCTTGTTTGCGGATGCGGCGATCACCGCGCACGGGAGCAACGTCTCGCTCGTCTCGACCGTCGTTTCTTCTCCTGGTCTTGACGCACTTGCGGCGCTCTCGGGGGCAAGAGTGATCCGGACGTTGACGGGGTTCAAGTGGATGGCGGCGGCGGCGCTTCAGGCTGATCGATTCGTGTTCGCCTATGAAGAAGCTTTGGGATATTGTTTTGCGCTTAGGCCAGGAGAGGTGCCCGTCCTCGACAAGGATGGGGTGGGGGCCGCCCTCCTTTTTTGTCGGCTGCTCGAAAAGTGGGGGGGGCCGGAGGGGCTCGTGGCTCGGTTGATGGACCTCTACAAGTCCACGGGTCAATGGGGCAGCTTTGGAGCTTCGAGGCGCTATCTCGGGGAGCAGCCCCTGCAGCAGATGGACGCGAAGATGGCAGATCTCCGGGCCGCCTGCCCTGAGGTCCTTTCCGGATTTCGGGTCGAAAAGGTGCTGGATTACTTGCAGGGTGCTTCACGCGATTCAGAGAGCGTTCTTCAGCAGAACCTGCTCGAATTGCATCTTGAGGCAGAGTCCGAGCCCTCCCCTGGCGATCCGCTCCGCGCACGTGTGCTGATACGGCCGAGCGGAACCGAGCCAAAAATCAAGGTGTACGTCCATCTGCTGACCCCGCTCTCCGAGGCCGGGGACTATGCACCTCAGAGAGCGCGTCAACAGGAAGTGGCTGCGCGCATTGTTGGCAGTTTTTTGAGGGAGCAGCGCTCCCTCCGTCGCGGGAAGTAATTCCCGCTCCTCCTCCCTACGGTTCGCCGGAAAATCCGGCGCCTCCTACATAGTCGGCGGCGGTTTTCCGCGCCTCGCTACTCCTCGCCCTTCGGGCTCGCGTAGCTTGGGCTGTTCTAACTGCGAGGGGATTGCGTGTGGACTGAGAGGTGACTGCTGCACACTTCGCCCTTTGGGCTGGTGTGCCTTTGCGCTTTGCGACACTTCGCCCTTTGGGCTGGTGTGCTTTGCTTTGCTCGCTAAATTTATATCTTATAAAATGTCAGGTGACCCGTCGCGGGAAATGCTGCGGTTCCAAACGGCAGCCCGGCTCAGTCTTCGCGGTCGTAGTTGACGATTTTGGATGCGCTGAGTTCGGGGATCGCCTCAGCGATGCTTGGGTAGATGTCCGTCTTGGTTCCGAGCACCGTGATCAGGAGATTTTTGGCAGAAAGTCTGGCTCGAAGGGCTGAGTTGACGTCTTCGAGACGGGTTTCCATGATCTTGTCGACGAAAGAGTCGTGATAGCCCAAGGGGAGCTGGTAGGTGCGCGCGTCGAGCTGCTCGGACGCTCTTTTCGCAGCCGTGTCGCGGGAGAACACGTTGCTGTTTTTGAGGTACTTCTTTGCGCTCAAGAGTTCTGTCTTGGTGACGCCGCGGTCGATCAACTGCTCAAGCAGTTTTAGTTTCAGGCTCAGGCAGGGAGCTGCATCCTCAGCTGCCGGGAAAGTCCAAGCATAGAAGGATTGTCTCAGGCGGTCGTAGGGAAGGTGACTGGACGCCCCATAGGACCAACCGCGCTTGCCTCGCACCTCTCTGCTCAGCCGGGCAGAGAAAGTCCCCCCGAAAATCGTATGACCGAGAAAGAGCGCCACATGATCGTCGTCCTGAGGGTGGCTCCCGAGGCAGCCGACAAGGATTTGAGTCTGGGTTCGGCTTGGCTTGTCGACGAAGACCAGGTTCCGGCCGCGTGGGCCTTCCGGCGGCGGAAGCTCATCAGAAGTAGTCTCATCGGCGTTCAATTTCCGCTCTACCGCCTCCGTAAACCGAGAGGCCGAAGGCAGTTCGACATCCCCTGCGAACGCGAAGGTCAGAGCACCTGAGAAGTGTCGGTGATAGATCGCTCTTAGGTCCGAAAGGCCAAGAGAGCGCAGGGAGGTTCGCGTTCCACTTGCTACGCGGCCATAGGGGTGAGCGCCGAAGAATTCTCGTGAGAAGAATTTGAGCGCCAAGCTGGAGTCGTTGTCCAGGGATTCGACCCATTCAGCGTCGGCCTCTGCCTGAATGAGGGCAAATTCTTCCTCATCGAAGTTGACGTCGGTCATCACCCGTTCGAGCAATTCAAAGTAGGCGGATTGGTTGCGTCGAATGACGCTGCCGTGAAACCCACAGACCGACCGATTCGCCTCTCCGCCCAGGGTGGCCCCCAGTCGATCGATGGCTTCGGCCAGGGCTTCAGCCGAAAGACCCACGGTCGAGCGTCGCATCAATCGCAACAAAAGACGCGTTGCCCCTTCCTTTCCCACAGGATCGAGCAAGGTGCCTGTGCTGGTGGATGCAGAAACATGAACGAGCGGAACCGAGCGATCCGCTTCAATGATCAAAGCATTTGCGCTCATGCGACTTCTTCCTGCGGGTTTTCAGCCAGAGGGGCGTCTCTTCTGACCAGAATCACCGTGCGGGCAGACGGCCTCAAAAAGCGCCGGGCCGCTCTGAGCACGTCGCTCGGCCCCAGGCGTGAGAGTTCCTCGAGACGGTCAAAGACTGCGCCGGGCCGCCCGAGGACAGTCTGATAAAAACCGATCACCGATGCTTTCCCGTCAGCGGTTTCCATACCTCCTATGAGCCCCAGCTCCATGCGTGCCACGGCGCGCTCCACCTCTTCGACGCTGACCGGCTCTGTCTGTATCCGTGTCAGCTCTTCGTCGACGGCACAAAGAAGGTCCTCAGCGATGATGGTGGTACGTGCGGCGAAGCTGAGCTCAATCAAGCTTGGGTCGCGGTGTGGCCCCACGTGGCCGGAGACGTCTGCTGCGAGCTTGTCACTTCTGATGAGGCGGCGCTGGAGTCGACTGGCCGAACCCCCGGTGAGGATCTCCATGAGCAGGCTACATGCGCCGTGATCGGCGTCACCGAGCGCCGGCCCTTTGTAACCGAGGACGAGTTTTTCCGTCGGGGTGGGCAGGCTCAGTTCTAGCCTCTTTTCCCTTGTTTGAGGAGGTTCCGGCTCTGCCTCTTCCACCGGGAGCAGCGAAGGGGGGATCGAGCCATACAACTTGCTGATGAGGCTCAGGGTTTTTCCTACTGAAAGATCGCCGACCAAGATCAAGGCCGCGTTGTTGGGCGCGTAGTAGGTCCGGTAGAATTTCTCGCAGTCCTCGGTCGTAAATCCTTCGATGTCCTTCATCCATCCGATGGTGGGCCAGTGATAGGGATGGACCTCGAAGGCTGTCTTCCACAGTGTCTCTTCCACGAGGCCTTCGACGTCATCTTCGACGCGATAACGGCGCTCATTCTTGACGACTTCTTTTTCGCTCTTGAGCTGTGGTTCGCGCAGGACGAGCTGAGTCATCCTTCTCGCCTCGAGATCGAGCACCATGCTGAGGTACTGTTTGGGGAATGCCTCCTGGTATTGAGTGAAATCGAGCCAGGTCGAGGCGTTGTTGTCGGCTCCGGCGGCCTCCATCCTCTTGTCAAATGCGCCTGCCGGCAGGCCCTCCACTTCGTTGAACATCAGATGCTCAAACAAGTGAGAAAGCCCGGTTTTACCGGGCACTTCGTGGCGTGAACCTACAGCGAACCACGCATGAAAGGCGATGACAGGAGCCGACTTATCGTCGACGAGCAGGATCTTGAGGCCGTTGGCGAGGCGATAACAGTCGATGAAGAGGCTTTCGCCGAAGGGGAGCCTGCGCTCAAAGCTGACCGTGCCGTAGCGAGGAGCAGCAAGATTGATTTTCTCGAGGAGACGTGGGGCGGTCGCTTTCTGGGGCTTGCGCTTTGCGGCCACCGTCATGACTTCTTTCCTTCGTCGAGTTTGAGTACGGCCAAGAATGCCTCCTGAGGCACTTCCACGTTCCCTACGGCCTTCATGCGTTTCTTGCCCTCTTTTTGCTTCTGGAGGAGCTTGCGCTTGCGGCTGATGTCACCTCCGTAGCATTTCGCGGTGACGTCTTTGCGGAGTGCGCGAATGGTCGTGCGCGCGATGATCTTGGCGCCGATCGCCGCCTGAACGGCGACTTGGTACTGCTGCTGTGGAATCAGCTCCTTCAGCTTGGCCGCGAGGGCGCGACCCCGATAAAAGGCATTGTCTTTGTGGAGGATGATGCTGAGGGCGTCGAGAGGTTCACCGTTGACCAGCATATCCAGCTTGATCAAATCGTCTCTGCGATACCCGTTGAGTTCGTAGTCCATGCTCGCAAAGCCGCGAGTGGCGCTCTTGAGTTTGTCATGCAAGTCGAGAATGACTTCACCCAGGGGTAGGTCGTAGGTAATCACCGCGTGGCTGGTGGTCGGAAAGTTCAGGGCCTTCTGGATGCCGCGGCGCTCGATGCAGAGAGTGACCACGGCGCCCACATAGTCGGCGGGCACATGGATGTTGACGGTGACGATGGGCTCTTCGATGAAATCCAGCTCTCCGGGTTCGGGAAGTTTTGAAGGGTTGTCGACCCGGATTGTCTCGCCCTTCTTCGTGTGCGCGAGATACACCACGCTCGGCGCTGTCGTGATGAGGTCGAGATCATGTTCCCGTTCCAGGCGCTCCTGGATGATTTCCATGTGCAGCAAGCCCAAAAATCCACAGCGAAAACCGAATCCCAGCGCCTCTGAGGTGTCAGGCTCATAGCTGAAGGAGGAATCGTTGAGGTGGAGGCGAGCGAGAGCATCGCGCAAGTCTTCGTAGTCCGCGGAATCCGTGGGGAAGAGTCCCGCGTACACCATGGGTTTGACCTCCTCGAAACCGGGGAGAGGTTCCTGGGCGGGATCGCGCGCGGAGGTGACGGTGTCTCCGATTTTCGTGTCGGTGGTCGACTTGATGCTGGCAGCCGCGAAACCGACCTCACCCGGACCGAGTTCCGTCAAGGGTACGGGGTGAGGGGAATAGCACCCGAGCTCCGTCACTTCGAAAGTGTTGCCCGTGGCCATGAACTTGATCTTGTCGCCCTTTTTGAGACGGCCATCGAAAACGCGGAGCATGACCATGGCGCCCCGGTACGCATCGTACCAACTATCGAAGACGAGGGCGCGCAGGGGGCCGTCCGGATTTCCTGAAGGGGGTGGGATGCGCTGAACCACCGCTTCGAGGAGCTCTAGAACCCCAAGACCGGTCTTCCCGCTCGTCATCAGGGCCCCGCTGCAATCGAGTCCTACGACTTCCTCGATGTCCTCGGCAGCTGCGTCTACATCCGCGGACGGCAGATCCACCTTGTTGAGGACAGGGAGGATCTCAAGGTTGTTTTCGAGAGCCAAGTAGGTATTGGCCACCGTTTGCGCCTGTACGCTTTGAGTCGCGTCCACGACGAGCAGAGCCCCCTCGCAAGCGCGGAGAGAGGAGGAAACTTCGTAGCTGAAGTCCACGTGGCCGGGCGTATCGATCAGCTGGATTTGGTAGGTGTTGCCGTCGCTGGAGTGAAATTTTAGCCGGACGGACTGTGCCTTGATGGTGATGCCGCGCTCACGCTCGAGATCGAGCTTGTCGAGAAACTGCTCCTTCTTCTCTCGGTCTTGGAGCGCACCCGTAACATCCAAAATCCGGTCGGCCAGCGTGCTCTTCCCGTGGTCGACATGTGCAATGATGGAGAAGTTTCGGATCTGGGACTGGGCGTCGGACATCGATATTTTCGCCCTACTGGGCCGAGGGGGCCCCGGGGCTTAGCAGGTTCCTCGGAGCGCCTCACGCCCCCGAGCAGAGACTCAGGTCGATTCTTGCCGACCTTCGATCCCGGGTCATTTCTTGTCGGGGGGATCTACGAGACTCAGCTGTCCAGGAAGCTGATGGGCGTACTGTTTGAGGACCAAATCAATCCCTTCCCGAATGTAGACGGCGACCGGCACGTTCGTGCGCTTGTGCAGGACGTGGAGGGCCTCATTTTGCTCTGGGGTGATGTACACCGTCGTTGAGATCTTTTTTCGCGCCATGGGAGGGGAAGAGGCAACACGGGGGAGGGGGAATGACCGAGAAGATTCCTCGGCGCAATGACCAGACGTTACCATAGATTCCCATACGTGCACGGTCAAAGCGAGGGCAAGGGGTCGATTACGTAACCTCTCAAAAGAAGTGGGAAATACCAAGAATCGGCCCGGATCGAGCTCTCCAGAAGACCTGGGTCCCTGTCCCGGAGCTTGAGATCTCGGGACAGTGCCGGGCCGACGGGCCTTCTGAGGCGACCTGGACGCGATTTCGGCCCAAGGCTAGCCCTGGGGACAACATCGGATGTATCACCTCGCAGAGTCCCTGCGGAGCTTCGGGGGAAGAACGACTGATGCAAAAATCGTGGATGGTTTCGCTGGCCCTGTTGTGTCTCGCCTGCGGGGGAAAGAACAAGGGAGCTCAGTCGGCGGACGATGTTCGTACCATTCGGGACACGAGGATCATCCTTGAGAAGTGCGATATCGAATCGAAGTCGGCAGAAAAGATTGATGCTGATGGCGACGGTCGGCCCGAGATCGTCAAAGTGCTCAAGGATGGGCGCGAGCTTTGCCGCACCTTCGATCTGAACTTTGACGGGAAGATCGACAGGACCACCTTCTTTGACGAGCGTGGAAAGATTCGTCGTGTCGAGAGCGACTTTGACCGGGACAACAGGGTGGACGAGATCGTTCTCTACAAGGCAGGAGTAGCGGTGGAGAAGCACCGGGCGACGACTCTCGGCGGCAAGCTAGACACCTGGGACTTCCTTGAGAAGGGTCAAGTGGTGCGAACGGAACGCGACGAAAACGGCGACGGCGTCATTGATCAGTGGTGGGAGTATCCGACCCGGGGATGTCCCCTCATTCATGTGGATGTTGATGGCGACGGTCGTCCCGATCCGGGCGCAAGCATTGATTACTGTAAGGAGACGGGGTACCGACCTCCCCCGCTACCCACGGCGGCGCCTGCGAAGGATCCAGGATTTGGCAGTGAATCAGGACCACGACTCGAGGAAACGGAGAACCGCGAGGCGGGCTCGGATGAAGAAGGTACTGAGGCCCCCAGTGATTGATCTACGGCGATTTTCTCTCCTCACCTGCGCCCTGCTCGGGGCTTTCACCATTGCGTGCGGTGGCTCGAAAAAAGAGGCCGAGGCGCCCAAGGATATTTCCGAGCTGGGTGGGCAGTCGGCAGATGATAAAGCACGCTGTGAATACCTTGGCCGAGATGACCGGGACGTTCAGGAGTCAACCGTGCCCGGGGCCGTAAAACCCAATGTTCGACGTGTGTACGGATACGTTGGTGTCGGAACGGAACGGAAGCGGGTGCTCCTTTGTCGGGAAGTAGACACGAATTTCGACGGCGTGAAGGACTTGCTCAGGACCTACGGAGACGATGGTGAGAAGCTCACGGAGCTGGCTGACTCTGACTACGACGGCAAGATCGACACTTGGGTGACCTTTGGTCCCACACGACCTTCGAAGATCGAGGTGGACAAGAACGCCGACGGGAAAGCCGACGAGACCCGATTTTACGTGGATGGAAAGCTCTCTCGCATCCAACGCGATAGCAATGGGGACGGTCAGGCGGACATCTTTGAGATCTACCGCGACGGGCACCTAGAGCGCATCGGTAAGGACACGGATTTCGATGGTCAAGTCGACGTGTGGCACCGGGACGAAGGGCGCGCCAGGGCTGCCGAAAGGGCTGAGGCAGAAGCCCTCAAGAAGGCTGAATCCGCCCAAGCGGAAAATGAGGATGCGCCGCCGACTGAGTCCGCCGACTGAGTTCGCTGACGAGGCGCTGTACGCGCGCTCTCTCCGACGACAAAGCTCTCGACTATGGCCGAAGAACGCCTTCAGAAAATTCTTGCTCGAGCGGGTGTCACCTCACGTCGAAAGGCCGAAAGCCTGATCAGTGCCGGCCGTGTGCGAGTGGACGGAAAAGTCGTCACTGAGCTGGGTACGAAAGCCGATCCCAAGAAGACAACGATTGAGCTGGACGGCAAGAAGCTTGAGCCCGAGGCGCTCTGCTATGGAGTCCTTCACAAGCCTCGCGGAATGCTCACGACTCTTTCCGATCCAGAAGGGCGTCCTACCGCACGCGATATTTTGAAGAAGGTGGGGGTACGAGTCGTCCCCGTCGGTCGTCTCGATTTTAACACCAGTGGGGCTCTGCTTTTTACCAATGATGGCGATTTCGCGCAGGCGATTTCGCACGCGAAGGGCCGTGTCCCCAAGGTTTACGCGGCCAAGATCCAGAGGCCCGTCGATGAGACGATTCTTGCAAGGTGGGCCCAGAGCATAGACATCGAGGGCAAGCGTACTCGGCCCGCCGCCGTCAGAATTCTCCGCCGCGAAGGGGACAAGACTTGGCTTGAGGTGATGATCCAGGAAGGGAAAAATCGCCAAGTGAAGCGCTTGGGGGATCACGCGGGGACTCCTGTTTTGAGACTGGCGAGATTGAGCCATGCCGGTATCTCGGCCGAAGGACTTCGACCCGGGGATTTTCGCCTGCTCACTTTAGATGAGCTGAAAACGCTGCGAGCCGCCTATGGCGTTCCGAAGAAGATCCGCGGCGTGCTCGCAGAAGCGCTCCGCCCGCGCCAGGCAAAGGCTAGCGCGTCCCGTGAGATCCCGGTCAAGTCCCGCACAAGTCCGAGCAAGGTCCGCCCGAGTGCGAGAAAATTCGGTGAAGAAAGACAGGCCGCTTCGCGATCTCGGGCGACACGCGCAGCGGCGCCCTCCAGAGCAACGGGGAGAAGACCCTCGTGCACGCGGGCTAGACCCCGTTGCTCT
>CAYMQT010000074.1:0-8107 GCA_964392575.1 uncultured Polyangiaceae bacterium
GCCGACGATTTATCCAATCAGGAGTGAATCCCGCGGTTTCGTAGGGGCGGGTTTCAAACCCGCCCCTACGAAACCCGCCACCCGCCCCTACGAAACCCGCTCAACGCGCTGGGGCCTCAGGGCCCGCCCGATCTGATCGGCAATGGTCACTGCCTCTACGGAACCTGCCCCTACGGAACGCTGAAACGCAGCGGGGACGTCTGGAGGATCGCAGGTCACGCTCACCTGCGTGTCGGACTCAGGATGGAGAGAGGTTTCGGCCGTAAAATCGTGCTTCAAAAGAAACGCCTCAAGGTGCCGACGGAAATGCGCCGCCGTCTCTGCCGCTTGCGCTCCGTAAAAATCCCAGAAAAACCGCACCTTCTCCATCGCTCTCCTTGGGGTTTGTAACTCGCTCCTACGGAACTTCAAAACTAGCGCCGGGGAAAAAATCTGTCACCTTAAAGGTAAGGGTTCTTTGCCCAGGCTTCGACAGCAGCAGAAAGGAGGTCGCGTTCGTATGAAAAATCCCACGATCCTACCAGGGTGTTCTCCGGCGCGCGCACATTTTGCTCTGATGCGAGGTGCTGTCGCTGTTTTGATCGCCGCCTCCCTGGCTTTTTCGGGTTGTAGCCGCACGCCAGTGAAGCCCCCTCGATCCCCTTTGATGGAAGCGAAGAAGGACGAGCGCATCGATGAAGAACACCTGCGCGATCTCGAACGCAGGCACATGGCGCCCCCTCCGGCTTATGGCAATAAGGTCGTGATGGCAGTGGATGATTCCCGTCCCGGCGGTCACTTCTGACGCAGCTCGGCGCTCCACTCGAGCGGCGCTGAACGTTCATTCGACGTAGGCAAGGGTTCGGGTCCAGCTGATCCCGCCCCGATTGTCTCGCGCCGCGGCCCAGATGCGGAGCGGTCCGGGCTCTTTGGGAGCGTAGATCTTGGTAGTGTAGTCGTCCTGCCAGCCGACGGTCGCATCATTGACCAGCTTCACCGGAGGGCTCACGCTTCCCCTGTCGACGAAATAGCTGACCCAGATGGCCTCCTCGATGTCCGTGCCGTAGGCAATCTCGGCCACTTCATCCTTCTCGGCCGAATCACGGTGCAAAAGAGCGCCGATCTCGATGCCCGGACAGTTCAGAAAATCGCCGTCGTCTTCGCAGGCCTGGAGACATGGTACGCCCTGCTGACAGCCCTCGATCTCGGGGACGGAAAACTGAGCATCGCACTCAGTGTCCGTGCAATCCACCGTGACGTCCTGCCCTTCGACGGTAAAGCCGATGATCATGGGATTTGCGTTGCGGAGTTCTTCGTAGATGAAAATCGCGGAATAGCCGATGATGAAATCATCCGCGCCTAGCTCATTTCCCTCTTCATCGAGACATTTGGGGATCAGATCCTCACCGACCTCCAGATCGGTGAAGGGTATATCCGCGTCGTCACCGATGCCTGGCCCGGCAAGGGTACCGGTGCAAATGCCGTAGAAAACAAAGGCTGTTCCGGAATCCGGAAGGCGCGGATCGATGATGGACGAACGAAGGGAGTCTTCCGGAATTTCAAGCGTGAAGGTGTTCTGATTGGTCTGAAACTGAACGTCAAAATCACGCCCTGGGGGAGTACGCAGGCACTCTGAAAAGAGATCCCCGGGCGGATTGAGGCACCAAAAGGCAAAGAACGTCTCCACCTTTTCCGGGGGAGGCGAGCGCCCCTCCTCCCAAAGCAAATGCAGGTCGACCTGCTCGCCAGGGCGGGCGTAGGGAGCGCTCTTGCGCATCCCGATGAGTCTCACCGTTTCAATCGTACTGATGGGATCCAGTTCCGGTCCGCAAGAAACCGCAAAAAACACCGCACAGAACCCCACGATGACAGCAGAGCGCGCACGCCCGCGTGAAGTCCCAAAACGTTTCCACCGTTCCATCAACCGTGCGTTCATCAGAACTCCGCCCTCACACCCAAGCTGGGCAAAATGGGCAGACCTGTCTGATAGGCCTGCTGACTGTAGTTGAAGTTGTAGATATAGCCCTCAGCCGCGGCGTTGTTGTACACGTTCTGGACGTCGACGTAGGTCGACATCCTCCACGTGCGAAACTGCCAAAGCTTGTCGACCCGTAGATCGAGCTGATGAAAGAGCGGCAGGCGCTCGCTGAAGGGTTGCCCTTGTAGGGGGACATAACTGCCCGCGTCGCCGGCGAAGACCGACGGAATGGTGTCGGGGCTGGCTAGAGGCGTCGCGAGCGGACCTGACACGACGCGGAAACGAGCCCCCAGCTCCCACCCGCGCCCGAGACGATAACTCCCGAGAACAATCAAATTGTGAGTCTGATCGTACTGAAAGAGCCGCGAACCGCAGGTGAGACAATCCTGCCTTTCACTGCGGCTCAGCGTATAGGCAATCCAGCCAAAAAATCTGGGATCTGGCTTGTACTTGAGCATCGTTTCCATGCCCAGCACAGCGCCGGAGCCGTCATTGCCGTAAACGAAGACACCATTTTCGTCAGGGTTGCGGCTGACGCTGTTGTAAAGATCCTTGTAATACCCTTCCCAGGTCAGATCGATCTGCTGAGTGAGCTGCTGTTCGACGCCCACCGAGTAGTGCATGGACTGATTGGAATCGACGTAAGGAGTCCCGAAGACTTCATCCGTCTCCTGAAATTGAGGCGGCTGAGAAAATTTTCCCACCCCGGCTTTGAGCACCGTGGAGCGTCCCTCCCACACCTCATCCTCCGGCAGGAAGAGACTGTAGCGCGCATTGAGGCGCGGGCTGATGTCGGTGTGCCCGCTATCGCGCGCGTAATCGAAGCGAACGCCGGGAACCACGCGCCAGCGTTTGTGCGGTTGCCATTCCAGATCCGTGTACCAAGCCGGGCGGAAGCCCAGACCGCTGGAGACGGATTCGAGGGGCACTTGGGTAGCAAAAGGTCCGGGAGCGGCTTCCCCTGGGCGAGTGGGCGGGGGAGCGCGCACGAAGACATCGAACTGACTCAGCTGAAAGTCGAGGCCAATGTTGACCTTCGCCGTCTCATGGATCCGGTGCCCGATCTCGCTGCGGACATCGATGGGGACCGTATCGATCTCCAGAACGAAGTTTCCCCCCAAGGCAAAGTTGACCTTTTCTTGGCCTACCGAAACCATCGTGTCGAGGTTGGTCTCGGGGGTCAGCTGTTTCTGGTACTGAACCTGCCCCCGCAAGAAGCTGGTGCTGAAATTCAGATTGCCTCCAAAGCCAGGGTCCTGGGCTGCCGGATTGGCGATGATGAGTTCCAGACGATCGCTGGAGCCAAACAGGCGGAAACTGAGCCTGTCGTCCGGACCCCGGTTTCGCTCGACGATGGCCTGATAGTCCCAATAGACAGGCGCGCTCGAAACGCTCGATCCGGCCGCTTCAAGCACCGGGCGCAGCCACGAGTCCATCCAACTTCGACGCCCCGCGAGCGCAAAACTCCACTCATCCGTACCCGGGATCGGACCTTGCATCATCATGCGACCGTCGATCAAATCAACTTGAGCCAGACCATGGTAGCAGCCCTCCTTGTCGGTACGAGCGCCGTAATCTCCGTAACATTCGGTGTTGGGCTTGCGAAACCCCACATCCACCGCACCACCCTGAAGGCGCCCGTACCTCACCGAAAAGTTCCCCGGATAGAAATCAAGACGTTCTATCAGCTCCGTGGGAACGACGCTGGACAGACCACCGAAATGGTAGGCCAAGGGAACTTGCGTCCCGTCGATGAAAACGCCCGTGTCCTGGGGTGCGGAACCACGGACGATGAGCAGACCCGCCAGACCAGGAGGGCGCGCTACCCCCGGCAGGCTCTGAATGGCACGAAGCGCATCGCCGTTTGATCCCGGGATCCTTTCTACTTCACGACGCTCCAGGGTCCTGCGTGTCATCTCACGCGGCGGTCGCTCACCCACAACGAACACTTCGTCCTCGGTAGATTCTGGAACGACCCGGTAGGTGATCTCCGTGGCCTCACCCGAAACGACCTCTTCCTCCGAGAGCACCGGAGCGAAGCCCTCAGCCGCGACTCTTACCTGGTATTTTCCCGGCGCCATGGCCGAAAGCACCCATCGCCCTTCGGAATCAGTCGTGGTCGTGTACTCAGAGCCGAGAGCATCGGTGAGAGTGATGGTCACGCCGGGCAGGGGGGTTTCCGTCCCTGACAGGAGGAGAACGCCACCCATCTGACCCAGAGCAGGCCCTTCCTCTGGGCTCGTCTCCTTCACCTTCTCCTCGATGGTGAAGGCGTACTCAAACCCGATTTGCACTGCCCTTGGTTCTCCGCCCACGAGGGCAGGCGTGAACTTCAACTTGAGCGCGGCGGCCTGGGCGGCCTCATCGAATCCGTGACCCTGAGCCTCGAGCACCTCCGGATCGCTCACCGTCCCGTCGACACCAATGCGGAGCTTCAGCTGAACCACCGCTTCTCGTCCTTCCTTGAAGGCTACTGGAGGAAACACTGGGGGTTCATAGTGAACCATGCGAGGCGGGATGACCGACGGTTTGCCCTCCCCTTGCCCTTCGTCGGCACCGTAAGGATTCTGAGCCTCCGGTTGAGCCGCGGCATTCGACACCCACGCGCCCACCAGAAGTAGAGCAACGCGACCTGCTCCCTGAAGGAGGGCCCGGCAAGTCTGCTGCGGAAGGGAAGCACGGCGCACCGGTTGCAAGTCCTACTCCGGGCCTGGGCCCTGAACAAGCAAAACCAGGCCGCCTTGGAGACTCGTTTTCTCGTTACAAAATTTCTCGTTACCAAGGAGGGTCGGGTTGCGCGGAGACATTCGGCTGACTAGCACCAGAAGCCCGAAATGCAGATTGCTTCCTGGAACGTCAACTCCATTCGAGCGCGCCTCGACCATGTGTACGACTGGCTCCGAAGCGCAGAGCCCGATGTCCTCTGTTTGCAGGAAACGAAGGTCGTGGACTCAGAATTTCCGACGGACACCTTTGCCCGCTTGGGTTACGAAACGGTGCGCGTCGGACAAAAGTCCTACAACGGGGTGGCCCTGATTTCACGCGAGCCGGTGACGGACGTCCTCATCGGGCACAGCGACGGGGAAGAGCGCGACGAAGCGCGATTGATCAGCGGGACGGTCCGGGGCGTCCGCATCCTTTCGGCCTATGTCCCCAACGGCAAGACGCTTGAATCTCCTTCCTTTGCGGAGAAACTCGCCTGGCTCGGGCGCCTCAAGAAAACCCTGGCAGACACCGCCCCCCCAGGCCAAGCCGTCGTCCTCGGCGGCGATTTCAACATCGCCCGCGACGCCAGGGACGTTTTCGATGAAGACCTCATGAGGGACAAGATTCATTTTTCTGCGGCCGAGCACGATGCTCTGGAAGAACTCCTGAAACACGGTCTGACCGACACATTTCGAGTGTTCGAGAAAGAAGGATCGCATTTCAGCTGGTGGGATTACCGGATGGGCGCCTTTCGGCGCAACCGTGGCTTTCGCATCGATTACCTGTTTGCCAGCGCTCCCGTCATCGAACGCCTCACCCAGGCGGGCATCGACAGACAAACGCGCAGCTGGGACAAGCCTTCTGATCACGCTCCCGTTTTCATTCATTTCGATTGGCCTTGATTCGATTCGGCACTGGTGCGATTGGCGCCGGTTCAATCAGCGCCGGTTCAATCAGCACCGGTTCAATCAGCACTGAGAAGCGCGCGCGCCCCGGAAACCGAAATGCGTCCCTCTCGCATCCATTCTTCCAGCTCTGGAGTCTCAGCGAGAGCCCTCTTCACCCTCAGGAAAGCCGGCAGGTACACCCTTTCGCGCGCAAGCCCTCCCCCTCGCAAGGCCCGACAGAGGGACTCACTGAGCACATCGGAAGGAACCTGTGCGGCAAGCCGCAAAACCACCTCTACCTCACTCCCCACGAGCACGGAGCTTGCAACCCAATGCCTCACAGCGAGCGTCCGCATCCTCTCCTGACTGAGGCAGTCGAAACGCTCCTCCAGGAGAATGGCCCGCCCCTCCTCGTCTTCGAGACAACCAGGCGTCCCGATGCTGAAAGGCGCGGGGTGGTTTCGACTGCGGAGACGCGGCAGCAGATGTCCCTCGACCTCGTGATGAAAGATGCGCCGAGCTTCTTCTTCCGTAGTTTTCGCCCCAGCTCGCACGTACAGCACCTCCCCCCCCACCGCAGAAACGGAAGCGAGCGGACGCTGTACCACCTCGACCTTGATCCGCTCCTTTTGGCACTGAGCCTGAAGATACGTGAAAAGCTCCTTACGCGGTCCCTCGGACGCGGAGCCTCGCGAGGCTGAGGTCGCGTCGAACCAGCTCTCGGCCAAAGCGTCGGCACAGGAGATTTCGTCCCCAGAAAAGGGATACCGAGCGCGCGACAAGTCCCTCACTTCCGCTGTCCCTACCGCAAGCACCATCGCGAGTTCCAAGGAGAGTTCTGCCACTCTCTCCTGCAAAAGCGCGGCTGCGACCGATCCTTCGAGCGCCGAGAGAGCATCCTGAGATCTTTTCAGGGTTTCTCGCACACGCTCGAGGCTCACGCGGTCCGGCTCGACGTACTCAAAGACCGGTAGCCGGGTCCTTCCCTGCTTCAGAGATCTTTCGGTAAGAGAACGCTCTTGCTCGAAGTTGATCGGTGTCAGGCGCTCGACGAGCGAAATTTGTGCCTCCGCTTCGAGAAGTGCCTTCTCGACCAGAAACAAACCCCTGGGGATGTGGTGCTGCATCGACAGCCCCCAGATACGCGCCCTAGAGCTTGCTCGCCGCGAGGTTGGAAAGCTCGCTGCGTTCACCCTTGGTCAAAAGGATGTGCCCGGCGATCGGTTCATTCTTGAGCCTGTCTGCAAGAACGGACAGACCGTTGCTCGTCGCGTCCACGTACGGATTGTCGATCTGATAGGGATCGCCGGTGAGAACGATCTTGGTGCCCTCGCCGCAGCGGGTGACCACGGTCTTGACCTCGTGGGGCGTGAGATTTTGCGCTTCGTCGACGATCACAAACTGTTGCGGCAGGCTGCGTCCTCGGATGTACGTGAGCGGCTCCACCTGAATTTGTCCGGAATCGAGCAGCTCTTCAAAGCCGCGGAAACTCCGGCGCTTACCGCCGCCTGCAATGAGAAGAAATTCGAGGTTGTCGTAAAGCGGCTGCATCCAAGGACCGAGTTTTTCATCCACATCCCCGGGAAGAAATCCGATATCACGACCCATCGGCATCACCGGACGACTGATGAGCAAGCGTGAATAGGCCCCCTCCTCCACGACGCGAGAGAGGCCGGCGGCGAGGGCAAGCAGAGTCTTGCCTGTTCCTGCAAGACCCAACAAAGTCACGAGCTTGATGGAGTCATCGAGCAGCAGATCCAAAGCAAAGGACTGCTCCCGGTTGCGAGGTCGAATGCCCGCGACTCCCTCGCGAGGAGTGATGAGCGCGCGGTAGGCCTTCTTGGTGGCGTCGTACCGAGCCAGGCCGGTCCGATCGTTGGGTCCTTCCCCCCGCAACATGATGGGCGTATTGGCTGCGTGCTTGAGGTCTTCTTCCGGCTCCAGAGAGCCCGTCTTGAAGAACCGCGCAAGGCCGTCCGCACTCACGACCACTTCCAAAACAGCGGATTCGAGCGCATCTGGATCGACCGTTTGATTCTCGTAGGCCTGGGTTTCGAGGCCGAGCGCGTCCGCACGGATACGCAGAGAGACATCCATCGTGACGAAGATCGTAGGCTTGTCCGGGCTGGCGTCGCGCAGATCCAGCGCCGTCTGCAGGATGGCGTGGTCCCCGCTCGAAGGATTGAGCGCAATGGAAAGAACGGGCTTCTTGTCGGGCACGTGCACCCGAAGGCTCCCGCCGTCGCCCACGGGAACTCCGTCGGAAAGTCGGCCGCCCGTTTCGCGAAGGCCGTCCAGATTGCGGACGACGGAGCGCGCATTTCGGCCGCGCTCGCTGGAATCGCGCTTGAACGTGTCGATTTCCTCGATCACGTAGATGGGGATAAAGAGATCGTTATCTTCGAACTTGTAGATGCACTGTGGGTCGTGCAAAAGCACGTTGGTGTCGAGGACGTAGTTCTTTCTCATCCGGTCTCGTTTCGTCTCTCGGGCGGGAAACTGCCTCTCTCAGGCAGGCGGTACTTGACTTGTTTCTTCCCCCCGACACCTCTCGGAT
>CAYMQT010000074.1:8117-22793 GCA_964392575.1 uncultured Polyangiaceae bacterium
GCCTTCCCTTTCAGGTCTGGCAACGCGAGTCCGCGGCCCCCTTTGCGGGAAGGGAGTCAGCCGATAGCGTTGGCGCGTGAACCAGGCCCCGAGGAGTTGGCTACTTGCGACTGCCCTGGTGGGCTATGTCGCACTTGTCGCCGTCGGCTCTCCACGGAGCGCTCTCGGGTATGCGCCCCTGCTCGCCCCGCTCCTCGTCGCGTTTGGTCTCAGGTTCGTCCGAAAGAAGGCAGAGTCGGCCCGCCTCTCGACCTCAGTGCACGGGCTCCGAGCCTTTGTCGTGGGTCTGGGTCTCTACGCAGCGTCCGTGTTCGGGGCCGGACAAAGCGATGCTCTTCGCACCGCGAACGGAGTCGCCCAAGGGCTCTTGACCGGCGCGGCCCTGCTGTGCGTGGCTCGCCTCACCCCGCCACCCGGCCTGCTCACGGGTCATCCGATGGCCCACTCTCTCGACGCCCTGGGGCTCTCCACCGTGATCTGGAGCGCGGCCACCCTGACCGCCCTTCTGCGCGCGGTGGCCCCCGATCAGTTTCCCCTCGACCCCATCGCGCTCGATACGGCTTACCTTTTTAGCTCTCTCGGTAGTTTGCTCTTACTCTCGGCCAGCTTCATCCGGGTGAAGCTCTTGCGGGGCCTAGAAATGGGCGTCGGAGACCGCGCCCAGGCGGCCCTCTCCTTGGCCATCGCCGGCACACTCGTCGGTACCGGCTCAGGGCTCGTCCAGATGGACAGCTCGGACCAGCTCGCATCAGCGACCTTGGTCTGCACCACCAGCGCCATTGTGCTGGTCCTCGCCGCCGAAAGCCCGTCGCGAGTAGCGATGACGGTCAGAGGATTTCTTGCCCTCCTGATTCTCGGGGTCCCCACAGCGCTCGGCGGCGCCTGGCTCAATCAGCGCGTTCATGACGCACGCGCGCTGCTCGCCCTCACTCTGACGGCGGCCGGCATCGCCGTCGGACTCGTCGCCCACCGAGCGGCGAAACCGCTCGGACCCGAAGGGTCGAGGTGGCTCCTCGCCCTCACCAAGGCGATGGACGCCGCACTCCACCCACAACCGGAAGCGGCTCTCCGGGCGGCCCTGACGGAGCTCAAACGCGCAGAGCCTACAGCAAAAACTCGCCCAGAAATCTTCCGGATGGATCCTCCCGGACTCCTGTCCGTGGACATCGCGGGGTACCTGACGGATCAAGAGGTCGATTTTCCCGAAGGCGTCCTTCAAACCGCCTGGGATGAGCCGTCCCGCACCCTGAGACGAGAGACGGTGGAGGCAGCGCAAGTCCGCAAGCCCAGCGTACGGCCCCTCGTCGCCTGGTTCCAGGCAAGCGACGCCAAAACGGCAACGGCCTTGCTCGACGAATCAGGTCCGGTGGGTCTCTTGGTGTTGCCCGCCGGCAAGCGCCGTTCCCCGCTTTCCATGGAGGAGGCAGAACTGATGGGTAAGCTCGCAGAGCGACTTTCCGGACTCATCAGCGTGACGTCTTCGCTCAAGCGAGCGCGTGCTCGCGAACTCGACTACCAGAAACAAGCCGCCTCTGCCCACGAGAAGGCGGCTCTGCTTTCCGAACAACTGAGTGGTCAACACGAAACGGATCATGTGGAGGCAGCGCGCAAGGTCGAAATCCTGCGAGCCGCGGCCCACGGGCCGGCGGCGACGGCAGTTCTGCAGGAGATCGAAACCAGCACGCCCGCTTCGGTTTTACGGTTGATCACTCCGCTGGGGGTGGATCCTGTGCCTTGGGCCGCGCATGCACACCTCTACCGCAACGACTCCCCAGAACCTCTCGTTGTGATGGATTTGACAGAGCAAGGTTACCGAGTAAGCTCACAAGCTCTCCTGGACCCGGATTCTCCGTCCTTGCGCAGAGCTCGGGGGGGGACGCTGGTGCTCGTTTACCCGAGTGCCCTCTCCGACGATTCTCAATCACGCCTGGCGGAAACCCTGCGCAAAGTGGCCCTTCCCTTCGTCGTGGCGTGCCTCTCCGGCGACAAGCACTTGCATCGAAGCCTGGAGCGGGTCCTCGACGGTCCCGAGATCCGGCTCCCCTCGCTGCGCGATCGGGGAGAAGATCTTCAAGCCCTCATTCTGACCGAGCTCACACAGATCGGCCTGTCTCAAAAAGGCGCTCCCCTCGGCATCGAAAAGGCTGCTCTCTTTCGTTTGATCGAAAGGGAGTACCCCGGAAACGATGCGGAGCTAAACGGAATTCTCGCTTCCGCAGCCGCACAGACGGACGGAGAACGTGTCCTTCTCGAAACCCTGGACACCCTGCTCTTCGCAGAATCACAAAATCCACCCCCCGTCGTTGAAACCCGCCGCCGCAGCCAACGCCCCCCCCGAACCCGCCGCCACTAACCACCCCACGACGGAGGGGGGACCCTTGGTCAGTCAAACTCTACTCGCAGAACTCTTCCGGGCAATCGCAGCCGTGGCGGTTGCTCAAGTTACCGCCGATGTACGTGAGACGCGCTAATCACAGTCCACAGCGCTCACCTTGCAGTTAGAACAGCCCAAGGCACGCGAGCCCGCAGGGCGAGGAGTGACGAGGCGCGGAAAACCGCCGGCGACTATGTAGGAGCCGCCGGATTTTCCGACGGCGGGTGGGGTGAGGAGAGCGCGATTCACTCGCGCCGACGAGGGGTTCCCTAACCCCTCAAAAAGAAGGAAGACGCACCCGAGACCCCGTCTCCTGTCTCGTGTGCGTCTTCCCAGGCAGGCCGTTCCCTCAACCTGCTCCTGAGAGTACGGTAGGGACAGGTGGAACTTCCCAGTCATTTTGAAGGACCGGTTGATGGCCGATTCGTGATCGAACACCCGGTCGGCGAGGGTGCGGCCGGCGTCGTGTTTCGGGCCTTCGATCTGAAGAGGAAACGCCCGGTCGCCTTGAAGGTGTTTCACTCCCCGGCGGATCCTTCCTTGGAAGTAGGCGAATCCGCAGGAGAGCGCGCGGCTCAGGCCGAGCGCGACCTCCTCGTGGGCGTTCGCCACTCCGGCGTGATTGAAATCCTGGAGGCTGGCTTTTCAGATCAGTTCGGGCGCGCTTATCTCGTTCTTGAATGGCTGGACGGGCGTGAGCTCAACAAGCACCACCAAAGCAGCCCCCTGTCCCCCCGATACATTGTGGGGATTGGAGTCCTCGTCTTGCGAGCTCTGGGGAAGATCCACTCGATGGGGATCGTACACCGCGATCTCAAACCGTCGAACATCATGCTCCGGCGCAGGCCTCCTCAGGGTGAACTCTTGCCTGATCTCGAGGTCGAACCGGTCTTGATCGATTTTGGGATCGCCACCAAGGAGCCGGGCGCCCCCTTTGCCGGAACTCCTGCGTACATGTCGCCCGAGCAGGCGCGAGGAGACGAGGTCATCGACCACCGCTCGGATCTGTACTCCCTGGGAGCAACCATGTTCGAGCTGCTCATTGGACGTCCCCCTCACCAGGGCGCAAGTCCCCTGGCAACCCTGGCGCGCTTGGCGACCGCTCCTGCCCCCCGGCTCTCCAGCTTCCGCACGGATCTCCCCCGCGGCCTCGACGACGCCATCGACGCGCTGCTTCAAACAGATGCCGCTCTGCGCCCGAAAGACGCGACAGAGGCTGAGCACTTGCTGCTCGGATGCCTCACCGAAGAACCGGCCGAAGACTTCCTGGAGACCGAAGCATCGAGCCGACTCGGAACGGGGACGACCCGCCTCGTAACCACGGTCTTCGCTGTCGGACTGAGTTCAGGGGCGGCCCGAGAGCACTCACTGGAACTCATCCGCGAGAGCGGCGCAAACGGCGTCCCCCTTGGCAAGGACGCGGTGATCGCTCACCTCGGAGTCACCCGCGCCACAGGTGACGAAGCTCGCGCTGCACTGCTTCTCGGGAAAAGCCTCGCCTTGGCGGGAGCCGCCGTCGGAATCGCCAGCGGTAGGGCACGGCTAGAGAGCGCGCGCAAGGGACCCGTCCGACCTGTGGGCGAAGTTGTCGACCGGGCCGCGACCCTCGCGCGGGAGGCGTCGGCTTCCGAGGTTCTTTCCGACGCGACGACTTCTGAGCTGGGGCGGGGACGATTTCGCTTCAAAATGCGCGGCGATGGCTCAGCCTTCGTCGGAGAGGCGCTTACCTCAGGTTCCGGAGAACAGTCGGGCGGAGCGCCTTTTGTCGGGCGTGACGCAGAGCTCGCGCAAATTCTAGGGGCGTTCGACCGGGCCGTGACCGAGGGCCACTCCATGGTGGTCAGCGTGTGCGGACCCCCGGGAATAGGAAAGAGCAGACTTCAGAAGGAATGTGTCGCTCGCTTCACGACAAAGGCTCATCCTCCCCGTCTCATCGTTCAGCGCAACGATGCCTACGGACGGCGCCACATTCTCGGCGCCGCGGCCGACATTCTACGGGCGATGATCGAGCTTCCCCGCGGAGCGACCGAAAACGAGGTCCACACGGCGGTCGTCGAACGCCTCGGTCCTGAGACCATGAGCGAGCTCACGCGCGAAAACCAACAACTCTTGGCCGCTCTCTTGGGCGGTTCTCAGCCGCCTCAGGGTTTCGATCCCGGCGGTTCCCGCGACGCGCTTTGGCTCGCAATGACAGATCTCGTGACTCGCGTGCTCTCCAACGAGACCGTCGTCGTAGTGACCGAAGATCTGCAATGGGCCGACTCTGAGTCCGTTGCTTGGCTAGAGCATCTCTTGGGACGGTCCAGCCGCAACCCGCTGTTCTTGCTCTCCTGCGTGCGGCCTGAATTTTTTCTCGGAAAGGACGAACGCTTCGGGAACCGCGATCATCTTCGCGTCGACCTACGACCCATTTCAAGCAACGCCGTTCGTGTCATCGCTGAAGCCGTGCTCGGGGATCGCGCCACGCCCGAACACCTCGACGGCATTTCAGAGCGCGCGGGAGGTTCACCGCTCTTCGCCGAAGAACTGGCCCGCCTTGCCGCTGCCGGGAGACACGCCACCAAGGCGCCAACGATAGAAGCCGCGATCCAAGCCAGCCTGGATTCTCTCGAAGACGGCCCGCGCGAAGCTTTAGGCAAGCTGAGCGTCCTCGGGCTGTCGTGCTGGGACAAGGCGCTCGAGGCCTTTGGTGACAAGGATAGCGAGGAAATCATGAGGGCTCTCGTCGGCAAGGACTTCCTGGTCGAACAAAGCGCGAGTCGTTTTCCGGACTGCCGTGAGTTCGCCTTCAAGCACGCTCTTGTTCGCGACGTCGCCTACTCCTCACTCGAAGAGAATCATCGCACCGTTCTGCACGCGATGGGCGGACGCTGGCTTTCAGAAATGGGAGAAGACGCAGCCACGGTCGCGGGACAGCTGGATCTGGGAGGCGAGCATCACCTGGCCGCCACCTACTGGGAGCGAGCAGCAAGGCGCGCTCTTGGGGCCAATGCTCTCGCCGATGCCCTCAACATGGCCGAGCGCGCGCTCGATTTTTCGGATTCAAATGAAGACTCCTTTCGCCGAGCCAGCTACCTCGATGAGGCCTACAGCCGGATCGACCCTCGGGCCGCTGACCGAGAGACCGCCGTCTCCGCCCTAGAATCTTCCGCCTACGACAACGCATCCAGAGTCCTCGCGCGAGCCGCGCGGGTTCGCTTCGACGATGCCCGGGGTTCGGGAGTCGACGTGAGCCAGAGGCTTGCCGAGGTGCGTAACCTTGCCGCTGAGCTTTCTCTCACCGAAGAAGTAGCCCGTCTCACGGCGGCTCTTGCCTCGCGGGCGGCCTATGCGGGAGATCTCGAGGTGGCAGAACAAGAAGCCCAACGCCTGCTCGACCTTTCCCTGCGCCGGGTGAGCGGCGCCCGTGTGGACGCCTACCAGACGCTGGCCATCATTCGCCAGGCGAGAGGCGCCGTGTCTGCTTCGATTGAAGAGCGCAAGAGCGCGGTGACCGCGGCGCGCGAAGCGGGTCTTCGTGAGCGCGAAGCGATGCTCACGACCAACCTCGGGTTTGCCCTTTCCACCGTAGGCGCCCGAAAAGAAGCGCGAGAAGCCCTCGAAAGAGGCCTCCTTCTGGCCGAACACATCGGAAGTCCCGCGGCGACTCGTCATGCCCAGATGAATCTTCTCGGCTGGGCGGGACTGTTCGGAACCGATCGGCGCCTGGACACTTTCCTCACCGATACACGCGCAGAAGCCGACGCCGCCGCCACCGGATACTGGGCGTCACCAGATCGGTCCAACCTAGGGGTTCTCTACTACCGAGGCGTCGAATTGCTCCGCTCGGGAACGGAGCAGGCAAAGGTGCGTGCAACGGCGCTCCTGAAAATGAGCGCCGAAAGCTATCGGGAACAGCAGCACCGCGACGTCCTTCCCGTAGCCTTGGGCATGTGGGCCGAGGCAGAGCGCCTGTCGGGAAACCTCGCGCGCGCGGCCGAGCTGGGCGGTGAAGCCGCCGAACTGCTCCTGTCAGGCGCGCCCAGTCTGCTCAACGAAAGTCCTGTCTTTCTCACCCTTCACAAAGCACGCCTTGCGCTGGGAGACGAAGACGGCGCCAAGGATGCGCTCGCACATAGCATTCGCCCCCTGATCCGACGGCTCAACGGATTGGTCGGGAGCCCCTACGCGTTCACCTTCCTCACTCAAATCCCGCAAAATGCTGAGCTCATTTCCGCGACCGATGCCGCAGGCCTCCTTCCAGAGTCCGTCTCACGAGTTCTTGCACAATCGAGCGGTTGAGGTGGAGAACTCTGGCCTCTGGCTCAATCGATCCAAGGCGCGGAGCTGGTCTTGTAGACGGAATGGAAATAATGCGCGCTTTGGCACTCACCAGGTTAGGTTGACTTGTCGCAGATGCTCTTGAGCTCACGGGCTAGAATTTCCCAGATCCGAGCGACGCGCGGAGCCTGTCGAACGACGTCGTGAGCGGTGAGCCAGAGTGGGAGTTTTGGAATGCCAAAATCGAGCGGGAGTTCGACGAGATCCGGGTCGCTCCGGCCTATTGATGTCTGAGCGAAGCCGATGCCGCAGCCCGCCTTGACCAACGCCCAATGGGCAGCATGGTCATCGCAACGCACTTGGAACCACTCTCGATCCACGGGGAATCCAGCCAGCCGAAAGCCTTCTAAGATCGCAGTTTCTCGATCGAACCCGACCACATCGTGAGACAAAAGTTCGCTCGCATCTTGAGGGAGACCGCGGCGCTTCAAATAGGAGCGAGAAGCAAAAGCCGAGAACGAGATATCGCCGATGTGTTGTGTAACGAGATCGAGCTGCGTCGGCCGATACATACGCAGCGCGATGTCCGCCTCTCGAAAATGGAGCTTCGACGTCTCGTCGCTCGGGACAAGCTCAATCGAAATAGAAGGTTCGCGCACGCGAATCGTCGCGATGATGCCCGGGAGATGATGGGTAGCAACGACGACACTCGCGCTGATCCGGACTGTCCCCTGGATGCGAGCGGTCCGGCCTTGAGCTTCGAGCTGAAGTTCGTGCGCGGCGCTCCGCATGGAACGAGCGGTACCGAGGAGTGCCTCGCCCGCCCTCGTCAAAGAGAGCCCTTTTTCGTGCCTGCGAAAGAGTTCACTCCCGAGCTGGTCTTCCATCAGCTTCACGTGGCGGCCGAGGGTCGGCTGACTGCGCCCGAGGACACGTGCAGCGGCGGAAAGGCTCCCGTATTCGGCGACCGCCAGGAACGTCTGAACGAGCGACCAATCGAGGGAGGGGAGAGCTTCAGCCATTCAAAATTGCATATCATATGTGCGCAGGCTGGCAATTCCAGAATAGCTCAGCGTACCTCAATCTTGGTTGTGGCGGGCCCAGTGGGGGCCCGAGGAGACCTCAGTATGTCAAAAATCGCATTGATTCTCGGAGCTTCTGGAAAAATCGGGAAACACTCGGCCGCCGCCTTTGCTCGGGCAGGCTACGCAATCAGAAAACACGACCGTCGAACGGGCGACCTCCGCCAGGATGCCGCAGACGCCAGCATCATCGTCAACGGCTGGAACCCACCCGCGTACCACGACTGGGCTCGGCTCATCCCCGAGCTGACCGCGCAGGTGATCGGCGCGGCGCGCGTGAGCGGAGCGACCGTATTCATTCCGGGCAACGTCTACAACTTGGATGACCGCGGCGGTGAGTGGTCAGAAACGACCGCTCACTGCCCCCACACCAGGAAGGGAAAGATCCGTGAGGAGATGGAACGAGAGTACGAGGCGAGTGGTGTTCAGACGATCGTGCTTCGCGCGGGCAACTTCATCGAGCCGGAGCAAAAAGACGACGTGATGAGCCTCCTCTTTCTACGTTCGATAAAAAATGACAAACTCACCCTTGCAGGTGATCCAAGCGCTTCGCAAACGTACTGTTATGTCCCCGACTGGGCTCAGGCGGCGGTGCTCCTCGCTGAAAAGAAGGACCAGCTGGGGCGCTTCGAAGACATTCCGTTCCCGGGGCACAACTTCACGGCTGAGGAGCTTCGCACTTTTCTGGAGCGGGAACTCGGCCGCCCCATCGGCACCACGCATTTCCCTTGGTGGCTCTTCTCGGTGCTCTCACCCTTCTGGGAGCTCGCTCGGGAGATGCGGGAAATGCGCTACCTCTATAGTTTGTCTCACAGCTTATCCGGCTCCAAGCTGTCTGCTCTCGTTCCAGAATTTCGCCCGACACCCCTCGATGACGTGCTCCGAGCTGCCCTTCCACAAAAGGCGTAGCTTGTGGCATCCCTTTCACCTTGTCCTCCCTCCGACATTCGCCCCGCGGAGAAGTTCAACCATCATCCTCAACGTCAGGGTGGTGGCTCAGGTCTTCCAGATGTCTTAAATATCATCTGCTCTGCATATTTTTGGCGACACAAGTCTAAAATGGACCAGATTTATCAGATCCGTGGATGATCCTGCGTGTTGCCTTGCGGGCGCGCTGAAAGTCCGCAGAGTCTCTTTATGCGCCACGTTCGACATCTTATTGTTGGGTCTTCGTTTCTTCTCGTCCTGGGGTTTCTCGCCTGTAGCCCGACGGGCAGTGGAAGCGCGGGTGATGGCGACAGCGGCGATGGTGACGCGGGTGATGGTGACATCAGCGTGGGTGATGGCGATAGCAGTGGTGACGGCGACATCAACGTAGGCGATGGTGACACCGGGGGAGATGGCGACGGCGTGGACGATCCAACGACCTGCGCTGAAGCCGCGAATGCTGCGAGTTACATCGGGTGTGACTTTTGGCCGACCATCACGGCCAACCCGGTATTCGATGAGTTTAGTTACGCAGTTGTTGTTGCGAACGCGCAAGAAGTAGAAGCAGTGATCGAAATCACTGGGCCGAATGGGTTTGCCACGAGCGTGACTGTTCCCGCCGGAGAGCTGGGCACCATTGAGCTTCCCTGGGTCACGGAACTCAAAGGGCCGACCTACAATGCTCCCAATGGAGACTTTGGTCGTTTGACGACGTCGCTTTCTATGGTGGCGGGCGCCTACCACATGACGAGCTCTGTCCCGGTGACGACGTGGCAGTTCAGTCCCCTCAAATACGCTCAGGAGGGAGCTGCTTGCGGCGCTTTGGGTGACACCTGTCGCTCGGCGAGTAACGACGCCTCGCTGCTCATCCCTTCGACGGCAATGACCGGAAATTACCGGGTTGTGGGCTACTCGGGCGCACGAGGCACGGAGCAATGGGGCAGCGCGCCGATGGGCTTTGCGATGACGGCAACGGCGGATGGAACGAGCGTGCAGGTACAGCTCCCTCCCGATTGCGATCACGGTGGGGTGGTGCCCGCGTGCGTTGTCGCCGGAGGAGTTGTCCCTAGCGGGAACAATGACGATGTCCTTACCTTCCAGATGAACCAAGGGGATGTGATCCAGATTTTGGGATCTTACCCCATGTGGCAACAAGAGCCCCACGCCGATCTCAGTGGCACGCTCATCAACGCGACCAAGCCGATCCAGGTCATTTCATTTATCCCCATCGCCAACATTCCAGAAGAAACGACGAACGCAGACCACGTCGAAGAGACGGTGCTGCCGGCCGAAGTGATCGGCAACAAGTACATTGTGGTGCCGCCCACCTATTATCAAGGTGGCGTGCACGGGCACATCGTGCGCATTTACGGTAATGTGAACAATACGAACCTGACTTATCCAGAAGGTAAACCCGCCGGAGCTCCCGATACCATCCATGCGGGTGAAGTGGTGGAGATCCCCACGCGGATGAGCGCCAGTAACCTGTGCACTGTCGCGAGTTGCATCATGAATCAAGCCTTTGTGGTGGAAGGTGATCAGCCGTTTGCTGTGGCTTCATTCATGCCCGGTGGCAAGCTTCAAGTGCCTAATTACCCCTCTGCTTATGACATCCCCGGTGATCCAGCGATGTCGATGATGGTGACCCCGGAGCAGTTCAGGCAGAGTTATACCTTTCTCGCGCCGGCCGACTTCATGGAAAACTACGCGGATATTCTTGTTCCTGATGGGGCCGAGGTGATCTTGAATGGTGCTCCGCTGACTGCTCCCCTCGAGGCTATTGGTGCGAGTGGCTGGTCAGTGGCTCGCGTACTTCTCAGCAGCGCGACAGGCGGCATCCACACGCTTTCCACCACGCACGCAGCAGGCCTTGGCCTCCAAGTGATGGGCTACGGAAACGCCACGTCGTTCTACTACCCCGGAGGCCTCAACTTGAAGCGGATTTCAGAGCCACCAGTCGTGGTAGTGAGGTGATGCGAAGGGGCAATTTGCGCAGATTGAAACGGCCTCTTGTCCTTCGCGCTCTGCCTATCCTTCGCGCTCTGCTCGTTCTTCGCGCTCGGCCTGCTCGACGAGCTGCCGAAAGCGCGACGTCAACATCGGCGCGTGGGTCTCTAAGTGAGCTTCTACAGTGGCGTTGGAGAAGAGCCCCGCCTTGACCAACTCGACGATGTCCGCCTGGTCGCGCATGACCAAACGCATCAACTTGGTCAGAATCACGACCTCCACCGGCGCGATCGGAATGCCTTCGTCGAGATGCGCCCTGTCGAACGCTTCCAACAAGAAATCACCCGCTACGCTGATGGGCAGGTAATCGATCTCGATGCCATCGATCTGCTCCGGCAGCTCTACGAGGGGGGTGTACGTGCCGTCCCGCTCCACGCGCCAGGCTTCGGGCGCCACGAGCAAATCGACGTCGCGCGTGGCCCGAGGCCAACCATGCACACCCACCGCGATGCCACCCAACACCGCGTGGCGCACCTTCGCCGCACTGAGCCTCCGAGACACCTCCCTAAGCGCGGCAATCACCCGAGGATTGACCACGTTGGCTTCGAGCTCGACGAGGGAAAGAACCTTGGGCATGGGCGGAAGCATTTTGATCGGCCGCCCAACGAATCGCGGCGTGACGACGGGCTCCAGAATCAACACGGGGGACGTATAGCACCTTCACCCAGCACGCTCCAATGATTGAAGCACTCACCCGGATTCAGACGGGGCTGCCTTCAACAGCGAGACGCCCGCTTTGACGCAGGATGCGTAACTCATCGATCACGGGACGCCAGAAGACGCGGTCCGCCCGACGCAAGGGCGCCATCTTGAACTCAAACCATGCGTCGAGGTTCTCCTCCTGCTCCAGACTGAGTTCCGCGCCCGCACCCCAGGTTCGCGCGGCGTCCCCGACCGCGTCGGCCCGAGCCTGAAGTACCACGGCCAACTCGTCGTAGTCGCGCACGACAGTGCGCAGACCCGCGAGCGTGAATACGTTGTCGAGCGCCCAAGCAGTGCCCGCCTGGTCCAAGGGGCGAGTTTGCTGGGCGATCTCCGAGAGCGCCAGCTTGGTGACGATGGGGTAGTCGCGAGGTCTTTGTGTCTTCTTCAATTCAATGAGATCCGGAATTCCCACAGTCGGTAGCGAGCCCCACTCCGTGTCGAATGTTCTCGCACGACTGCATGCCTCCTTGAACGCTCCCACTCGTGGTGGGCAAGCCATCACGTCCAAGAACCAGTCGGCCCCCGAATCATCCGGCACCAGGAAATGAAAACCGTGGTGACGCTCGGCGAACTCGAGTTCTAGAGGCGGGGTCAGCTTGTAGTAGCGAGCCTTTGACGCATGCAGCCCCGCCCGCAGACGGTCCAGGTTCTGCGCGTCAGGATCGACCCACAGGTCAACGTCTTCGGAGAACGTGGCGGCTCCATAGAGAATGGTGGCCTGACCGCTGACCAACAGCCAATCAACAGCGTGATCTTCAAGGTGCTGGAAAAAGCTTCTGATCATGCGCGCCCTGCGGGTCCTTCAGGCGTGCTCGTAATGCCCAGGCTCGCTTCAAGCGTTCCCGCGGCGAGAGCTGCATCCAAAAGTCGTCCTCGAACAGCGACAGAGCAACCTCTGCCGGCAGGTCGTTGCCATCGGCTGCGCCTTGGTCAACACAATCGTCGGCTAGAAGAGCATCCTTGGCGGACATAACCTTCGCAGGGTATCACCCTAACCGGGTCAACTCCAGTCCTCCTCTCCGCCAAGCGGCAGGCCCTCCAGAATCAACCCCTTGAGACCCTATTGGCTGGCCTCCGCCTCATCCAGCGTTCGTCGGTGACGCAGTGTTTGATCAGCGTACGCACGAGGTTCAACAGCCGGGCGTTGGTTCCTGAATTGCCCATTTTCAGAAAGCCATCAGCTCTCACGAGAGGCCAGCCTCAGCGCGGCGGCCAGAAAGGCTCTCGAAATGCTTCTGCCCAACTACCGACTGCGACGGTTTTTCTAAGGTCGGGATGAGTCGCGCGCTTCACGGCCGACGTCATCCCGTTCGACCGCTCCGTCCTTCATACGAACGACCCGCGGCATGCTCTCCGCGAAACCCGGGTTGTGGGTGACAACGACAATGGTCGTATTGTGCTCCCGGTTGATCTCGAAAAAGAGATCGTGCACTGCGCTACCAGTTCCGCTGTCTAGGTTTCCAGTGGGCTCGTCAGCCAGGAGCAGTTTGGGTTCGAGAACGAGGGCGCGCGCCACCGCGACCCGCTGCTGCTCTCCGCCGCTCATTTCTCCGGGCCGATGGCTCGCACGCTCAGAAACTCCCACTTCATCCAGAAGCTTCCTGGCACGCGCCTCCAGCTCTTTCCTCGAACGCCCCTGAATCAATCCGGGCAGCATGACGTTCTCTAGAGCGTCAAATTCCGGGAGCAGGTGATGAAACTGAAACACGAACCCGATGTCCCGGTTCCTGATCGCGGCGAGGCGAGAACTGTTGGCCGTGGTGAGTTCTTCTCCCCCGAGCAAAATGGTTCCCTTTGAAGGGAGGTCGAGGGTACCCATGCAGTGCAGAAGAGTGCTCTTCCCCGCCCCCGACGGCCCGACGATGGAAAGGATTTCCCCGTGGTGGATGTCGAGATCGATGTCTCGCAAGACCTCCAGGGTGCGACCCATGTGATCGAACGATTTCGAGAGACCTCTGATCTTGACGAGAGGTTCGGGTCGTTCCGACTCCGGCGCTAGGCTCGACTCTTGTGGTTCTTGTTCTTCCAGCATGTCTCTTACTCGTAGCGAATGCCGTCAACGGGCGACACCCCGCTCGCGGCGCGCGCGGGATAGAGGGTGGCGAGGGTAGTGATGATGAAGGCGCACAGCGCAACCAAGAAGTAATCTCCGCCGTTCACCGTCACCGGTAACTGCTCGATATAATAGACCTCGGGATCGAGCCGAAGCCCGAACTCCTTGAGACTTTTCATCGCCGTAAAGCCCGTCACCACTCCAAAGAAGGTCCCCACACCCCCGATGAGCATGCCCTCGGTCATGAAAAGTCGCAGAATGGTTTCGTCGCTCGCCCCCATGGCCTTCATGATGGAAATCTCCTTGCTCTTCTCCGTCACCATGAGCAAGAGCGTGCAGATGATGCAGAAGCTGGCGACGAGAATCGCGATGGAGAGAATCACAAAGGTGGCGATCTTTTCGAGCTGAAGGGCGCTGAAGAGATTGCGATTCATTTCACGCCAGTCTCTGACCTTGAGGTCAGGGCGCTCAAGAGCAGTCACCAGCGGAGGGGTGATGGTTCCGACGGCTTCCACCTGGCGCACTCGGATATCAACCGAGGTCACGAAATGTTTGAGATCCAAGAGTTCCTGAGCGGCTTCCAGAGTCACGTAAGCGTGAGTGGCGTCGTACTCGTACATGCCCGTGTAGAAGATGCCGGCCACGCGAAACCTGCGCGAACGCGGCAAAAGACCCATAGGGCCCAGATCGCCCATGGGAGAGACAAGGGTGAGTTCATCTCCCACGTAGGCGTGCAGACTGCGCGCGAGTTCGCGACCGAGCACCACCCCGGGGTACACGTCGTCCGGCGCCTCATCCGTGTCTTCTAGGGTCTTATGGTCCGGCGAGGGGCCCTTCAAGAAGACCTGGCCTCCCGGTCCCACATGAATGGGCGTGTCGGGAGGAAGGGTCCTCAGCTTGAGTGGATCATCCAGATAGTCGAACGACCCCACTTCCATCTTTTTCGGGACGTCGACCACAGCTCCGAAAGATTGAGTATCGATGCCGTACACCTGGACGCCCGCCGTCGTCGTCGAACTCGACGCCATGACTTCACCGCCGGCCACTGGGGTCGCGGCGAAGACTCCCGGCGAAGTACGAGCGCGGTCCAAGATTTCTCTCCAGTACTCAAACCCGCCCGCGTCCGGGGACTCGATGCGGATGTTGGCATTGTTGTCCAGGATCTTGGCCTTCAAGTCCTCCCCAAACCCGCCCATGATGCTGATGACCGCGCACAAAGCGAAGGAACTCAGCGCAACCCCAAGAATGGACAGGAGCGAAATGAGAGT
>CAYMQT010000075.1:0-648 GCA_964392575.1 uncultured Polyangiaceae bacterium
CTCCGTCAAAGGAGCGCCGGAAGCGCTGCTTGGACGCTGCCTCTTTCGCGTGACCGAGGAAGGGATACTGCCGCTCAGCGATGGAGAAAGGCAGCAAATTACGGAGCACACGTCGGAGCTCGCCCTCAAGGGCTTGCGGGTGCTGGCCGTCTGTGAACGCGCCTTCGCCGAAGGAGAAGAGCTTTCCCCGGATTCGGTCGCCGCTCTGAGCTTTGTCGGTCTTTTGGCCTTCCGTGACCCCGTGCGACCCACCGCCACTTCCGCGCTTCGCTCCTTGAAGAAGGCAGGTTTGCGCACAGTGATGATCACGGGCGACCACCCCAGCACGGCGACGGCCATTTTCGTGGAACTCAAGCTCAGCTCCCAGCCGATCGTGCTGACCGGCGCGGAAATCAATCAGCTGAATGAAGACCAGTTGGCGGAGCGCATCACCTATGTGGACGTGTTTGCGCGCGTCTCGCCCTCGCAGAAAGTGCGCATCGTACGCGCCTTGATTCGACAAGGCCGCACCGTCGCGATGGTGGGAGACGGAGCCAACGATGCTCCCGCCATTCGCCTGGCCAGTGTGGGGGTGGCGATGGGCCAACACGCGGCGGAAGCGGCGCGAAATGCGGCGGACATGGTGCTGGCCGACGCCCGAATCGAAAC
>CAYMQT010000075.1:658-22443 GCA_964392575.1 uncultured Polyangiaceae bacterium
AAACGCTCATCGATGCCGTCATCGAGGGACGAGCCTTGTGGGACTCGGTCCGCGACGCGGTCTCCATCTTGATCGGCGGGAATTTGGGTGAGATCGGCTTCACGCTGTTTGGAGGCATGCTCAGTGGGCGTCCGCCCCTTTCCCCGCGTCAACTCCTGCTCGTGAATCTGTTCACCGACGTCGCCCCTGCCACGGCGCTGGCGCTTCGTGCTCCCAAAGCCAGCGAGATGGACGACCTGGCCGCCATGGGTCCCGAGGCGGCCATGGGTTGGAAGCTCGATCGGGACATCTTCGCTCGGGCCGTCGTGACGGCCGCCGGTGCTGGTGTGGCCTGGCTGGGCAGCAGCGCCATCGGCGACCGCAAGGGTGCATCGACCACCGCACTCTTGGCCCTCGTCGGAACTCAGCTCGGTCAGACCATGATCTCCGGCGAGCGCAGTCGCCAGGTCGTCATCACGAACGTGGTTTCCGCGCTGGGTCTTGCGGCCATCGTGCAAACGCCAGGACTCAGCGGTGCGTTCGGATGCAGGCCCCTTGGACCTCTAGGCTGGGCGATCGCGGGCGCCTCCTCAGCCGCACTCACCGCCGCGAGTCGCTACGCCCCTTCCCTCATTGAAGATCTCGCAAGCGCCGCCCATGTGAGCGGATTCTCTGAAACTCCCCCGGATTCTTCCGCCTTCCCGATCTCCCCGACCTCCCCAGCTGCCCTCTCCGAAGAGGCTGAAATGAGCCCCGCGAGCGGGCGCCTGGGGTCTGTTAGCTAAGTCTGGACTTAGTCCATATAGAATCCACCAAACTTGGCCCGGACGCCCTCGATTCCTTAGGACCCGGGTATGGCATCCTCCCGTTTTCGCTTCTCCAAAACCACGATCTTCGGCTCCGTGTCCGCGCTCTGGGTGATGAGCCTCCTCGGATGTGGCTCTGGCATCCCCGGAGCGAGCCAACCCGAAAACGTCAAGAAAGAGAGCCCAGAGCTCGCGCTTCAAGGTCAGGGTGCCTCGGGGCCCGCCGGCCGCCCCGTGGGGCAGATCCTCGTCCATCGTTTCAGCGGGAGCTTCGCTGAGCGACCCATGGTGCTGAAAGAAGAGGTGATCTCAAATGACGGCAATTCCATGACCGTCGACTACAGCCTAGAGGAGGGTGACAAGCTGACTCAGCTCAGAGTTCTCATGGGCGCTCGCAGTGAGCGGGTGCTCACAGTGTCTCGTCTCATCGGAGACGAAGTTCTCCCGGGAAGTGCCAAGGACTTCGAAGATCTGCTCGCTCGCACCTCATTTGTTCCGGACCGCAACGACGGGCTGCTCGGAAAAACTTCACAAACCTGCCTGATCGGCAAACAGGAGCTCGATTGCGAGATCTCTGAGTTTCAAGTGCAGCTGGGAGAACGCGAAGCGCGCTTGTCGGTGGCTCGTGACACGAACCGAGCACGCGACATCTCGGGCGAGATCACCGCAGTCGACGGAACGCTGCTCTATCGCGCGGAGCTCATCGAAGCTCACGACGGACAAATCGACGCGCCCAATCACGAAAAAAACGCCTCCCTCGCCGCCGTCTCTCCCTAAGAGCACGTCTGAAAACCGTCGCGAGCGCCCTGCTGCTAGAGAGGAGGCGCGGAGCGTACGAAGGTACGTGAGCGACGACCGACGCAGCAGAGCGCGCAGCAGGGTTTCAGACGTGCTCTAGCTCGTAGGAGTCAGCCAGTCCCAATAGCGTTCCTCTTTTCCCGTGGCCGCGTGCAGATAGGCCACTTGGAGGCGCGCTCCGAAGGTGTTGCGCCCGGTCTTGTACTCGGTCCCGTCCAGCTCTCGTACGGGTGTGACCTCGGCGGCGGTGCCCGTCATGAAGACTTCATCGGCTCGCATGAGATCTTCGCGCGTGAAGGCGCGCACCTCCACCGGCATGTGAAGATCCTCTCTGGCGATGTGTAGGATGGAGTCGCGCGTGATCCCCGGTACGATGGCCGAGGTTTCATCGTTGGTGATGAGGCGGCCGTTCTTGACAAAGAAGATGTTCTGCCCGGTGGCGGCCGACACGGTCCCGTCTCCATTGAGCAAAATGGCATCATCATAGCCCCTGTCCATCGCCTCGTGCGCGGCGAGGACGGCGCTCGAATAATGCCCACTCGCTTTGGCCATGGTGGGCTGCATCGTGTGGTGGATCTTGCGCCAGCTACTGATGGTCACACGAACCCCATTGCGCAGAGCGCCGTCTCCCAGAAAGGTCCCCAGCTCGCGAATGGCCACGAAGACATGCACGGGACAGCCGCGCTTGGGCTTGAGGTCGATGGGACCCTCGCCGAAAAACGCGATGGGGCGGAGGTATCCGTCCGTCACCGCATTCTTTCGAGTGACTTCCACGCACGCTGCTACGAGTGCGTCTTCATCGAACGGAATCTTCATTCCGTAGAGCTTTCCGGAAAACAGAAGCCTCTCGATGTGATCCCGCACGCGAAAAAGAACCGGTCCTCTTTCGGTCGGGTAGCAACGAATCCCCTCAAAGACAGCAGTGCCGTAGTGCAGGGCGTTGGAATAGTAGTGAACGGACTGCTTCTCAGCCTCGCGCATCTCCCCGTTCCACCAAATGAAACGAGTCAGCGCCTGACCGCGGGGGCGTGCATCCCCGAGCACATCTCGCTCGGGAACAATCGAAAAACTGGGCCACTCGTTGTCCATCCGTCTCTCCTCCGAGCGACTGTAGCCCGAGCCCAGAGGGATGTCAGGAACCAGACCAGAGGGATGTCAAGAAGAGCCGAGCAAGGAAACCACCCAGCCCAGGCCGACCCAAGCACCGAGGGCTGAGCCAAAGGAGGCCAAAACCACAACAAGCAGGACGCGCGTTACACCGTTGGAATAAAGGCCGGCCAAGGAGCCTGCTGCCTTTTGCACGCCTTCGCAGTCCGCCACCGTCGGCTTTCTGAGATACGCTTCAACCAGACCCGCCACCATGCCCGCGCTGATTGTGGGGTTGAGCGAGGTGATCGGAGACGCCACAAAAGCAGTCAAGATCGTGAGAGGATGAGCGAGTGCGAAGAGGGTCGTGATGCCTGCAAATATCGAGTTGGGCAAAACCCAGGCGTACAAAAGTTCCTCCAGACCCTGACCTTCGTATTTGTAGTAGCCGTACGAAAAGGCGCTCAGCATAAACAACGGAATGACCCATTTGAGACTACGCGTGAGTGCGCTCGGCGGAGGGATCTTGCTGAGTTCTACAAAGTCCGCACTCTGACCCAGGCGTTCGACCATCCCTCTCACGTGCGCCGCGCCCACCACGCCGACGATCTTCTTCCCGGGCGCTTCCTGAATTTTCGCCATCAAAAACTGATCGCGCTCGTCGATGAGCGGGGTCTTCACCCGCGGCATTTGCTGCGCCACTTCGTGCAACATCTCACCGATCGTATCGACGTCCTTCAGCTCTTCGATACGAGCCTCATCGATGTCTTCTACGGCAAACGGCGCACTGACGAGACCCGAAGCCATTTGCACCTTGTCGAAGAAGGACAGGTTGGCCCAAGTCCGCTTGAGGGTAGCCTGCACATCCCGGTCAGCCAAAACGACCTTGGCTCCCACTTCTTCGGCCGCTTTCACCCCCGCCAGAAGTTCCGCGCCAGGCGCCACTCCCAGCTTCTCCCCCATCCGCCGCTGATAAGCGCCAAGCGCCAAACTACTGAGAAGAAAAAGGACCCGCTTCTGACGAATCACATCAAACACGTTGAGCTTCTGCCAGGCAGTTTGATCCACCAGCATGTCGTACCGACCCTGGTCAAGCTCCACGCAGACGGTGTCCGGTCGCTCCTCCAAAATGACCCGTCGCACCTCGTCCACACTCTTTTTGGACACGTGCGCTGTCCCGATGAGGAGCAGTTCCTTGTCCTGGTATTTCAGTCTTGTGACATGTCCGACGTCGCTCATGCGGAGCGGAAGCTAGCCATCGCCGGGGGGAGGCGCAAACGACCTCTTGTCTCTGAGGTCCGCCTGGGAAGAAGATGGGCCTGATGAGCCAAAAACCGAGCAGGCTGTCCCTCTCGCGGCGAAGTCACCTCGGTGAGGCAGACCCCGCACGGGCTCTCCATGAGGCGCTCGCTCTCAGTCACGCAGATTGCATAGACCTCACAGCGACACGCCCCGAGCAGGTCGATCTCCCTCTCCCGGAGTACGCGCGCTTCCTTTCCGACACAGAAGCAGCCTACTCACCTGAACCGCGCGGTCTCTGGGAAGCCCGTCAGACCGTGGCTCGTCTCTACGACAGCCGCGCGCGCATCACGCCCGAACAAGTCATCCTGACGGCAAGCACCAGTGAATCCTATAGCGTCCTCCTCAAGACCCTCTGCGATCCAGGAGACGCCATCCTCATTCCCGAACCGAGCTACCCGCTCTTCGAGCACCTGGCCCGCCTCTCGGACGTCACGGTGCACCGATACAAGCTTGCTTACGACGGAGCCTTTCATGTGGATCTGAGCTCGCTCCCGTCGAGACAGGAAGCAGAACGGCGTGGCATTCGCGCGCTGTTCTGCGTCAGCCCAGAAAACCCCACCGGACACCACCTCACGAAAGAAGAATGGGAGCGGATGAGCGAGCTTGGCCTGCCCCTCGTCATCGACGAAGTGTTCCTGGCCTATTCTGACACGACCGAGCATTTCGATGCTCTCTCCCGCGAGCACACCCAGCACACCAACACCGTGATCTTGGATGGACTCAGTAAACGGGCCCTCGCGCCTGGCCTCAAGTGCGGATGGATGGTCGTGAGCGGTCCCTCGGAAACGCAGCTGCTGGAAAGGCTCGATTGGGTGCTCGACGCCTATTTGTCCGTCGGGAATCCCGTGATGAGAGCGCTCGACTCTATCCTGTCGGCGTCGGTCGATCCCCGGGCGGCCGTCATAGAAAGGTTGAAAGAAAACCGAGCCTACCTGTCTCACGCATGCAAAGGCACCGCCATGACGATGCTGCCGGTAGACGGGGGATGGACTGCCATCGTCAAGCTACCGGCGACGCAGACCGAGTCCGAGTGGGAGACGGCGGTAGCGCGAAAGGGCCTCCGGGTTCATTTCGGATCCATGTTTGGATTCGAAGGCGGACCGTATCTGCTTTTGAGTCTCCTGGTACCAGCGCAAAAATTCGCTCGCGGCCTTCAGCGCCTTTCTGCGCTGGTGCAGGCGGAAGTCTCAGGAGCGGCGGCGAATCAATATGCCAAGCCCCAGGGCGAGACCAGCGAGAAACCAGAGCGGCTGATCTGAGTGCGGCACGTAGTGGCAACCGCCGCCGGGCTTTTCTTCAATGCTCGGAGGGGTCTGCCCTGGATCGTCAGGCTCACCCATGTACGGATCTTCTTCAGGAGCGTCGCTTTGCGTCTCCTCTGCGGGGGGCGGAGCTTCCTTGGGCTCGCTCTTCTTCTTTTCGTTCCCGTGAAACACGATGCTTCGACGGTCGACGATCTCGTTTTCACCTTGGAAGGTGAGCGTCTGCACATGACCGATCTGAGCGCCTGAATCAGTATCCCGGATTTTCACCTGCCACGTGCCTGCGTTGTACCCATGGGCGCGGGTGACCTTGAAGGAGAAGCGCGTGCGATTCATCGTGACTCCCGAGCCTGGGTCCATGAAGCCGACCGTCACGCTCTCGATCAACGCCTGCTGATTGGTCAAAGGGACGGTACGAGTCTGTGGACCTTCGCGCCCGTCCACGAGTTCTCGCTCGAAAGCCGCCGTCTGCGTGAACTCAAACTTCATCCCCTTGTGAGCGATGTCTGGAGCCTTGGCGAGATGAATCTCCATTTCGAGGTGCCACGCCTCGTTCTTCGTGCGCTCCTTGATCGTCGTCTCTTTCCACACGACACGACCCGCCGCGAACGCCGGGCTTACCGTCGTGAGGACAAAAATCGAGAGCACAAAGGCGACGACGGCACGGTACCAGGGGACAGCACGGTACCAGGGATGACGAGGGACGAGATGCGATGCGTTCATGAAACCTCCGGGCAGAGACGCTACACCGGATCTCCGCCGTTTCAACCTGGGTTCACTGGACCTAGCCTATCTCAGTGTCCCTATCGACGTCGTCCACATGTTCGACATCAACATCGGGCAGCTTGGGCGCCGGAATCGTCTCCACGAAGTCCGCCGCATCGAGGGACGCGGGCGGAACCTCCGTCAATTTCTGAGAATCCGCAGGTTCGATGAGAGACACGGCGCTCACGGGAGTCACCGCGCTTACGGGAGTCACCGCGCTCACGGGAGACACGGAACTCACGGGAGCTTCCGACGTTTCGTCCCGGGAACTCACACGCACACCGAGGTCCACGCGCCGCGCAGGAGGCTTGCGCCCCTCCGAACTCGGTAGGGTGGGTTCCGAATGAAGGGTGGGCTCCGAATGAAGGGCCAGAGGGCCAGCAGTCGACGAGGCATGGCGGGAAGGCGGAGGCAAGATCGCCCAACGCTTGTCATCAGCTGAACTCGTCATGAATCTAGAAATGCCCCCTCGGCATGCTCCCCTTGAAGAAGCTGCCCACAAGTACACTAGACGCCCGCTACGACCAACATTTTTCTCACCAAGCGTCGTGGTTTTCTTCCTAGGTGCGGGCAGCGAAAGCGCGGCCGAAGCAGGATGGAAGCACGGCCGAAACTCGCGCATGAAACCCCATCCTCGACTCAAAAGCTCACACGCAAATCACGGAAATGCATTGGCTTTCAGAGGGCGCCACACGCAGGGTGGATAACCAAATTCCGCTCAGGTCATCTGATTTCACCAAAGCTGGCCTTGCCCAAGCCGCGCGGGCGCTCGCAGACTGCATGCATCGACGGGCGGAGGTGGCTGACACTGAACTCACCCAGCCTTCGCCTCCCTCGATTGCCGCCCTTCCTGGGAACACCTAGGCTAAAAAGAACCTGGGGACGTGCTGGGGAGTGCAGCGTCGGAGAGAATCATGCCCAAGAACTGGAAACCGTGGAGCGTCGTTTTGGGGATCGGCTTGTTTTGCTTTGTCGGCTGCAAGGACGACAAAGGAAGCCAAGCGGACGATACGGACGGAATGGGCGATGGGGATGGCGATGGGGACACGAACCCCAGCACAGAGAAGCCTCCTGAATTGCCGCGCATCGTCTCCGGGAGTCGCTTGAAGCAGGTGTGGTGGCAAGCAGGGGACGCCGCCCTTCCTCAGGGTATCAGGGACACCGATCTCGATGTTGGCTGTATCTTCGATCTCGCTGAAGATGATGTCTTGCGCTGTTTGCCCCACGGCGGCCCCGTTGTTTTCACAGACGATCAATGCACCCAGGCGGTCATCTTGTACTACCCGAGCACGGAGTGTGAAGACAGCAGGCCTCCCGTTTATGGAGGGCTCTACACGCGCCCCTCCTCTTGCGAGGAAAAGCAAAAACGTCTTCTCTGGGTGGCCGGTGACGCGGTCGAGGCACCCACCACGCTCTATCAACTCGAAGCAGGGGGCTGCGTCGAAAGAGAAGTAGACGCAGCGACGCTCTTGGCCGCCACTCCAGCAGATGTAGAGACCTTTGTGCGAGGAGAGCGGGTGGTGGACGAGCGCACTGAAGAGGTGGGGGTTGCCTTCATCCATTCTGAGGATGGGGCGTGGTTTCCTCAGGAGCTCCTTGCGCTCGGCACAGGTAGAGCTTGTGTGGTCGTCAGTCAAACGCATGATGACGAAACGTCTCACCACTGTGTGTCCGGGCTTGCCCTGAGTGGGCTCAGCGGGGTGAGTGGCTTCGCCGACGACGCTTGCCTCGAACCCGCAGCCGTTCACTTCAACGCCTGCTCCGCTCCGGAGGTGGTCTCGTCGCTTGAGGGGAGTGCAGGTTGCCCTGTTCGAGTGCTCCGGGAGCTTGGAGAAGAAATCTCTACCTCCTATGTGGGATCTGCGGGGAGCTGTGAGGAGCTGGATCCGACCGACCGTCCTTCGGATACCTATTTCCGTGTGGGTGATCTTGCGACGGGCTTGATCGATCTTCAGCTCGGCGAGCTAAAGAGCGGTACTCGCCTGCAGGATCGCTATTGGTACCTGGATGGCGTTCCACTCTTCCGTTTGCATTCCGCTTATGACACGGAGCTCGAACGCGAATGCTCGGTTTATTTTTTTGAAGGCGGAAAGCTGGCATGCCTTCCGAGCCCTATCCTCAATATTGGGCATGGTTCTAGCACCGTGTACAAAGACCCAGAGTGTACTCAGGTGATTGTTCCCGGAAGCAGTGCTCCGTGTAACGAAGGTGACTACGCTTACATCCTCATGCAAGGCGACGATGTGTGCACCGGGGCAAACGCAGAACTTTATGCCGCGGGGGCCTCACACAGCTCGGACACCGTGTACAACTTGACCGGTGAAACATGCAGCCCCTCAGCGACGAGCCCCGATACGATTTGGTACGAACGTCTCGAAGAGCTCGTCTTGGAAGACACCTTCGTGACGTTCACGGAAGTCATGGACGACTAAAAGCCGCAGCAAGGCACCCGGCAAGTATCGAGGAGATGAACAAGACGACCCATCAAAGGGGAGGATCGACAAGCGCCACACACCGACAAACCTGAGTGGGCGTGCCGGACTCTGCGAAGTAGTGCGACGGTTCGCCGCTCGCGTAGGTGGTGAGTTTGCCTTTTCCTGCACCGGAAAGGACAAACTCGAGACGTCGGTGTTCGTCCTCCAAGGTCACCGATTTGCCGGGGTCCAGCCTGAGTCTTTCCACGACTCCTTCGGGACTCCGGAGAAGTTCCGTGCACCCGCCGTACTCCGTGGTCTCCTCCGAAGCGCCGAAGGCCCCTCGCGAGCGAATCATCTCTACCGCCGCCGAGCGGGCTCGCCCGGCCAGCGCTTCGGGCTTGTCGAGTCGAAGCTGCACTTGCTGGATCGCAGGGTGAGCCGCAAACAAAAACGCGGCGGCTTCTTCCGCCGCCACCTCCAAGAGTCGGTATTCACGGAACCTGAGCAGCAGGGTGAGCTGGTCGGCGACCATCGCATAGTCCACGCTATCGCTGATCTGCCCGCTGCGGCCGGCCGTCGAAAGGTCGAGCCCAAGGGCAATATCCACCCGCAAAGGCTGTTCTCGACGACGCTCGTAAGAACGGATCCCCACGATACAACGGAGCTCGAGGCCCACGACTCGGATCTGATCCATGGCGGGGGCGGTCCTATCCTCCCGGGAAGGACCCCGAAAGACTGTACAGACGTGCGGTAACGAAAAATGGGCCTGCCTACCCCCCGCTCCCCCTTCCGGAGTTGGCCCCTTGGGCGGAAGCGCCGTACGCTCCAGGGATGCGCCGTTCAACGCTTCTCTTTCTTTTGTCGGCAACCGCAGTAGCGACCGGATGCGGCGCCCGCACGAGCGAAGATGATCTCTTGGGGTATCAACGTCCAGTAGGAACGGGAGCAAGCGGCGGAGTCAGCGGTGACGGAGGAAATCCCGGAGTCGGAGGACGTCCCGTAGGAACCTGCTGCGTCGCCTCAAACGAACCCGGGTGCCGCGACATGCTCGTGGCTCCCTGCGTTTGCTCTCAGGATCCCTTCTGCTGTGAATCGGCCTGGGACCAACAATGCGTAGATCTTGCTCACTCATCTTGCGCCGCCATGTGCAGCGGATCGGGAGGTGCGCCGGGGAGTGGCGGTTGGCCAGGAAGCGGAGGTGAACCGGGAAGCGGAGGTGCTTTTCCATCGGGAGGTCAGCCGGGAGTCGGCGGCGGGATCTTCGGCGGTGATTGTTGTGAGCCCCACGGAGGATTGGGCTGCCAGGTCCCGGCGATCCAAGAATGCGTCTGCACAACCGGGAGCACGCCTGATCCTTACTGCTGCCAGTTCGCTTGGGACGATGTTTGCGCAGAGGCTGCCGAACAAGATTGCGGAGCCTTCTGCGGAATGCACGCGTCTGGAGGCGCTCCAGGCGTAGGCGGCGCTCCAGGCGTAGGCGGCGCAGCTCCAGGCAGTGGAGGCGCAGCTCCAGGCAGTGGAGGCGCAGGCGTAGGCGGTGCTCCAGGCAGTGGAGGCGCAGGCGTAGGCGGTGCTCCAAGCAGTGGAGGCGCGGGCTCCGGGGGCTCCGGGCACGGGGCCACCTGCGAAGCAGTCTTCAATGACCAGTGCAGCATCTGCGTGTGCACCGATTGCTATGAAAGCTTCACGGGTTGTTTGGGGGATCTGTGGTGCATCGCCATTTTCAACTGCATGGAAGCCACAGGTTGCTCGGGCATCGGTTGCCTCCAGCCGAGCACCTGCAAGAACATCATCGACGCAGCCTTGATCCAGAGCCCCACCTCTATCGCAACGGCCGTGAGTTTGATGAGTTGCTTTCAAGGCTCGAACTGCCCGTGTAATTAGTATTTGGGGGTTAGGCACACCTCGCCCTTTGGGCTGGTGTGCTTTGGCGACTCAGCCTCAATCTCCGCGTGTACTTAAACGCTTAAGTTACTGGAAATCATCAGACAGATGAATGCGCCTTTACCAGGCGATCGTGGCGCGTCTGAGGAGCCACCGTTCTTCGAGGTCGTCGTAGTCCGAATAGTAGATTTCATTCCCGATGATTTTTGCAACTACCGCTCCGGCAATGTCGGTACCGAGGGAGAGAAGCGTGCGTCCTTGATCGGAAGAATCCGAGCTCAACCGAGCAGCCCAAAGATCAAGACGCCCGCGGTCATTTTCGATCACAGAAACCGCACGGCAGTCGTCCCCTGTGCAGGACAGATCCAGGCTCTGAGGTTCTCCCGGCATGGGCGTCGCACGCGGAGGCGCCATCAACCGCCCATCGGCCGCCACTCGTCCGAGCATCAAACGACCGCGCGAAGCTACGCCCGAAGCATCCAGAGGGATCTGGCTTTCGAGCCAGGCGAGACGGAATTCTTCGGAGTCGGCAATCGGCAATAGAACAGGGCTGTGATGATGGGCGCTTGACTGCCCCACTCGCATTTCGGCTCCTACGGGTTTCCCTGTTTTCAGATCCAACTCCCTTACGAAAAGCTCAGCTCGGTCCGGACGAACACCCTGATCCGTCCACACAAGCAGGGCTCTCTTCCCAGAAACGGCGAGCGCAACGGAAGTCGGTGAGCGATCAAGCGAGCTGAGGACAGCGGGGGGACCCGCCGGAGTCAGATTGCTGTCGACACGCAGGGCATAGACAAAAGAGTTCTCCCCGCGCTCCCCCACCCATGCAAGCAAGTACCCCGTGTCTGCTCGCACCGATGCGACGTCGAGAATTTCTTCCTCGGCCCGAGTGAGCATCTTCTGACTCAGCTTGTGACCGTCCTTGAGAAGCGTCGCGAAAAGCTGCGGCTTCTGATTGTCGAGCGCCGTCCAGACCAAAAGGCTTCTCCCGCTTTCGGGCGGGACCCAATCAAGCCCGCCGGGCGACCGCGCCCGATAGGAGACGAACCAATCCTGGCTGACGGAAAGATCCTCGCGCCCAAGTTCAAATGTTTTGAGCTGAGCGCGAACGGGTGCGAAACGACCATCAGGCGCTTTCGTAGTGGGGACCACGTAAGGTGTTTCCGGGTCAAAATAAGACAACCAACTCAGGGCTAGGTGACCCGGCCGCACCTCCGCACCCACGAGGTTCGAGAGTTCGGGGACGACCTGAATAGCGCGATCGCTCGTGACCTCGGGCCGGGCGGAGTCCGCTCTTTGTACAAGTGCACTCTCGCCCTTCTTGAGAGGTTTGACCCGAAACAGGGAAACCGCTGAAGGTCCCTGTCCCGAAGCGCCAAGAAACGCGCAACTGGAGGCTTGGCAGGTGAGATCCCAGGCCATCGAAAGCCGCTTTCCTCCCTGATCGACAAGCTGTTCGGAAGCCACCCCATCACCGCTCATCTCCACCAAGGCCAGTCCGGGTTCACAGCTTGAACAGGAACGACCTTCTGTGAGGGCGTAGAGAGAGGACTTGTCGCGACCGACCATGGGCAAGAGCGGATCCGCCCCTTCCCGGGTCAAGACGAAGGAGGGCGGCTGAGGACGGCGGTCGGGTCCATAGGGCGCCACCAAGTACCTCCGGTTCTTGAGGGCAGAGCGGCTCGCATCCTGCCAAACCACATCCACAGACTCTGAACTTTCGGAAGCAACGAGGCGAACGAGGGATTGAGTCCCGCTCGGCTCTCCAAAAAACTTGGGCGCCGCGACAAGATTGCCCCCCGCGTCGGTCTCGACCATCGAGATCCGAGAATCGAGGCGGTCTTTTTCGCTATAGGCGACGACAACCCGCTCCTTGGTCATGGCCAGATCGAGATCGAATCCCCCACGCACATCGGCGGCGAGCACCACCTTCTCGCCAATCGGTCGACCCTGATCGCCCAGTTGACGCAAAATGATCGAGGTTGGATCGCCGCCTTCTGAGGTCACCAGAGCCAAACCGGCGCGCCCGCTCCCCACCTGCCAACTCAACACGCCGCGGGCGAGACTCACAGGCCGGCTGACGTTACCCCTGTCCACCGACGCCGAATACACATCCACCGCCCGCGCCGCGCGCGTCGCCCAAAACACCACAAACCCGTGAGCGCTGGAGACGACTTCTGCCCACAGAACCGCGCCGGGCGCCTCCGCCACCAAGACGGGCTCAGTGATCGTTTCCCCCTCTGTGCCCAAAAAAACGAGCTCGACGAGATCGCTTGTCCCCGCTCCACGCACCAAAACACAGGCAACGCCCTCGGACTCGTGACCTCTGAGCACCAAATGACGCGGCTCCGTCTTCAGATGAGCCACCGCCCGGGGCGCGCTCGCCGCTCGTCCGTCTGGGACGAAGGAGGACATCAGGACCGAGCCCTCGGCACGGGGCGAAGCCCAAACAATCACGGCATTTTGACCGACCGTGGCGAGCCGCGGCCCGAGGGTGCCCAGAGGCACCTCCGCCACGGGGGTCGCCTTCGAGCGCTCGGTTTCGCCTTCCGCGGAGGACTCCAAACCGCCGAGCGCGCTGAGGGTCTGCGGACGGTCCGCCTTCTCTTGCAAAGCTGACGTTCCACGTTTCGTACAAGAGACGGTAAGCCCGCTCGAAACAACGCCGAGCGCGAGAACGAGAGCCAAGATCCAGGATCGCATCGAGACAGAGAGAGGTGCTAAAGGAGACGCAGAGAGAGGTGCTAGAGCAGGTAAAGGCACAATGCAAAGACCTTGGCTTCGGTCTAGGATGCGCCTCGTGACGCTCAGAGTCCGCCTCCTCTTCGCGACGCTCATCCTTAGCTTTGCCATCACCACAGCGTTTGGCTGGGTGATCCGAAACGCTTGGCAGTCGTCGGAAGCGCGACGGTTCGAGACAGAGTTTCAAGACGCCGTCCGTCACCTCGAAGGGGAACTCAGCGCGCGACCCCATCTCTTGGCCGAACAACTGCGCCCCTTGTGCGACCACGACCCCACGGTCGACAGCGCGCTTGTAGGCCTACGCAGTCAAACCCTCATGGCACGCTACCTTTCCATCCGTGGGCGCGTCGGCCAGATGCAGTCGGCCCTCGGCCTCGATGAGCTTGTTCTTTTGACGTCCGAGGGAGAGATCTTAGCAGCTGCGGGACAGGCGCAGGATCTTCCCAGAAGCGAGCTGATCTCTTGGGCGCAAACCAGGGTTCGCGAGCCCGGGTACCGAGCCGAGAGTCCAAAGGCCATCGAAGCCGCCTGTTTGCACCAGCAAGGAAGGACGTGGGTCGCTCTCGTGGGGGCCGTCCACCTCGCTCCCCTTCTCGCCCAGGCGGGAACCAAGACTCAACTGGAGCTGTCTCTCATCGAGGCCAACGCTCCGCTCCCTCCCGAAGATCCCCGCCGTATGACAGGCGCGCGCGTCCTCGAACACCTTGCGGGGACCCGACTCGTCGCCTCACGATCGCGCGGATCGCTCGACGCCACGCTGCTGGATCTCGATGTTTTGGTCTTGTCGGTCGCGGCCGCCATCTTGCTCGGCGCTCTTTTGATAGCGTACTTCTTGAGTCGCGGGCTTTCGGGTCCGGTAGTAAAATTTGCAGAGAATACCCGAAAGGCGGTGCAGGGAACGGCGCAAGAACTGCCTCTCGTGGGCGGGCCCGAACTCGTCCAGGCAGCCCGGGCCTTCAATGAAACCCTGAGAGATCTCAAGGCCCTGCGCGAACGTCTGCGCGCGACCGAAAGAATTGCCGCCCGGAGGGAAGTCGCTCGGCGTGTGGCTCATGAAATCAAAAATCCCCTTTCTCCCATCAGGACCTCGGTCGAGACGCTCCAGAAACTGAAGGCCCGCGCGCACCCGGATTTCGATGCCTACTTCGACGAGACGACGCGCACCGTTCTCAGCGAAGTGAAACGCCTGAGCCGTCTGGTGAGTCACTTTTCTGAATACGCGCGCCTGCCTTCGCCCGAGCCCGAAAAGGTCAACCCGGATGAGATGGTTCGTGCCATCGTTTCCCTCCACCAATCCATGGGACAAGAACTCGAAGTGTCGATCGAGGACGACCTTCCACAGATCCATGCGGACAAAGACCAGATCGCTCAGGTCCTCACCAACTTGATCAAGAACGCTCTCGAAGCGACCCGATCCCAAAGCGATGGGCAGGTCAAAGTCACCGTTCGGAAGACTTCGAGCGGCGGAAATCAGGGAGTCGAGATCGAAGTCCGAGACAACGGCCCCGGACTGTCCCAGCAAGCGCTCACGCATCTGTTCGAGCCTTACGCCACGACGAAAGAGGGCGGGACCGGCCTTGGTCTCCCCATCTCCCACCGCATTGCGGTCGAACATGGGGGGGATCTCACTTATAAAACTCCCGAGGGAAGGGGGGCCTCGTTTGTGCTCTTCCTGCCTCTTCTGGGGCCTCCCACCCTAGAGGCATGAGCAAAGGTGGCCGTACCTGTTTTCCCGCTTGTGGGAAGGAGGGGCGCGCACGTTTCCTCTTTTTGGAGATGACCGGTACTCTGGTCAAGAAGGCTCCCGATGAACGGCATTTCCCCTCGACAACTCATACTGCTTCTCTTCTCTTTCGGCGCACCGCTCCTCTTTGCCTTTCTGCACAAAGACCGCCAAAGTGAGTTTTTCTTCGTCGCTGTCGTCTGCGGAGCCAGCACTCTCGTCGCTCTGCAGGATAGAAGCGCCGCAGTCCTCGGCGGCTTACGCACTGCTGTGCGACGACTGGTCCAGCGAAAGGCTTTTGAACGGCCGAGCGACGCTTCCGAGGCCTTGCTCGCCGTCTACGATGAACTCGACGAACTCAAGAGCGCCTGGCAGGAAGAGCGCGAGCGCGCGTCAGAATCCACCTTCGATGAGACCAACCTGAAGAATCTCGCGAAAGCACTGAGCGAAGTACGCACCCACATCGAGGAGAGCAGCGGCGCAAGCAGTGAGGCAGTTTCGGCCATCATGACAGCCCAGCGCAATCTCGAAGGGCTTTCTTCCAACGTACAAACGCTTGCTACGAGCGCCGACGAGTCGAGTTCTTCCGTCCTTGAGATGTCCGCCACCACGGACGAAGTGGCGGAGAACATCGGAGAACTCGCGTCCAGTGTGCGGGAGATGGTGGCTTCCATTGAAGAAATGGCTTTCTCCATTCGAGAGGTGGCGACCAATGTCGACGAGCTTTCGCTCACGGCCGAAGAAACCAGCTCTAGTATGAATCAAATGGACGTGGCCATCGACCAGGTTCAGTCCAATGCCGATGAAACCTCCCGCTTGAGTGAAGAAGTGGCGCACGACGCCGAGCAAGGAGCGGAATCCATCCTCAAGACGATGGGCGAGATCTACCGCATCAAGGAAAGTAGCCAGGAGGCTTTGGGTGTGATCAATAGTCTTGGCTCTCGAATCGACGCCATCGGCGAGATCCTCAATGTGATCGACGACGTAGCCGAACAGACGAATCTCCTCGCTCTCAACGCAGCCATCATCGCTGCCCAGGCCGGTGAGCACGGCAAGGGATTCGCGGTCGTTGCCGACGAAATCAAGGATCTGGCCGAGAGGGCAGGGGCCAGCACGAAGGAAATCGCGGATCTGATCAAGACGATTCAGGCGGAAAGTAAAAACGCCATCAGCGCGGTGGAACAGAGCTCACAGAACGTCGATCGCGGGGTCGAAGTGTCCAATGAAGCGGAGCGGGCTCTGAAGAAAATCCTCGAAAGCTCGCAAAAGAGCACCAACATGGTGCGTGCTATCGCCCGAGCGACCGTGGAGCAAGCCAAAGGCTCCAAACAAGTGACCGATGCGATCAGTCGTATCGCCGAAACCGTTCAGCAGGTGGCTGCGGCCACCGCCGAACAGGCGCGCGGCTCCGAACTCATCATGAAGAACGGCGAGAAAATGAGGACCATCAGTCAGCAGGTGGAGCGTTCGAGCCAAGAGCAGGCCCGTGGCAGCCGTCAGATCACCGAAGCCATCGAATCGATCAACAAGATGGTCAGTGAACTCAATCAGGCTCAGCGTGACTACAGCGCCGGATCCGCAACGGCCCTCAAGCTCCTCTCACGGGTGCAGCAAATCGCTCAAGCCCAGCGCGCCGCTGCCGACAGGGCTGATGACTACGCAAAGCGTCTACATCCCTAAGAGCAGCCGCCCGCGACTTCGGCGACAGCCGAAACCCGTCCCACTTGGGTAGCGAGGGGCACCGTCACCTGACCCTGAAACTTTCCTTGCGCGTCGGTAGAAAGGGAGCCGATGGCCGTGCGTGAACTACCCTCCAAAAGGAAAATGTCGACGCGCGAAAACCGACATGGTTTCCCTTCGCGGCGGGCCGTCCCAGAGACCCCCAAGGGGTGACCCCGAAGCAGGCTGCTCTGTTTCACCGCAAGGGACAACACAGGTGGAGGAGCTTGGGAGAGCGCCCGCACCACGCCCACGCGGGCGAGGTCAGAAGGTTCATTCGCGGAAGCGTCAGCGGCTCCGGACCCCTGGGTCACGTCTCCAGGACGCGGTCCACGATCCTGCGGATCTGCCCGTGAAGACGCAGCGTTCCCTTGTTCGAGAGCACTCGCCGTGCGCGCAGCAGACATCCCGGCGGACAGCCCTGGGGTGGCTCCTTGGGGCCATGAATACGGATCGCCTGGCGGTCGATGAAGGGGCAAAAGTGGATCGGCATTCGTATCCTGAATCTCTGAAGCTGCCCCGCCCAAATCGACACGATGCCAGAGGAAGCTATCGAAAACTTCGACCCAAGCGTGCGCTTCGTTGTGTACGAGTCGCGTCGGAAGTCCGAGACCCAGAGCGGTGATGGCAAATGCGTACGCCCGATGGCGACACACCCCTTTTTGACTTTGCGCGAGCTCTTCGTAGAGTTCGGCGGCGAGCGAGGAGACCGGGAGTTCGTCCGACTCTTGAAACTTCCGAAAGTAATGAACGAGGCCGATCATCATCTGCGCCGGCGATGCGTGGGGATCGACCCCGATGTGTTCGGCCACCCGTAGCGCGGCCTCCCTGGCGGACTCAGGTAGGGGAGTCAGATAGGGAGCGAGAGCCTCGGTCGAGACCGGGGCAAAAGCGCCACCAAACGTTTTTCTGGGGATCGACAAATGCATGACGAGGCGACTGCGCCCGCCGGTCTGTGCGCGCACGAACCAATTTTCGGCTCCGTCTTCCACAATCGAAACGGGCTGTGGCGGATCCACATGAAGGGCGCGCACACGCGCTCCCGGTCCGATGGAAGGGATCCTCACCGGAACACCGGCCACCAGATCCACCTCCAGATCCGAAAAGAAGGTATCTTCCGAGTCCTCTGCCACACCACCGACAGGCACCAGAGTGACGTCTCTGCCCCTCACCCCAAACGAGAAATCTTCTTTGAGGAGGTCAAACGCATAGAGACGCTTGAACGGCAGAATCGAGGGTCGAAAGGGTTCATCGTACTTCACCCGCTCGGGTCGAGTGGTCAAGCGGTCGATGTGGTAGTTTGCGTCGGGGCTATCGGGCGTCCGCGCGCCGCCGTAGGGGGCGCGCGGCTCCTGACTCACTCGCTGCCCTTCCTCAGGAGCAGCAATGAGCCCACTTTGAGTTTGGATGGCCGCCGGCATGGCGCCGCTGGCGGTAGTAGCGCCGAGTCGAAGATCTTCCGCGGCATCCTGTTCAAAGCGCTCGTGAACGATCGGACCCGCGGCTCCGGCGACTGAGACCAAGAGAAGGCCAATCCACAGCGGAACCGTGCGGGGTCGAGCCAAAAGCCTCATCGTGATCCTATAGTACCCCGCGATGCAAAAAGCGCACGAGGAGAGCCTCCTCTCCGATCTTTCCCGTCTCCCCGCGGAGACTCTGGGCCTGCTCAAAGAGCACGGCTTCGACCCGGAATGGCTCACCGCCCAGGCGGATTTTTCACGCTCACGTCAGCGCACCAACGTTGTCTCAGGCAACATCACGCTCCTGGACGAAGCACAGATCCTCTCTGTCCCCGCTCCGGGAACCGCGGAAGAGAAACGATGCAAAGACCTCGGAGAGACCGCTCTCTCGGAAGGGAGATGTGCCCTTTCCGTCCTCGCCGGCGGAATGGCCACTCGCATGGGCGGTGTCGTGAAAGCGCTCGTGCCCGCCGCGGGGGGAAAGACCTTTTTAGAGCTTCGCCTCGCCGAGCAACAGGCGCTCAAAAAGCGCTATGGCGCCCTTCCCCCTCTCTGGCTCATGACGAGCCACGCCACCCACCGGGACATCGAGATCGCCCTTGAACAGGCAGGGAACCCTGCGGGCGTCTCTCTCTTTCGGCAAGGCTTGTCAGTGAGACTCACAGAAGAAGGTGAGGTTTTCCGTACAGCCGACGGGAAACCTTCCCTCCACGCCACAGGGCATGGGGATTTTGTCGATTGCCTCAAGAAAAGCGGTCTGCTCAAGGAATTCGTCACCGGGGGCGGAACGTACGTCCTTTCGACGAACCTCGACAATCTGGGCGGTGGCCTCGACCCGGTGTTGATCGGAATGCACTTGTCCCAAGAATGTGCTGTAACCAGTGAGGTGGTGGACAAGGAGCAGGACGACCGGGGAGGCATTCCCGTCCGCCTTGACGGAAAGCCCGTCGTCCTAGAGGAATTTCGCCTACCACCCGGTTTTGATCCCTCAAAGGTTCGTGTGTTCAACGTCAACAGCTTTGCCTTCGACGCCTCTCAGCTCCTTGACCTGGAGATGGAGTTTACGTTCTTCGAAGTGAAGAAGAACGTCGAAGGACAGACCGGCGTGCAATACGAACGCCTCATCAACGAGGTCACGTTTCACCTTCCCACTCAATACGTCCGTGTCCCGCGTGTGGGCGCCGCGTCTCGCTTCTTGCCCGTCAAAGACCACGCCGAACTCAAGCTCAGAAATGACGAGCTCAACCTTCTCGCCGCTGAGCGCGGCATGATCACCCCACCATGAAGAATCACTCCTCCCTCAGCCGCAGTGGGCTCTTTGCCTTCTGTCTTGCTCTCGCACTCGATCTCAGTCCGCGGGAAACCCACGCTCAGTCCGGCCTGGAGCGTCCTATGCCGCTACCCGCCTTCGGGCGTACTCTCGTGGGCAATGCGGACTCCACGACCATCGTGCAAAACCCGGCCAACCTAGCCTTTCTCCCCGGCGCAGAATTGCGCTGGACCGGAGCCTTTTTGAACGAAGACGCCACGGCGTCGTCGCAAGGTCATGCCCTGTCATTCGGGCTACCCTTCCGCTTCATTCCCTTCGCCACAGGGTTTCGCTTCGACATGATGAATCCCACGAGCACCGCGTCCAGCGACATGCTGGGCGAGTCGTTCGGGTATCAGTGGTTCACCTGGGCCTTGGCCGTAGGTTCAAACACGGGCGCCCTCGGCTTCTCTTATCAGCGCTCTTATTCCGACACTGAAGCCCTTCATCATTTCGGGGGCTGGACTTTGAGCGGAACCTTGAGGCCCAGCGATTATTTCGGCGTGGCCGCCGTCGTACACAACGTCAACTCTCCGGTGAGCGATGGAGAAAATTCCCTCGCTGTCAGCTACGAAGTGGGCACGGCCTTTCGTCCCACGGGCACCGATGCCCTTGAAATCGGTCTTGAAGCAGAGTTCGTGGACGACAACGTCAGCTACTGGGTCCCGCGTGGCGTCGTGGATATCGGGATCAATCACTTGGGCCGCCTGCGTACGGACGTCGCCTGGATCGATCCGGTAGAAGACGCCTTTCCTTCTTCCTTCATCGCCTCGACTTCTCTCGTGGTGAACATGAATTCCCGCCACGGTTCCGGTGAGGTTTCTCTGGGCACTCGTTACGGCAACGCCCTCGGCGAAGGCGCTGAATTTCCCTACCAGAACCTGCACGCAGAGGTCGCCTTCCGAGATTTTCGCAGCAGCAAGGCCGCAGACTCCCTCCATTACGCACTCCGCGTTCGCATCGAGCAGACGCCCGACACCCGTGAGCACGTTGCTTTGCTCCGACAACTCTGGCGCATGGCCGAGCGAGAACCAAACCTCAAAGCGGTCCTGCTTGAATTGCGCGCAGCGCCCGCGAATTCTCTGGCCCACGTCCAAGAACTGCAAGACGCCATTTCACATCTACAGAACAACGGAAAGAAGGTCCTCTGTCACTTGGAGAGCGCCAGTGGGTCCTCTCTCGTTCTCTGTGCGGGGGCTGACCGGCTCCTCATCAATCCCGCAGGGGACATTCGCTACGGTGGTCTTTCCAGCAGCTCCTTCTACTTGAAGGGGCTCCTCGACAAAGTAGGAGTGCGCGCCGACTTTGTCCGCATCGGCAAACACAAGAGCGCCCCCGAAGCACTGGGGCGCACCAGCGGATCGGAAACGTCCATCCAGGATCGGACCGACCTGCTCCAGCAAGTCGAAATGGAGCTGACTTCAGGCATTGCTCGTGGACGTAAGCTGTCTGTGGCTGAGTTCCGCGCTGCCGCGGAAAAAGGCCCCTTCACTGCGCTTGAGGCAAAACAGGCAAACCTCGTAGACGGCTTTGCTTTTGACGACATGCTCGAAAAGAAAACCAACGAGCTTGCCGGCGACGATCTCTTCTTTGAAAAAGGGAGCCAAGCAAAAACCCAAAACCCGCGCTTCGGTCCTGCCAAGCGCTTGGCCATCGTTTACGTGGACGGTGACATGGTGGACGGGCGCAGCACTCACTTTCCTTTCCTCGGCATCCACACGGCTGGCTCCTACACCATCGCAGAATCCTTGAAGCAGGTCCGCGAAGACACCAGCATCGGTGCAGTGATCCTGCGTGTAGAAACCGGCGGTGGCTCTGCGATGGCGGCCGACGTTCTGTGGCGAGAGGTACAGCTGACCGCCACGAAGAAGCCCGTCGTGGTTTCCATGGGATCGGCGGCAGCCAGTGGCGGTTACTATGTCTCTTCGCCAGGCACCTACGTTTATGCCAACCCTCTGACCATCACCGGTAGTATCGGTATCTTTTACGGCAAACTCGACGTGGCCGGACTCTTGGGCAAGATAGGCGTGAACGTGGAAACCCTACGGACTTCAGCGCAAGCCGACGCGCAAAGTCCCTTCCGTCCTTACACCGATGAAGAGCGAGAACTCCTCAAAGATAAAATTCAACAGTTCTACGGTCTGTTTTTGCGGCGGGTCGCCGACGGTCGCAACTTGACGAAGGCCGAGGTGGACGCGGTGGGGCGTGGCCGGGTTTGGACCGGTCGTCAGGCCCTGGATCATAAGCTCGTGGACGGCCTGGGTGGACTCCGTCAGGCCCTCGCAAAGGCGCGCGTCCTCGGCGATGTGCCCGATGATGCGCCGATCCTCGAACTCCCGGTACTACGCACTTCTCTTCTCGGGAAGTTGCTTGGCGTCGAGGGCATCAAGAAGGAGCTGAAGGATCAAGGACCGCCCCTTCCGGAGGAGCTCATGGATGTCGCCCGCGCGGTAGCGCCCTACGCCCTTTATCCGGACACCCAGGCTCTGGCGCGCATCGAGTATCTCCCGAAGCTGATGAAGTAATCCGAAGC
>CAYMQT010000076.1:0-751 GCA_964392575.1 uncultured Polyangiaceae bacterium
CACCCGGTCATTCTTCTCCGCCAAAGTCATGGTGGTGTGGAAATGTTCATCTAGACCATAGCGAACGTTTTCGCCGACGCTCAAAGAATCGAACAGAGCTCCGCTCTGGAACAACATGGCGATGCGCTGCCTGACCCGGGCCAGCTCATCCTCACTCATCTGTGTGACATCATCGCCGTCGAAGAAGATGTGTCCGCCGTCGGCGCGCAATAGGCCGATGAGCATCTTGAGCATCACACTCTTACCGACTCCCGAGCCCCCGAGCACGGTAAAAACCTCGCGCTTTCGGATCTCAAGATTGAGTCCCCGGTAGATCACCTTGGGACCGAACCTCTTCTCGACGTCTGAAAACTGAATGAGGGCAGAACTCACTGGACGCCTCAGCAAAGCGTGGTTCTCTAATTCTTGCAATCCACCTGAGTCACCAGCAACTCCACTGCGTCACCCCCGCGAAAACGGTCCGGCCGAAGCTCAGCTAGGACCGAAGCGTCACCGCCCAAGTCTTTTGCGAAAACGCCCAAGTCTTTGGCCAAAGCACCCATCTTCGGCCCGAATCCCCCGACTCTCTCTGTGCCGATTTCAAGATCCAGCTTGAGGTGACCGCCCTTCACCTCGCGAGCGGAGGTGATCCGGCACGCAAGCTGTAAGAGGGGCGCCGGATTCTGTTCGCCACACGGTTCCAAGACATAAAGGTCGGAAAGGACGTCCTTGAGGCGATCTCCTTCGGCGAGACGAAGGGCCAAAGGGGGGG
>CAYMQT010000076.1:761-21723 GCA_964392575.1 uncultured Polyangiaceae bacterium
CTCAAACTGAGATCTCCGCGCGCACGCCTCGGTGAAGGCAGCACGAAAATCTGACATTTTCTCCTGCGACAAAGTGACCCCCGCTGCCGCCTGATGACCCCCGAATCGAAGGACGTGCGCTTGGCACTCAGAAAGGGCGTCGAAAAGCGGAAATCCGTCGGGACCTCTGAGGGAGCCCCGCCCCACTCCTTCTTCAAACCCGATCACACACACGGGCTTATCCCATTTCTCCGCCAAACGGCCCGCCACGATACCAACGATCCCGTGATTCCAACCCTCGTCACCAAGAACGAGCGCCGGCTGATCCGAAAGCGCAAGGAGGTCGATCTGTTCGTCGGCTCGTTGCTCGATCTCAGCCTGATCGGCCCGCCGAACCTGACATTGGTGCTCCACTTGATCGGCAAGACTGCGGGCGAGCGTAGGATCTTTTTCCCGCATGAGCCGAAACGCCAGGTCTGGGGGGCCCATGCGCCCGGGGGCATTGAGACGGGGAGCGATCCGGAAAGCAACATCCGCGGCCGTCAGCGGATAAGTGCGATCGATTCCGATCAGGTCCATGAGCGCGCGAAGACCCGGGCGCTCCGCTTGCCTGAGCACGGACAGGCCCGCGCGGACGAGGACGCGATTGTCCCCCGTGAGCGGCGCCACATCCGCGATCGTGCCGATGGCAACCAGATCGAGCCACGGTCGGACGTCGAGGTTCACTCCCATTTCCTTACGTAGCGCCGCCGCAACGGAAAGAACGAGTCCACAGGAGGCAAGACCCTTGTAGGCAAATCCGCACTCGGGTCGATGAGGATTCAAGAAGGCGAGAGCCGGAAGGGGCCGCTCAGGCACCAGATGGTGATCGACCACGGCCACATCCACCCCAGCCTGACGAAGCTTTTCCAGGCTTTCGTGATCCGAAGAGCCGCAATCACAGGTCACGACCAACGCCGGCTTTTGCTCCAGGATGCGGGCAAGAGCAGGCTCAGAAACGCCGTACCCACCTTCGAATCGACTGGCTAAAAGCGGGAAAACCTGACCCCCGAGCGCCTCCAAGACATCGCTCAGGATCGCCGTCGCTGTCATGCCATCGCAGTCGTAGTCACCAAAGACCACGATCCGCTCCTTGCGCCTGAGCGCTTCAGCCAGCCGTCCCGCGATTTCACTCCGCCCCGCCATCGCGTCCGGCGCGGTGAGGTGTGAGAGTTTGGGGTCGAGGTAGGTCGAAAGACCTGCCTCTGGGATCCCCAGCTGCTGCACAAAAGACGCCACGGTCTTCGTGAGCAGACGTGGGGGGGAGAGCGTCATGCGCCTTAAGCGTTCGCCTTCTTTGGACCGACGAACTTCGTATCAAAGTAGCCCGTCAGCGGCAACGCTACGTAGACCGAAGAATAAACGCCAAGCAGCATGCCGATGATGAGAGTCAGAGCAAAATCACGCAAGGTGCCGGTCCCCCAGATAAAAAAGCACGAGAGCGCCATGATCGTCGAACCGCTGGTAAGTACGGTGCGGCTCAGCATTTCACTGATGGAGATATTGATCAGGGTGGCAAAGCTACTTCCGCGAAGCTTATTCAGGTTCTCACGCATCCGGTCATAGACGACGACGGTGTCGTTGATGGAATAACCGATGATCGTGAGGACGGCGGCGACGGTAGTGAGGTTGAGCTCTCGACCAAGGAGGATGAGAATGCCTACGGTGCCGACAGAGTCGTGAATGAGGGCAATGACGCCGCCGGGGGCAAACCGCAAGTCAAAGCGGAAGGCCACATAGACCATGATGAACACCAGAGTGACTACGATGCTCTTCAGTGCGGCGTCCCTGAGTTGTGCCCCCGCCTTGGGTCCGATCCACTCCATACGCAGCGCACTTTCCGGGACGGCTCCCGGCTCAAGACCTGCGCGAAGACCTTCCATCAGCTGATCCCCCCGACCCATCAGCGCAATCTCAACACGATTGTCTCGGACGTCCTGCAGTGTGGGGTTGTTGACACCCGGGCGCAGCATGATCCCTTGCAGGCCCTGCATCTGAGCGGCCACCCAGGACAGGTCGACAGGCCCCTCGAAGCGAACAGTGATTTTCTCGCCACCGGGACTAAATTTCACTTCCGAGGCGTGCTGCGTGCACCCCTCCGGCTTCTTTTCTCCGTAACAAAGGCGCTTCTCAATCACGCTCTGATGAGCTTCATCGATGCTTGAAACTTCGCTCACACGAATGAGGTAACGATACGGGTTCGCCTCGTCCTGAACACGAATCACGTCCGGCTGTGAAAACTTGGCCGCCACGATGGCGCTACGGACCTGTGCCGGAGTGACCGGGCGCGCGAAAGCAACTTCGACTTCCGTACCTCCGATGAAGTCCGTCCCCAGCTTCGGGCCTGGATAAAACAAAAGAACGATGGACGTCAAAACCACTACGAGACTGATCCCAAAGCACACCCTGCGGATGCCCATGAAGTCGTACACTCTACCGATCGGAAACAGTTGCATGAGTTATCCTAGCGAGATCGCTTTTTTTCCGGCGCCGCGCACCCAGAGGTCAAAAAGGACGCGAGTCACAATGACGCCCGTGAAAATGCTACAAAGAACTCCCACAATCAGAGTCACTGCGAAGCCCTTGATGGGACCGGTGCCGTACTGAACCAGCACGATCCCGGAGATAATCGTCGTGAGTTGCCCGTCGATGATGGCGCTCAGCGCCTTGGAGTAGCCGATTTCTACGGCGGCACGACCGCTCTTGCCGTCTCTGAGTTCCTCTCGAATACGCTCATTGATGAGGATATTCGCATCCACGCTCATGCCGAGCGTCAGCGCCAAACCGGCAATGCCCGGTAAGGTCATGGATGCTCCGAAGCTGGCCAAAACGGCCAATTGAAGGAACAAGTTCATGACCACAGAAATGTCCGCAATCACTCCGGCCCGGCGGTAGTAGAGAATCATGAACAGCAAGACGAGAAGACCACCAGCGGCCGCGCCTTCCACGGCCAGGCGGATGGAATCCTTGCCGAGCGACGGTCCGATGCGCTGCTCATTCGTCGGTGAAATGGGCGCAGGGAGCGCGCCTGAACGCAGCACGAGTTCGAGCGCCTTGGACTCTTTGAGCTGAACGGCAGGGTCACCGGACCCCATCGTGATCACAGAGCTGCCTCCGGTGATGGCGTCGTTGATGCGAGGAGCAGACTCAATTTCACCGTCAAGAATGATGGCGAAACGGCGCTTGATGTTCTCGCTCGTAACTTTTCCAAACAAGCTGCCGCCCTTGTCCGAAAACTGAAGCTGCACTTGCCATCCGCCAAAACTCGTCGAACTTTGATCGGGGACAGCCGCTGCATCGCGGATCATGTCACCGGTGATTTCGGCACGCGACCTGAGTAAATACGTGCGATAGCCGACTTCCTGCTCCTCCTGGCTCGTCTGATCGACCAATTCGCGGACGACCTCGAAGCCAACTTCTCGATCTTCTGGCACAGACAGAGTATCCGCCCACTCCCGCAAACGCTTGAGGGTCTGTGAAGAAGTCTCCCCTTCCTTGCTCGGAAGGAAAGCATAGGTCGCGGAACTTGTGATTTCGTCACCCTTCTCGTCTTGACCGAGAGGGACTCCCTCCGTGCGGAACGTCAGGCCAGAAGGCCCAGACGCCGCATCAAAGGTCTCTGACAGCTGACGGAAGAAGGAGCTCGCGTCGTCCAGCAATTTGAACTCGAGACGCGCGGTCTGGCTGATCAAGTCCCGAATCTCGTTGAAGCTTTTCTCGTCCTGCCCGGGAACCTCGACGATGATGTCTTCATCACGGGTGGAAACCGACGCCTCCTTGAGGCCTTTGGAGTCTACACGTCGGAGGATGATGTCTTTGGCTTGCGCGACAGCCCGCTCCCGGATCGACGTCTCGACCGACTCGCGGATCGTAAACTCAAAGCTCCGGTCCCCCTCCTTCCGTGTTTCCACGTCAGGCATGAACAAAGCGCGGAAGCGGGCATCGATCTTAGCCGGATCTTGACCGGGAAGGACGGTCAGAAGAATGGCATCCGGACGTGCCTTTGGTGCTTCCAAATGAACGCGCTCACGCAAGCGTGCGAGAGTTTCCTCGGAAGGAGACTCATCGCCTTGATGATCGGCGTAGACCTTTGCAAGCTCACGCCGCATGTCTTCATAATAAGAGTTGCGCTTGTCCTTCACCGCTTCGGCAACGTCGACGGTATAGACGAGTCGCATACCACCGCGCAGATCGAGGCCCGCGACCAAGCGCGCCTCGACGCGATCTTCGACCCATTTGGGACACATGGTGCGCCCCCCGGTCATTTGGTCGAGGGTGGGCCACAGGATGAGAAACCCGAGAATCCCTACGGCATTGACGAAACCAAAGCGCGCCCGCCAGTTACTCTCGCCCACAGGAACGGCCAAAAATCCAAACCAGAGGGCGGCGAGTCCGAGAACCACCATCGTCCAGAAGGAGTCACCCTGCACGGCAAACGCAGCTCCGCCGGCCGAAAGCGCACCCGGCCAAACACGACTGCGCAGCCGACGCTGAACCAAACCCACCAGGGCAAGAATCAGTGCCAGAGTTCCCCAAACACTCAGCAGTATCGTAATGATCACTTGTGGTCGCTCACTTCTTCTCTACTTGCGCTGCTGCTTCTGCAGTGTCCCGACCCAGGACGGCAGTCTTCAGCACTTCAATCTTGGTCCCCGGTGCGATCTCTACCTTCGCAAATCGATCTCCCAGCTCCACAAGCTTTCCACGGATACCAGACTGAGTGAGGACCATGTCCCCCTTCTTCAGTTCTGCGAGAGCCTTTTGCTGGCGCTTCTGCTGAGACCGCGACGACCACAACATCATGATGATGAGCGGCACGAACATCAGAAGCATGAACAGCGAGCTGTCGAGACCGCCAGGGCCCGTAGGGGCAGATTCCTGCCGAGCCGGAGCTTCCGACGTGTGGGCAGCGGGGGCGGACACGGGGCCGCCGGGGATGTCTTGGAGTAAAAGAGCCAATGGGGTCTCCGTAGGGGGCCTCTCCGGAAACACGCGGAGGAGGGGGCGGGCTTCTAGCCAGAATTGAAAGGAGCGGCAACTCAAGCCCAGGCATGACCGATCTCGCCTTGGTCTGCGCGCTGAGCGGCCGTTCAGCGCAGGAAGACCCAAAGCACAAGGCAGGCTCGCTTGACACCCTGAAACCAGGGCGCTAGTTGCTGGCGCCCTGGCTGCCGAGTGCTGTTCCAGGAGCCGACCCAAAGGCGCGTAGCTCAGCGGTAGAGCACTGCCTTGACAAGGCAGGGGTCGGCGGTTCAAAACCGCCCGCGCCTACCAGTTTTCTCCAGAAAACAGACTCACTTGCACAGACTCTTGCAACATCAGCAGATCTTGACCCCGATGAAATCCACCACAAATTCGTGATGTCGGCATCGGGGCCGAATCGTCTCTGGCTGGATCCGAAAGAACCAGCCTCCTCGCTCCTGCTCGGCGCGCGCGTGTTTTCGTGCGCGGTGGGACCGAGATCAACGCACCGTGGAACCGAGATGAATACGCTTGGTGCCGACGGATTTCATGGCTGTGTCGAACCTGTCGACTGAAGGGAAGTAGTAAACGTTAGATGGCAATGCGACGACGATTTCGAGGGAGCACCCGTGGGCCCCAAATCCGAGTGAATCATCGGATCCGAGTACCTGAAGTTCTGGTAGTCGATGCTGATGGCTCCAATTTGGGAGTCCTACCCACTCAGGAAGCCATTCAACGCGCTCGCGCGGCCAATCTCGATCTCGTCGAGATCAACCCCAAGGGTCAGCCCCCGGTCTGCAAGATTCTGGATTTCGGCAAGTTCAAGTACGACGAAAGCAAGAAAAAGCGCGAAACGAAGCGCAAACAGACCGTCGTCGAGATCAAAGAGATCAAGCTACGACCCAAAACCGACGAGCACGACCTCGAATTCAAAGTGCGCAACGCGCGCAAATTCCTCGAATCTGGGAACAAGGTCAAAATCATCTGTCGCTTTCGTGGCCGCGAGATCACGCACCCGGAGCGCGCGCGTGAGCAGCTTGACCATATCGTCACTCAAACCGAAGACCTGGCCCTCGTAGAGCTCCGTCCCACGATGGAGGGACGAACGATGGCGCTCTTGATCGCACCCAAGCAAGCGATCATGCAACGAGTGCAACAAGAGCGCGCCCGCCGTGAACAGGAACGTGAGCTCGAAAAGAGACAACAGCGCGAAGCTGAAGAGCAAGAACGCGCCGAGCGACGTCGACGGCAAGAAGAGGCCGAAGCTCTGCATGCGGCCGAGCACAAGAGCATCGTCGAGATCGTCGAGACCGAGTAGCCTCTCGCAGATCCTTTTGGCCCTGCCGCTGACCTCAGCGCGCCGGCAGATGTAACTTCTTGATGATGTGCGGTGGCACCGCGCCGCTCAAGTAAGCGCCACCCGCTCCACCAAAGAGGAACAGGACGAGCAGAAAAAGCACCATCTTGGTCTTTCCGCCCCCTCGTCCACGCTGAGCGGCCTCGATCTCCCGCATTTCCTCCAGAGGCAGAGGCGCTTCCGCAGGAATATGCACCTCGGGCGGGCGATCTATTTCCGGGTGAGAGGCCCTGCGCTTCTCTTCTAAGACAGCGCGGTCCTCTTCCAAAGCAGACAGGTTGCCGATATCGAATCCTCCCTCTGGACCGGTGGGCAAAGAAGTCGAGCTGAGTCCAAGACTACTACCCCAATCCAGCGGTTCATTCGGCACGCCGTCAGCCGGATTGGCTCCGACGAAGGAATGCACGTCGAGAGGCGAAGCCGCCGAAGGAGAATTCCCCCCTTTACTATCGAGAGAAGTAAACTCGAAGAGCGCCTGATCAATCAAGCTGCCGATGAGCGAACCGTGAGCTGCCTTCTGCGCTTTTTCAAGGTCACGCGCCTTTTGCACCGGAATGACAAGCTGCGCTATGTCGAAAGAAGACACCGCGCGCGGCAGGCGAAACAAGGCCTGATTGAGATCATGTCCGAGCTCTCGCGCCGTTGTGTAACGTTGCGCCGGATCCCCGGCCAGCGCTCGATTCATGACCGCAATGACGGCGTCAGGAACCTGGGGATTGAACTGTCGGATGTCGGGGACCAGGGCTTTCTGCACCTGCTTGACCGTCTCCAGATCCGATTTTCCTTGGAAGAGTCTGCGACCGGCAAGCATCTCCCATAAAATGATGCCCACCGCGAAGATGTCGGTCCGCGCGTCCACGGTCTTGCCCTGGGCGGCTTCCGGCGAAAGATAGCCAAACTTCCCCTTGATGATGCCCGGCTGACTTTCTTCGAGCTGAGAATTGGCCTTCGCCAGACCAAAGTCCGCGATTTTCACCTCTCCGTAGGCCGTCATGAGAACGTTCGGCGGCGACATGTCCCGATGCACGATGTTGCGAGGTCGGCCGCGTTCGTCTCTCAACTCGTGTGCGTACGCGAGCCCGTCACAAATCCGAACGCAGATGAGGACCGCCTCTTCCACGGGGAACAGCTGACCCTTCGAGCGCATGTGACTGATGACGCCCTTGAGATCTGCCCCTTCCACCATCTCCATCACGATGAAGTAGGTGTTGTCGCCCTGACCGATGTCGAAGACCTGGACGCAGTTGGAATGTCCGAGGTGAGCGCTCAGTCGCGCTTCATCCAGAAACATGCCGATGAACTCAGTCTTGCCCGCAAGGTGCGGAAGAACGCGCTTGATCGCGACCTTCTTCTTGAAGCCCTCGAGGCCCGCGCTTTCCGCGCGAAATACTTCAGCCATGCCGCCGGCGGCAATGCGCTCGATGACTCTATATCTTTGTTGGGGGGCAGACATTGAAAGGGGGACGGACCGACTGCGACGGCCCAGGTTACTCCGAGGGAAAATTTAGGGTCAAGCCCACGCACCCCAGGGCCTGAATGTGCACCAAGCTCTCGACCCTTGACTCAAGGGGGGCAAGAGCTCGATAAGACTTCCAACATGAGCGCCCCCGACTCCCAAGAATCCGCCCTCGATCCTGATGAGCCCCACACGCCCTGGTGGTTCCCGATGCTTGGGCTTGGTCTCTTCCTGCTCGGGGGCATTTTCCTCTTGGCTACGTCCGAGGAGAACAGTTCGGAGGCGGAGGGTGACCCTGCGGAAGCTGCGCCTGACCAGGAGCCGCCCTCGCAGGCTGAACCGGGAAGCGCCGAGTAGACGGACCTCCTTTTTTTGTCTTCAGGTCTCGCCAAGCGCTCCCGGTCATGCCAGGTTCCGCGTCCCCAGAAGGGGCCTGATCGTCCCTTCAAACCCATCCTTGTTCCTCCATCCTTGGGGCTATAGCTCAGCTGGGAGAGCGCTTGACTGGCAGTCATGAGGTCACCGGTTCGATCCCGGTTAGCTCCACCAAAACCCGCATCGCAGAAAGCGACGCGGGTTTTTCTTTTCTAAAGAACCCCTAAAGAGTCCCGCGCCTCGCGCCGGGTACAGCTTCGGTCAAATAGGCGATTACGGCGCTTTGATCGTCCTGGGTGAGGCCAAACAAATCAAACACGGCCACGTCGAGACGATGACGAAGCGACTCGCTCAAACCCTGTTCAGCGGTCGCCTGCTGACTCAGAACACGGACTGCTTGTCGTTTCTGCATGGCCTTGGGAGGAGCCGGCAGACTGCGCAGATGTCCGATTTTGACCTGCGGAAACACAGACTGACGTGCATCTCGACGGCGTGAGACATGCAGCGCGCGAAACAATGCACTGTTGAGAAGGCCCACGAGAAGATCTGCGTCAAGCTCCTGGGTTTCAAAACCTGCGAGCAGAGAGTTTCTGAATCTTTCACCCTGATGACGGGCCGCAATCGTGAAAGCTGCGGTTTGACGAACCACGAAGGAAACGGCGCCGTAGTCCTTCTCGTCACGAAGACGACAGTTCGTAGCCGCCAGCTTTTCTGGGTCGGGATGAAGGAAAAGGCGAGGCCGACGCTCCTGAAACTCCGAAACGTTCTTGCCCTCCAAGAGCGGCACCAAGAAGGGCGCTTGTGCTTCTTCCCCCCGTAAAAAGAGTTCTCCCACAACGACGCGGTTGCTTTGAAATCCCATCTCGCGAAAGACTTCCTTGGGCAAGGAGGGTCGCGAAAGCAGCTCCGCCAGAACGGGCGGAGGCTTTTGGACCAGGGAAGCGTTCGCACGATGCGTCCGTTCTTCGAGACGAAACGGCGCACCCTTCGCCTCTGAGCGCGAAGATTCCGTGAGGGGGGCGCCTGGGTCCAAAAGCAGTCCGAAACAGGGTTGCACCACCCCCTCAAACGCATCCTGACCAAACTCGAGCAACGGTTCGAGCGGCACGTGCGTCTCGCGCACCACCCGCCGCGTGCTCTCATAACCATCGAGATCGGAAACGGAGCTTGGCAGAAGAAAACTCACCGCGCCACGAGGCGCAAGCTGAAGCGCCCGCTCTACGAATAACCCGTGGAGGGTGGAAAAGCCGCGAAACGCGCGATAAGTCTGCCGGTAAAATGCCCGACGTTCCTTGCTGATGGGCTGAGTCGCGCGACCCTGAAAGGCTACCCAGGGCGGATTGCCGACAATCCAGTCGAAACCTCCGCGCTCGAAGATCTCCGGAAAACGCTCTTCGTAACAAATCCCCTCTGGTCCCTCGCAAAGCCGGATGCTCGATGCGGACTGCGGAGCCGGTACGGACTGCGAAGCCGGTGCAGTCAGGGCATCACCCACGAGAAACTGCGCCGGACGAGCAACGGCAATCCCAGGATCATCGAGATAAAGCCAGAGCGAGATTTCGGAGACGAAAACGGCAAGAGGAGACAAGTCCGTGCCGTAAATTCCTTGCGCCGCTTGCGACGAAGCCGCACCTGCACGCACACAGAGGTCAAGCGCCTCTAAGAGAAAGGCGCCGCCCCCGCACGCCGGATCGAGAATCGACAAGGCTTCCTGCCTGAGCTTGGCTTTGAGAAACGGGGACTCACAGGCGCGGCCGAGGAGCGTCCGCGCGACTTCAGGGGGGGTGTAATAACTGCCGAGGCGCCGTCTTTCGAGTCCGGCCTCCGAAGCTCGCAGAAGGTCGAGGGCTTGACCTAGACGATGAGCGGACAAAAGGGCGCTGTCCGTCTCTCTTGTCTCTAGCCCTTCGGAAGCAAATAAAAGCGCCGCCTCTCGGAGCGCCGGGGGAAGACTCTCACCGGACGCTATCAACCCAAAAAGACGGCTCTTCGCGAGAGGTGAGGGATCGAGCTGCCTTCTCTCTGCCAAAGTCTGGGCGATAAAAAGCAACAAGGACGCGCGACGCGCCGTGCGCTGAGACTCTGCCGGCAGGTGCGCTCGATGGGCCTGACCCAAGGCAGAGGCAGACCCCCGCGCGATAGACGCCGATGCTACAGAACTCAGTATTACCATGCTCCGTGTTCAACCACGCGACGCGCCGATCCAAGCTGCGCCGCCAGACGCATGGCAGAACCCATCCCTCGCGCGTCGGCGAGACCACGCCCGGCGATGTCATAGGCGGTTCCATGATCCACCGAGGTACGCACAATCGAAAGCCCTTGAGTGACGTTGACGGCCCCGCCGAAATCAAGAAGCTTCATGGGGATGGTCGCCTGGTCGTGATACATCGCCACGACTCCATCGTAGACGCCCTCAGCGGCCTTTCGGTACGCGGTCTCTGCCCCCACTGGTCCGAAAATCTCCCCGCGTCCGCGCGAAAGCTTCGCCGCACGCCGAACCCCTGGAAGAATCGCCTGCGTCTCCTCGCGCCCGATCAGCTCACCTTCCCCTGCGTGTGGATTGAGAGAGGTCACCGCAATGCGTGGAGAGGACTTTCCTACGCGAAGCAGCAAATCCAAAAGCTCCAAGGTAGCGCGCGTCACGAGCTCGGGCGTGAGGAGTCGAGGCAGGGCTCGAATCGGAACATGGGTCGTCACGAGCGAAGTGGCTAACCGATCTGAGACGAAACACATGACGCTATGGGGGGCCTCGTCCAGAACCTCCAGCCACTCCGTGTGTCCGCGGAATTTCCTCGCCCGCCTCTCGCCCGAGCGAGCGATGGCTTCCTTACTCACCGGACCCGTCACGAGCGGAAACCCGGTCTCTTTGCTGAGGGCATACCCGGCCTCGATGTACGCAAGCTGAGCCGTACCGCCGGCGACCGAAAAGCCTCCAGGCCTGCGGTCCCGCGCCCCCAGACACGGTCCGACTTGGAAAATCTGCGCCTCAGCTCCGGGGGAGGCTCCGCGCTCAAAATCTCTCAACTTTCCCAGGCGTGCCGAAGAAAGGCCCAAGGTCCTCCCCGCTTGTTCGAAAGCTCCGCGATCGCCCAGAAGAATACAAGGAGGTGCTCCGCGCGCGAGGGCCGCAGAAAGGGCCACCTCAGGACCCACGCCCCCGGGACAGCCCATGGTGACTACGACCGGGGACCGAGCACCTCTTCCCTCGGCCGCACCTCTCTTCGATGCAGCTTTACTCGATTTCGAGGAGGTCGTCTTCGTTGTCTTCGTCATCGGGCGCCCGTAGCTTGTACCCGGAGCCTCGAAGAGTTTCCAGCGGGAGCGCATCGCCCAGCTTCGCTCGGAGCCGTCGCACATGAATGTCCACGGTGCGAGGCCCGCCGTCGTAGCGGTTGCTCCAAACCCGCGCGAGAAGATGATCTCGGGAGAGCACCTTCCCTCGCCGCTCACACATATACGCCAGCAAGGCGAATTCCTTGGCCGTAAGAGATACAGGCCTTCCACCTACGGTCACCTCGTGACCGGCCCGGTCCACGACGATAGAGCCGACTTTATGCCGCTCTTCCGTCGCGAACTCGCTCCGTCGCCACTCCAGAGCACGAATACGCCCATAGAGCTCCTCCGGTACATAGGGATGGAGGACGAAATCATCGAAACCGCTCGACGGTTCGATGCGCGCGACCTGCCCCACCGTGACGGCGATGATGGCCCCCACGGTGTCGAAGAAGGGTTCCTTCCTGACCGCGCGCAGGGCGGCGACCGCAAGGTCCGGACGGTCAAGGGCCTCAAACAAAAGGGCCCGAGGCTTCACATCGAACTCCTCGTCCTCCTCCGTGATGAGATTGACCGGGTCGTCCCATAGGTCGAGCGAGCGCACGGTGGCGCCCAGTTGTCCGAGTGTCGAAACCGCCCCCTCTTCGCGGTCGAGCATCGGTCCGTGGCCGATGACAGCCACGTAGCTTCTTTGTTTTACGGTCTCTTCAGCCAATTTCCGTACCACCTACGGTGATTTGGGCAATTTTTACAGTGGGGCAACCGACGCCTACAGGCACACTTTGCCCGTCCTTGCCGCAGGTCCAGATGCCGTCAGACAAGGCGACGTCGTTACCCAACATAGTTACATCGCGCAGTGTTTCAGGACCATTTCCAATGAGATTCACGCCCTTGAGGGGTGCCGTAATTTTTCCGTCTTCGATCAGATAGCTTTCCGTCAATGAGAAAACGAAATCCCCGTTGGAAATGTCCACCTGACCTCCCCCGAAGCTCTTGGCGTAAATCCCTCGCTTGACGCTGCGAACCATTTCCTCCGGATCGCTCTCGCCGGCTAGTAGAATCGTGTTGGTCATCCGGGGCATGGGAGCACACTGAAAGCTCTCCCGCCGACCGTTCCCCGTCGCTTCGACCCCAAAATGCTTGCCGCTCATGCGATCCTGCATATATCCCCTTAAAATGCCGTTTTCGATCAGCGTGTGACGCTCCGGTTCCATGCCTTCGTCATCGACGTTGATGGCGCCACGGCTCTGCACGATGGTCGGATCGTCAACCACGGTACAAAGGGAACTGGCAACTTCCTTCCCCACTTGGTCCGTGTAGTTGCTCGTTCGCTTGCGATTGAAGTCCGCCTCCAGACCGTGTCCGACAGCCTCATGGAGCAGGATACCGCTATCACCGGGCGCTAGAATCACCGGAAGCTTCCCGGCAGGCGCCGGGCGCGCATCCAAAAGCGTGAGCGCTTGACGTGCGGCGATCTCTGCGTGCGCCTCAGGGGATTTGTCCTCGAAGTAGCCGAGCGTCACTCGCCCCCCACCACCACTTCTGCCTGATTCACGCTTGGTTCCGTCGCGAGCCACCGTGCTGACGCCAAATCTCATCATCGGCTGAATATCATGAGCATAGCGTCCATCGCTCGTCACAACGACGATTTCTCGTATTTCCTCGGTGAAGGAAGCCTGTGCTTTTTCGATCTTCGAGTCGTAGGCAAGCGCATGCTTTGCCGCACGCTCAAGGATTGCACGCTTCAGCATCCCGGGCTCGCCAAGAGTAGGCGCGTCGAGGCCGTAGCGATCAGGCAAGACCAAAGGGGTGATCTTAGCCGGCTCCGGGCTTCCTCCGCCCGACGCGATCCGCGCGGCAGTTTCGGCGGCGCGTTTCAGGGCCTCAAACGTGAGATCCTCGACGTGGGCGTAGCCCGTCGCGTCCCCCTTCTGCACGCGCACACCCACCCCCATGCTCACACCGCGTGAAGCGCTCCGGGTGATGCCTTCCTCGAACGAAAGACTCCCGCCCGCTCGGTACTCGAAAAACAAATCCGCATAGTCCGCACCCTGAGAAAGCGCGATCGACAGCAGCCGAGCGGCGATCTGAGGATCGATCGCCTGAGGCTGTCCCGGAGCAAAAGGGGCGCGATAGGCGGTCGAAGGAGGGGAGTTCATGGGCGAAACATGCTCTGCGCTCTGTCTGCATGCAACCTTCTGAATCGGAGGCAATCCGAGGGAGAAGCTCGGCGAGGGGAACTTTCGAAATGCGGACTCCTCTCGAAATCTCGAAGAAGAAGAAGAAGAGGCGAGGGAAGGGGCCGTTTACTGAAGAAGCCAGGGTCCCTCTCCGGACGGGAGCGATCTACTCGAAATTGCACTATAATTGCAATTCCCCCGAGATCGCGCTTCGTTGACCACGTTCGGGGTCCTCTCTACCCTGGGACACCCGCGCCTTGGCCCCTCGCCACCGCGAAAATCCGACAATCACGTGGCCATCGATCGCGAAAAACTCCTGCAGAGCGCCGCCAAGCTCGTCGACAAGAAAAAGTACGACAAAGCGATCATCGAGTATCAACGCATCGTACAGGTCGATCCAAAGGATGCCCGCACGCTGCTCAAGATCGGGGATCTGCAGTCGCGTATGGTCAACTACGCGAGCGCTATCGCAACCTACGACAAGGTAGCAACCCTCTACGCCAGCCAAGGATTTCAGCTCAAGGCGATCGCTGTCTTCAAGCAGATCCGCGAACTGATCCGCAAGCACGCACCCGAGCTCGCGGCCAGGTACAGCCACATCACGCCGCGCCTCGCAGACATCTACGCCGAGCTCAATCTCATCACAGATGCCCTCGCCGCCTATGACGAGGTGGCGACGATGTACCAGCAGGCCGGGCGCGACATCGACGCGATTTCGGTCTTTGAAAAGACGGTCCTCCTCGACCCCAAAAACCCGCTCCCGCATTTGCGCTTGGCGGAAGCTCGCTGCCGCATCAAACACCTCGACGAAGCCATCGAATCCTTCTGGACAGCTTCGGAACTCCTGCTTGGACTCAAGAGGCCAGACGACGCGCTGAAGGTGATCGAGCGCATTCTCCATTTCAAACAGGACCCCATTTACGCGCGAGCCGCGGCGCAACTGTACCTACAAAAGGGGACACCTCAGACGGGAATGCAGGCCCTATCGCGCCTTCAAATTGCATTCCAAGCAAACCCAAAGGACCTCGATACCCTCGCGCTTTTGGCGCAAGCCTTTGAGGTCATCAATCAGTCGGAAAAAGCCCTCGAGGTGCACCTGGAGATGGGTCGCCTCGCGCGAGACCAGGGCAAGGGAGCTCTTTGGCACCAGATCCTCGCGCACCTCAAACATGTCGCGCCCGAAAATCCAGGAGTGATGGCCCTTGAGAAGGCGGGACCACCGGGCGGCTCCGAGGTCCCTCCGCCGCAGTCTCTTCCTCCACCGCAGTCCATCCCTCCACGACAGTCTCCTCCTTCTCTGCCCCCGAGCGTCAGCGTGGAGGACGAAGCAGTCGATCTCGACGCGGATGTTGAATTTTTGGACGAAGTTTCCAGCGTGGGGGGCATCCCGGGCGGCCTTCGGCCGAGCCGACCACCCTCCGTCAACAGTCCCAGCATTCGCGGAAGCCAACCGGATCTCGAAGAGGACGACGGCGTTCCTGTGGTCGTTTCATCCGGCTTCACCGCAGAGGAGCGCGGGGCACCACAGTCCTTTCAGCCGTCCAGTCACGCGCACAAGGCCCTCGCCGACGCAGAATCCTTCCGTAGCCTGGGACTCCTCGAAAAAGCCGTGGAGGCGCTGCACATCGCTCTTGAGATCGACCCCAATTCGGTCCCGATCCGCGAAAAGTTGCGTGAAATCTTGGTCGAAGCGGGTGAGCGTGAAGGAGCGATTCAGGAGACTCTGAACATCGCCATCATTCATATTCACAACCAGGATCCGAACGCGGCAGAGCCTTTGGCTCTTGAGATTCTGGAGATTGAGCCGGATCACCCGGATGCCCTCAACATTTTGGATCACGTGGCGGCTCTCCGGGAAGGACCCGGCGCCGTTTCCGAGGGCGGTCATCTCGACTCTTACGACATGGAAGGTGTGCGGCCTTCCCAAGCCATCAACGAAGTACCACTCGCGCCAAGCCTTCCCACCTTCGACAGTGACTTCGAGGACGAACTCCCGCCTGTTTCTCGAGGAATCGATCTTCCTCCCGGCTCCTGGCGGCCCCCCCCGCGACCCTCCCTTCCACCACACTCTTCTTTCCAGTCACCGCCTTCTTTCCAGTCACCGCCCTCCTTTCAGTCACCGCCTTCTTTCCGTCCTCCTCCGCGACCGTCCCTCCCTCCTCCCTCGCTCAGACCACCCGCCTCCCGACGTCCGGGCGCGTCCATCCCGCCCTCGGCGCTGGGTCCGGAAGGTCGACCCACTCCTGAGGCCATCGAAGAGGTGCTCGAGGAAGCAGAATTCTTTGCGGCCCAAGGCCTGTACTCCGACGCCGAAGCGATTTTGCTCGACATGCTGAGAATCGCGCCGGAACACATCTTGCTCACGGAACAGCTCGCGGACGTGCGAGCGGCCATGACCGAAAAGGACCCAGAGGAAGAAGTCGTCCCCGACTCGCTTTTGGAGGACAAGTCCTTCGACATCGCGGCTTCCCTGGATGCCCTGGATGATCTCGACGAACCAGCAACGGCCCCTGCCCTCAGTTCACCGGATCAAGAAGTGGACGTGGACCAGGTCTTTGCCAAGTTCAAAGAGGGGGTCAAGGCCGTCATCGATGATAGCGACGCGGCCACGCACTATGATCTTGGCCTTGCCTACAAGGAGATGGGTCTTTCAGCCGACGCCATTTTGGAGTTTGAGATCGCCAGTCGCGACCCTGCACGGGCCACGATGTGTTTCTTCATGATAGGAATGATCCATCGCGAACAGGGCAACAACCAAGCCGCCAAGAAGGCGCTGCTCACCGCCCTTGAACAGGATCAGAAGGATCACGAGCACGAAAAAGGCATCCAGTACGATCTGGCCATGGTCTATCAAGCGGACGGCGAACAGGTGGAGTACATCAAGCACCTCAAAGCCCTGGCGGCCAAGGATCCGAGCTACCGAGACGTGAGCGCTCGCATTCGCGCGCTCGGCGAAACGGTCCCTGAAAAGGGCGCTGACGACGAAGAGGACGAATTCGACGCGGCGTTTGACAATCTGCTTGGCTGAACCGCAGCTTCTCGGTTGAGCCGCAGCTTCTCGGTTGAGCCGCAGCTTCTTGGCTGAACCGCAGCTTCTCAGTTAAACCTGAAGACCGAGCGGGGGCCGCAGCAGGTTTTCGGACCTGCGCTTATTTGCTGTCGGGCTTCTTGGCGGGGTCCGCGGCTTTGTCGCCGGCCTGCTTGGGCGCGGCCGCAGCATCGCCTCCACCGTTGTAGAGCATGATCACTCGGTCGGTCAGATCCAGATCCGCGCGCGCGTAGGGCACGGCCTGCTTGTCGACAACCATGTCGTAACCCTCTTGGGTGGCGATGCGTCGAATCAGTTGCATCGTCTTTTGAATGATGGGCTGAGTCATCTCGGCCTGCGTCGACTGAAGCTCCTGATTGTACGTCACGCTCATCTGCTGGAGCGCCATCATCTCGCGTTGCCAATTTTCTGCGCGCTTGCGCAAGGCTGCCTCACTGATGACCCCCTGCTGTTTTTCGATGTCGGCTCGCTCCTGCTCAAGTTCAGACTGCTTCACCTCAAGCTGTTTCTGCTTGGTGTCGAAAATCTTCTTGATGTTGGCCTGCATGCGTAGGCCCTCTTCGGTTTCCATCATCGCGCGCTGAGTGTCGACCACGGCCACCTTCGTCTGCGCGTACGCAAAAACGGATAAGGTGGTGGTCACAAGGAGGGCGGGGAGCGAAAAGCCCATCCGACGAACCAGAGGCGCGCGGACGATGGTGGTAGAGGGAGCCATTGGGGGCGGGTTAGCCGGCACCACGGCCCTGGTCAATCGAAGCTATTTTCTACCGGGATCATCCAAAGATCGAGTCATGGCCTGAGCCATCGCCCCCACGAGCGGCACCAGGCGCGGATAATCCATCCGGTGGGGTCCGAGAACCCCCAGGGCACCCAGAGTTCCGCTGCTGGGTCCTCGATAAGAGGCGGCAACCACCGACAAGGGAGATCCGTCCAAGCCTCCGTCAGAGCCGAGGAAAACCTGCACCCTCTCGGCGGCGACCGCCCGATCCAAAAGTTCCATCAGCTGCTTCCGGTCCTCCAAAGCCACCAAAAGATGTCTCATGCGCTCCGGATCGTCGCCTCCTCGGAGCAAATTCGAACGGCCCTCGACAATCACCTCCGTGCTCTTTTCCACCTGCCGGAGCGCCGATCCCAAGAGCCCGTCGGAGAGTTGCCTGAGAGCGCCCACTTCGCCTTGCTCTACTTCCGCCACCTCTTCGAGATGTAAGCGCAAAGCGCGAAGGGTTCTACCGCTGGTGACCTCATCGAGGAGGAGATGCACGCGCTCGAGCTGCTCTGGAGGCAGCGCTCGTTCCACGGTGATGAAGCGGTTTTCTACCGAGTCATCGTCGAGAACAATCACGCTGAGAAGCTCGCCGGGACGGGTCAAAATGAAGCGGATTTTCTTGACCTTTCGCGCTTCGCTTCTGGTCTGAACGATGACCGCAGGCACCCCGCTCAAGTCACTCAAGAGGCGGCCACATTCCCGCAAGAGCTGAGTCCCGTCCGCATGACTTTGAAAAAGTTCTACAATCCTCGCCTCCGCTTCCGTGCCGAGATCGCTCACCCTCATGAGGGCATCGATGAAGAGCTGGTAGGCGGCGCGCATCGGGATACGACCCGCCGACGCATGGGGTTGTGACAGGTACCCCGCTTCTTCAAGGTCCTTGAGGACGCCTCGGATTGTGGCCGCAGAGAGCCTCAGACCATAATGCGCTGAAAGCGTCCGACTGCCGACCGGCTCGCCCTTGTTGATGAATTCTGTCACCACCGCGTAAAGAACAGCCTGCGCTCGCTCCGAGAGGAAAGGTGGCGGAATCACCATGGGTCCAGTGTAGCTGAGCATGAGTCACCGAGAATCGTGAAGTCTTGGCAAATGTGGCTCATGCTCAGCCAGTGTAGGCCGGACCATACTGAGATCCACGAGCATCCCTGAAAACCGGAAAAGCCAGAGATCCCCCAGACAAACAGGGCTAGAACACTCCTCAGACGACCGCACGTTCCCGCGCGCCACTCCCGGTAGGGGGGGAGCCACCATTGGTTCTTTGACCTTCGGCGGCGTTCTACGCGGAGATTGCGGCTTGCCCGCTCAGGCAAGGGCGCTTCAGGTAGGGCGCTTCAGGCAGACGGCACAGGCGCTTCAGGAAGCACACCCGTTTGACTTCCGGAAGCAAAAGGTCAGAGAAGATTGCCATTTCCTTGACAGTTTTTGCGTGGACCTGGATGATTTCACTCGGTTTCCACTCAAGTTTTAGGGAGGCATTGGTGACTACCAAGCTGCTCGCCGTTGATGACAGCAAGACCATGCAAAAGGTGCTCGAAATCACCTTCGCTGGCGATACGTATGATTCCACCGTTGTTGGTTCGACTGCCGAAGCGCTGCAAGCGCTTGGTGGCGGAGCCCCGCAGATCGCCGTGGTGGATGCCCACCTAGGTACTGAAAGCGGTTACGACCTCGCTCGACAGATCAAGGAGCAGGCGCCTGGCGTCAAGGTTCTTCTTCTGTCCAGCAAGCAACGGCCTTACGACGAAGGAGCGGGCTCCGCCGCGGGCGTAGACGCTCACTTCGACAAGCCGTTTGATTCAGGGAAATTCCTGGATGCTCTCGGTCAGCTCGATGTCAGCGCGCCGGTGGCAGCAGCTGCGCCTGCGCCTCGACCCGCCTCACCACCGATGGCTTCGGTGAGGGCTGCTCCTCCGCAACAAGCACCCGCGCCCGCGCCGGTAGTGCAGGAAGCGCCGCCCGCCCAACGTCCGCAGGCCCCGCCTTCGCGTGTAGCAAGCGCCGCTCCGGTCGCGCAGCCGGTCGCGCAGCAAGTACGACCTGCTCCGGTCGCAGCGCCTGCCTTTTCCGCCCAGGCAGGCGATATGCGCGGCAAACTAGAAGCGCTCGGGCTCTCCAGCGATCAGGTGAGCGGGGTGCTTTCTCTTTCTCGAGACGTGGTCGAGCAGGTGGTTTGGGAAGTCGTCCCTGCCCTCGCCGAAACACTGATCAAAGAAGAGATCGCTCGCCTCACGCGCGGATGAATCCGAGGCATGGGGTGACTCGGATCGGTCGTGAGCGGGCAGGAAATTCGGAGAAAAAAGCCGAGACCAGAGGAGCAGGTCTCGGCGCCTTCGCTTCACTGACAGGACGAGGAGGGGTTCGTGGGGGACAGTGACTGGGATTTTGGGAATGAAGATGAAGCCACTGCGGTGGTCAATCTGGCCGATCTCCGCCGACCACAAAGGCAGACCCACACCCAGAATCACTTGCTCGTGCACGTACAAGGCACAGAGCTCGGGCGGGTGCGCGAACTCAAATCCGATGACATGCTGATCGGGCGGGCCACGGATGCCGACTTGTGGCTTGGAGACGACGGAGTCAGTCGCAAACACGCACGCCTGACACGTGTCAAAAATGATTTCGTCCTTCTGGACCTGAATTCAGCCAACGGCACCTTCGTCCAAGGTGAGCGCATCGAGCGCAGGATCCTCAAGGACGGCGACCAGATCCAGTTCGGCCCGGCCGCCATCTTCCGGTACTCGGTCACAGACGACGATCAAAAATCCCTACTTGAACAGCTCTACTCGACCAGCGTGACCGACGCTCTGACCGGCGCCCGCAACCGAGAGTATCTCGACTCCTTACTGGTCACGGAACTTTCCTACGCCCAAAGGCACCAGCACGATCTCTCACTTGTGCTCTTCGACCTCGACCACTTCAAGAAGGTCAACGACACGTATGGACATCCGGTCGGCGACGCTGTGCTGATTGCTGTCGCAGGTGCGGTACGAGAACAGCTGCGTGCGGAAGATTGCCTCTGTCGCTACGGCGGTGAAGAATTTTGTGTCGTGCTGCGGACAGTCGATCTGGCCGGAGCTCACGCTATGGGTGAACGCATTCGCGCCGTGATTGAAGGACTGACCGTGGCCCATGAAAACCTCCAGCTGAAAGTGACCGCGAGCGTCGGCTGTGCAAGTAAGGCGGAAGCAGGAGAGGAGCCCACGCCCGCCACCCTCATCGCCATCGCAGACAAGCGGCTCTACGCAGCCAAAGCAGGTGGCCGTAACCGCGTGCTCAGCTCGCCCTAAAGGCGGCGCCTTCTGCCCTCACTCTTTCAGATCGCCTTCTCTTTCAAGTCCTGCCGTGACGGAAGCCACCGGAACCTTCAAGCTTGAAATCCGTGTGGATCCTGAACTTCGGGATGTCCTCGGAGCGGCCCTCTTTGACGCCGGGGTGGGGGCCTTAGAGGAAACGCCCGCGGGGTTTTGCGTGTACATTGCCTCCGAGGAGGAACTCAGTCAGATGCGAGCACACCTCTCAGCGCTCG
>CAYMQT010000077.1:0-21682 GCA_964392575.1 uncultured Polyangiaceae bacterium
GGTAGGTGTGGGTGCATGAAGTCCGCTTGGGATTCCATGCGGTTGGCTCTCTCGGGAGCATACAAATCTAAATCAAGCGCTTCACCTCTTTGAGGCATTTCTTCTGGTTTGATGCACTCCGTTTCTGGAATGCATCTCAAAATGGTGAGGACTCCGCCGACCAGTCGGTCGGCGGCCAGCCAGGTGTCTCGACCCGTCACTTCGGCCCAGCGGCCAAATCCCAACCCTCAGGGGTCTAGCTCAGATAGAGCCAGCCTAGCTCGGGCGTCTGCTGTGGCCGCAGCGGTTGACCGTGTATGCCGAGACGGTGCCGCTCGCGAGAGCCCCGGCGGACGCTGCCTCTGCCACGCCTGGCGCCAGCAAGTGGTCGAGTGATGCCATCGAATACTGCTCCACATCTTGAGCGGAGGCGGCCAGTTCTGCCTGAGGGAGCGCCCAGCGTTCCTGGTAGAGCAGCAATTGATCGAACGCTGCGTGATCTTCACTATCGATCACGAACTCCTGCGCTCGACTGAAAGCGCGCCCGAAGTCTTCTGCAGCGTCGACGGCGAGAGCACCGTACGCTCGGATTTCTGAGCCAGGTATGGACGGAGCTTCGGTGATGGCGTTCGTCGACTCTAGGAAGCGATCCAGGGCCTCAAACCCATCCCAGGCATGCTCACAATACTCGTCAGCATCGCCATCGCCATCGCCATCACCGTCACCGTCGCCATCGCCATCGCCCTTCGTGCTTTGGTCCTCCTGCGACTCCTCCTCTTCGGGGTCGCAGGCGAAAGTCGTCGTGAGGAGCAGCGGGAAAACGAAGAAAATAGTCAGAGATCGCATCCGCACCGTGATAGCGAGTCGACTCATCGACGACAACCCAAAGGACGTTAGTCTTTATTCGAGCACTGCTTCCTTGAGCACCGTGCTTACTCGAGCACCGTGTTTACTCGAGCCCATGCTTATTCGAGCAAGCTGCGTAGCATCCAGGCGGTCTTTTCGTGGACTTGCATGCGCTGCGTGAGCAAATCACACGTCGGCTGATCGCTCACGCTTTCGGCCACTTTGAAAACTTCTCGCGCCGTCCGCGCCACCGTCTCATGACCTGCGACGAGTTTCTTGATCATGTCTTGCGCCTTCGGGACACCGTCTTCTTCTTCAATGGCAGACAGGGCGCTGAACTGCTTGTACGTGCCCGGCGCCGGAAAACCCAGGGCGCGGATGCGCTCCGCGACGAGATCCACGGCGAGCGCAAGCTCCGTGTAATGAGTCTCGAACATCAAGTGCAGGGTCTGGAACATCGGACCCGTCACGTTCCAATGAAAATTGTGAGTCTTGAGGTAAAGGGTGTACGAGTCCGCAAGCACCCGAGACAGCCCGTTCGCGATTTCGTTTCGCTTTTCGACTTCGATGCCAATATCTATGTTCATGATTCTCTCCGCTCAGATGCTTTCAGATCTCAACGGTGAGGTCAAAGCGCAAGGTTTGCGCTCCTGAGCCAGGGCTCCGTCGACGCCCCCCATGAGAGGCGAGCGTCGACGATGCTGAACTCCTGCCGCCGGGACTCAGGGCTGGTGCGTGACCTCCGAGCCGATAACCGGTTCATTGTAGATATTGATGGCAAGGCCCTCGGTACCGTCCGCGAAGTCCTTGTCCGCGACAGCCGCATCGGAAAACGTCACCGAATCCACGAAAACATAGGTATTTGCCCATACCGGCGTGCCCGAATCCCAGGGGCCACCAGCAGAAAGGTTGATCCCCAGCCAACGAACAGCCGACTTGTCGAGGGGCGACGAACCGTCCAGCGCCTCTAGATCGAGGGTCACATCCGTGAAGCTGCCCATCGTGTCTCCGAAGTTGTTCCAGGCTCCGTAGTGCGAAGCGTAGGTCGTGTCGTTCTTGGCGTAGAGCTGGAAGCCTCCCGCGTTTCCGCCAGTCACAACAACCAACCGGAATGTCACCACCGTGTCTGACAAGTCGACGGGCGTACCGGCGCCAAAGTCGAACTCGAAGTCTGTGTCAGTGCTATCCGTGGTGAAGGGCACGAAAAGAACCGCGCAGCCGTCGCACTCGACCTCTGGAACCCCCGATCCACCGCCGCCCATGCCGCCGAGACCGTCACCGTCACCGTCACCATCACCGTCACCGTCACCATCGCCGTCGCCGTCACCATCGCCATCGCCGTCGCCGTCGCCATCGCCATCGCCGTCGCCGTCGCCATCGCCGTCGCCGTCGCCGCCGCCGTCGCCAGCCGCATCGTCCTTGTCATCCCCGTTACAACCCGGGCCGCCGAAAGCCGAAGCAACGGCGAGAGTTGCAATGCTCATCCAAGTCAATTTCTTCATAAGAGATCGTTCCTTTCACGAGGGACGTCTGCCCTCTGGTAGTGCCACCTAACCGCTTACAGGATTTTTGTAAGCGCTTCCATATTCAATCGTTCAGGACGCTCGTGCGCACCTGTCCCCTCGACTTAAGCGCTTAAGTGCATGAAATAGCTCGGACGCGCGCTCCGCCTACTGGCACGTCGAGCTGAGAAGGGGGCTCAGGGTGTTCACGCGGGTCTGATAGTTGTCGGGGGGCTGGGTGACATTCGCCGCGATGACCCCTTCGGAAATGCGAGCATTCAGCTGCGCTGAAGTGGCAGACGACCAGGAGTCGGCTTGCTGACTCGGGCCAAAGCTCGTGTCGACCAGGATACCCATGCCGGTCTTGCCGTGGACCCAAGCGTAAGTGGCCGTCGCCGCGTTGTAGGTGCTCGAACTCGTGTCGGCGTTGATGTAACCGTTGTTCGTGCCTGTCCCCGTCGTCCAAACGAAATCGAAATCCGCGAGCGGCATGGCGTCCCAAAATTGATTGGCCAGGTTGTTGGCAACCCACGGTGAATGATTGACCGCAACCAGGGCATTGGGCGCCGCGCCCTTGATCGCACAAGTGATGTCCCCTGCCAAAGCTCCCAGCTCGGCCAGGCTGAGGGGATTACTCTGCTCGGCGTACGTGTACTGCACGAAGTCGCCTTCAAGGAGCCAGACGACGGGCTTGTTTGGATTCGCCTGGTACGCCTTCTGCGCGTAGTTCGCGTACCGACTGATGATCGCACTCCGATTGTCGCGGATGTATTGCGCGCCAGCATGGCAGAGGTTGTTCGGGTTGTTGGGCTCGACGTTGCAGTCGGGAAGCGCATACCCGATGAAGTAGGCGTAGAATCCGGGGATAGCATTCGTGCTCGCAAGCGTGGTCACAAGCCCACAACCATCGCAATCGTTGGGACGACCTTGCGTGTATTCGTAGCCGATCCAGGTGGTGATGAAGTCCAGATAGCTCGAACGATTTCCCGAGTTACCGTTGGCGCCCCAAGCGAATTTACAACCAAAAGGTGTGGAATCGGTGGCGCCACAGGCATTGGTCGTGCACATGCCGTTTGAACACGTTCCCAAACAGCGCTTGTCGCAGCCTCCGCAATGGTAAACGTCGGTGGTGGTATCCACGCACGTATCGCCACAAGCGGTAAGACCACCGGTACAGGTACAGTTACCCCCCGAACAGCCCTGCCCTTCCGGGCACGCTTGTTCACAACCGCCGCAATGAGCGGCATTCGTTTGCGTGTCGATGCAACTCGTCCCACATTGAGCCCGCCCACCAGAACAACCGTTCGATCCCGTGGTCAAGGTGAGGTCATCGAAACTGAAGTCGTACGGGGCCGAGCCGGGGATGTATGTGCCCGGGTTCGCCACGTCCTCAACATAAGCGAGAGGCACGCTGAAGGAGAGCCCGGTAATGCCTTCACCGGTCACGGGAATGCTACTTTGGTTGGCCGTTCCGGGGGTGAAGGCGCTAAAAGGGACGAACACTTGCGACCAGGAGCTTCCCACGCTGATTTCGACAGACGCTTCGCTACAACCCGCATTGCACGTTCCACCGGCGTCGGGGTTTTGAGCATCCGGCGGGGTCGTTCCTTCCATGGACACAGCGAGAGAAACCGTGCCCGTGGGGACAGGGCCCTTCACCCACAGTGAGAACCCCGTGTAGGCACTGGCGTCGATGCAGCCCATCCACATCGCTACGGTTCCACCCCACGCGCCTGCGCCGCCGGGCGCTGGATTTCTGATGCGCGGCGCGTAGGAACTGGCGTTTCCGGTAGACATCGAGAGCGCGTGACTGCCGACTCCGTCGCTAAACGTGTAAAGGCCGCTGTAGACGGCCTGGGGATCACCCGCCGGCGCATTGAAAGCAAAACCCCAATTCGTGACAGGCATCGTCCCGTCGTACGTCTCGAAGGTGGCGATGGTTGGATTTGTGATGACCTTCGCGTTTGCGCACAGCTTGACGGCCTGACAAGTCCCCTCGACGCAAGCCAGAGACCCACAGTCGGTTCCACAAGCTCCGCAATGAGTGGTGTTCGCCAAGAGATCGACGCACGTGCCCGAACAATCAGAAAGACCGTCAGCACAGCCGCCTTCGCTTCCCGTGCACTTGCCAGCTTGACAAGACTGGTTCGAGGGGCACGCATTTTCGCAGGCGCCACAGTGGGCCGAGTTCGTCTGCGTGGAGACGCACACCCCACCGCAGTCCATCTGGCCTCCGCCGCAGCTGCACGAGCCTCCTTCACAACTCGCTCCCGGAGCGCAGGAGTTGTCACAAGCGCCACAGTGCAGGTTGCTTTGGGTCACGTCGACGCAACTGCCCGCGCACAGCTCCTGTCCCGCCGGGCAACTACACACTCCAGCCTGGCATTCGAGGCCAGAATCACACAAGGTTCCGCAGGCGCCACAGTTCGCGAAGTCGGTTTGCAAGTCGACGCAACTGCGACCGCATTGAGTCAAGGTTTCCGCGCAGCTGTCACTACAGGTCCCCAAAGAGCACACCTCTACTTCTGGACAAGCGTTGTCACAAAAGCCGCAGTGAACCGGGTCGGAAAGCAACTGAGCGCAAGTGTCGCCGCAGGCCTGCGTCTGTAGACGACACGAGCATGCGCTCGCATCGCACCGCTCGAAAGCGTCACACCCAACGGCGCACCCACCACAGTTATTCGGATCGGTCGTCGTGTCGAGACAGGCATCAGCACAGGCCGTAAACCCCGTATTGGTACACTCGCACTCTCCTACGGTGCACCGGGATCCGGGGACACACGCTGCCCCGCAACTGCCGCAGCTGAGGTTGTCCGTCAGGGGATCGATGCACACCCCGCCACAGTCCGCTTGATGACCACTGCATGCCACCGAGTCATATCCGTCTCCGTCGGACTCATCCCCCGTCGACGTCCCGCTGCACGCAAGAGCAAGAACGGCCAAGAACAGAAACGTGGCGGTAGCGCGAAGAACGGAAGCGGTGTCGCGGAGGGTAGGCATCATGGGTTCCCTCAATCTGACGCAATTTAATAATTTATAAAATGCATCAGGGTCACGATTCGACCAGAAAAAGGCTCGCTATTCTTCCTCCCTTGTCATTGTGCGCTGGTGACGGAAGCGCTCCCACGCCCCCGGGTGACAGGGCCCTCGAAGGTGGCGTCTGTTCCTCTCCGGCAGCGGCGCAGCTTTCCTCGAAAGCGCCGGTTCTCGTCCTCGTCTTCAAGCGAAGAGCTTCGAACGAACCAGCCAGAGGCTACTGCTCACCAAGAGACCAGCGCCCATCCCCACGACACCCGCCGCACCCACACAGGCGCAGCCGATGGCCCCCGTCGTGACCACCAAGAGGGAGCCACTGAGCCATGAGAGGAGCGGCCTGGGCGAGGCCAGAGCCATCCGACACAGCAGCGCACCGGAGACGAGACCACCCGCCGCACAGAGCGGCGCGCAAAGCGAAACACATCCAGCGGGGGTGCATGCATGACCCACCACCCGAGAGAGAAGTGCCGTCGAAAGCGGGAGCACACCCAAGAGCAGTGCCGGCAGCGCCTGACGGCCACTCACTCCTCCCACATACGTGAGCAAGAACACCTGCGTCACCGCCGCCAGAGCGAACGGTCCCGCTACAACATATGAATCGGAAAGCAGCACCCCGAGCCCCACGATGACCAAAGCCCCGATGGCGGAAATGCCCGCTTCGCGCAGACGCCCTCGGACAAAGGCGGCCTGCATCGCGCCAGCGACCTGTATCGCGCGAGTGTCGGTCATGGTTTCCCTCCTGGCGAGAGGATCTCTCGAAACGCGCTGCGAAGACGCTCGAGGAGGCGCTGCTTCCTCTTGCGCTGCGCTACCGGGGACAGCGCCGGGGACAGGTTCAAAAGCGCCTCCTCTCCCAAAAGAGCGCGCTCTTCCGGCGAGAGGGTCTCGATGAGTTCGGCTGCGAACCGAGAAAGCTCGGCCTCGGAGAGTTCGCGCTCCGGATCTCCTTCTGCGGAGAGCGGGGTCAAAGACGGTCCTCGCGCCTCACGCGCGGCTCGGCGGTAGGCGTTCTTTCTGAAGGTGCGGCACTCCCAGTAAGCAAACGAGAGCGCAAAGCCAACAGCGGACCGGGTTTTATCGTAGTCTGGCGCTTGCTCGAACATCTTGATCAAACTCACCTGAGCCGCGTCCTCTGCGTCGGCTTCATTTTCCAGAAACTTTCGACAATAGCGGCGCACGATCGGACAGAGGGCCTCAAAAGCCGGTTCCACCGCACTACGATCTCCTTCACTGACGCGGAGAAAGAGGGCGTCGATGGGGTCGCTGTTCAAGGGGATACGGTCGCCCGCTTTCCGCGAATCGGCAGAGCCGGAAGCGGCGAGCGGGCGGTCGCTGTTCAAGGGGATACGGTCGATTCAGTCGCCACAGGGGCAATCTTTACAGGGACAGTCGGCACCGCAGGGGCAATTGCCCGCTGCAAAGGCCAACCCTGAACTCGTGAGAACAATCAGGGCCAGAAAAATGTGAGAGAGCTTCGGCATGGGAAAATCCTTTCTTGGGATGGCTGCACCAAGATCTACCTCGGTGCGCCTCGTGTACATAGGGAGTAGGCACTCTAGGCGTCAGTGTGACACGCGCGCCCGAAAAATCACGAGATCAGCCGCTGAACTCCACTGGCTTGAACTCCACTGGCTTGAACTCCGGGCCCCAGCGGCGGATATTTAAGAAAAATATCCAATGATTCCATTCGTTTAGAGTGCTCAAAGAGACCAGGATAGTCGCCCGGATCCACCGCCTCACCAAGCTCCGAGTGAGCGAACGAGAGCGCAATGGCGGCGATGATCGTCGCGTGGGACAGGCGCAGAAAACGTGCCGGATCCCTCCTGATCTCAGTCTCTAGTGCCTGAAATGCCGCATCTCGTTGCGCCGCGATACGTTCGAGCCAAGGGGCGTACTGTCGCTCTTCCGGTCGCAGGTTCCGCTCATACACCGTCTGCGCCGATTTTTCGCACGCGGAAAGAGCGTAGGCGACGATTCTGGCTTCATGCCGCCGCTCGACTGCATCCTGTGCCCAGAGGGTTTCTTTTGACAGCCACTCAAAATATTCAAGGATGAGCGACGAGTCCATCAGGCACTCCCCATCATCGAGAATGAGCGTGGGCGCCTTGACCACCGGATTGATCGCAACGAAACGCTCAAAGTGACTGAACACGCTTACGGCTTCATGTTCAAACGCCACTCCCAGCAAATCGAGCCCAATCGCCGTGCGGCGCACAAAGGGCGAATCCATCATACCGATCAGTTTCATGGTTGACCGGACCAGCGTGCGTCTTTGATGTTCGATTTGATGACGAAAATGCAGCGGTCTGCACCGTCGCGCAAACACTTGGATTGACTGATGTTCCCCGAACAACCGATGGCCTTGAGCGCACCCGCCAGGATGCCTTCTTCCATGACGCAGTGATGCGGAGTCGTCTTTTCAAGTTCGGCGTGGCCGGGCTCGAAAAGTGTCACTTTCCATCCACCGATCTGATGCCCTCGATTGGCGTGGTGATACATGCCATCGATCCCGTAAACGACGTCGTGCGCCGAACTTGCCACTTCGAGCAACCGCTCGCGATGAGACAGATCGAACAAAGTACGCCCCATCTGAAGAAGGCCGTAGCGGCCTACCTTCTGGTCCATCTGCTCCATCATTTCGAGCAGCCATTCGATCGGGTACCAGCCGTCCGCTCGGATGTGCTCGAGACGTTTGGCCTGCGCTGGACCCAGGATCTGGTCGGGCATGCGCAGCACCTGCGCGATGGCGAGAATGTCTGAACCGATGGTCTCGTGCCCTTGGCCGAGATACCCGTGGGGTTTGCGTAGCGGTGCGCCCATGACTCCCGCGAATCTATCAACACAGGCGGGCGAGGTCACGAGCCCCAGGAGAACAAGGTTCCTGGGCTCAATGATGACTGCCTAGGGCACGCAGCAAAAGGAAAGTGACCGCAGCGAAGAACCCGCTGGCCGGCAGAGTCACCACCCAGGCAATGACAATCTTGCGCGCCGTCCCCCAACGAACCGCGCTGATCCTTTTGCTCGCCCCGACCCCCATGATGCAAGCGTTGATGCAATGTGTCGTAGAAACGGGCACGCCAATCGCACTTGCGCCCAGAATGGTCATCGCACCTGCGGTCTCGGCGGCAAATCCCTGAAGCGGACTGATGCGAATGATCTTCGCCCCCATCGTCTTGATGATGCGCTTTCCACCCGCTGCCGTGCCGAGGGCAATCGCAGTCGCACAGGCCACCATGACCCAACGCGGCACATCGTAGGTCGAACCGTTCAAGGTCGGCGCAAACCAAGGGGGGAGGATCGGCATCGCGCCAGCCTCCACGTAGGCGACGAGCGCCATCGTGATGATGCCCATCACCTTCTGGGCGTCGTTCGAGCCGTGTGAAAACGCCATCGCACACGCAGATGCCAGCTGCATTTTGCGAGCATTTGCGTTGACGGTGCGCGTTCTCTTCCTGCGGACGACCCATAAGATGACGACCATCAGCCCCAGCGCCATGACAAAGCCGATCAAGGGCGAGAGGATCAGGGGAATCAATACCTTGTGGTAGAGCGTCACCCAATTGAACGCCTCCCAACCGCTGGCGACCACCACAGCACCAGCCAGACCGCCGATGAGAGCGTGGGAAGAACTCGACGGAATTCCGTACCACCAGGTAATGAGATTCCAAATGCTCGCACCGACGAGAACCGAGAACACGAGCGTCTGGGTCACCAAATGAGGATCCGTGAATCCACTAGCGATCGTCTTGGCAACCGCCGTGCCCGTAAGCGCGCCGATGAAGTTGAAGACTGCCGCCACCAGAACCGCAGTGCGCAAAGGCAAAACACCCGTGGAAACGGAAGTGGCAATGGCGTTGGCCGCATCGTGAAAGCCGTTGATGTAGTCGAAGATGAGCGCCGCGATGACGACTGCCATCAGCATTTCAAGCATGCTTCACCGCGATATTGGTGAGGGTCTCCGCTGCTGAACGGCACTTGTCGAGGGCCTTTTCCAGGTGATCGAGGACCTCACGCTCACGCAAAATCTCCTTGGCGTCGATGTTCGGATCCCGAAACAGACGACTGAGTTCGTCCCTGAAGATCTGGTCGCCCTGCTTCTCCAGTTCGGCAAGTTTGCGACAACGCTCGATCAACTCTGTGTACTTCCCTTTGCGCAGCAAGGGTGTCACTTCTGCAAGCACCTTGCATGAATCGTGGATGAGGCGAATCAAAATGCCGACGGCATCCGACGTACCATGAACGTTGAAGATGAGGAAAGCGCGAGCAGCGACGTTCAAGAGGTCGGTGATGTCGTCCAGTCGCTTGGAAAGCAGCTGCAAATCTTCGCGGTCGATGGGCGTCACAAAGGTCGCACCGAGGGCCGCCATCATGGCGTCGTTGATGCGGTCGCCTTCCTTCTCGAGCTTCTTGACCTCGGTCCGGATGGTTTCGTAGTCCGTACCGGCATCCGCAGCGGGCAGAAACGCTTCTACCGCCCGAAGAGCAACGGTGGCTTGGTCTTCCAGAAAGGTATAGAAATGGGTCTCGCGCGGGAGAAGGCGTTGGATGAATCGCTGCAATGACATGGGGGTACCTAACCTTGCTGTTCGGGGCTCGCTATATCCCCAAGACCGCGCACAGAAACAATTGCTCACACAAATGAGCCAAAAGCTCCCGCAAATGCCGCCAGGGTCTCCCTCCGACTTGCTCGCCGATGAACCCAAAAGCAACTCCCACATCGAGCGGGTGGCTTCGCTGGAGTTCGGTGGAGCCCCCACGGAGCCGCGCTTGCGCGGCGGCTAGGCCATGCGGCAGGGGGCAAGTATGCTCGTTTTAGCCGTATGACCACCACTCGACCTCCCACCTTGAAGGCTGAAAAAGTTTCCGTCCATCCCGATGTGCAGCCAGGCGTCGGGACCAGCACCGAGTACACGCAGCGCTTCCGCGTGCAGCAGTTGCTGGGAGAGGGTGGAATGGGCAGCGTGTTCGTCGCCCATGACCGCGGTCTTGGCCGCGTGGTTGCGTTGAAGCTGTTGCGAGAGGGCCTCGAAAACGACCAGCGCGCTCTGCGCAGGTTCATTTTGGAAGCACAGATCGGTGCCCAGCTCGAGCATCCAAACATCGTTCCCCTCTACAGCTTCGAGCGTTCTGAAAGCGGTTTACCCGCCATCGCCATGCAGTTGCTCGAAGGCATGACGATGGGTGACTACATTGAGGCTGCCGCTGCGGCGCCTGCCTCTGCGCGTTCGATACGCGGGGAGTACTCACTCAAGGAGCGCATCGGTCGACTCCTCGGAGTCTGCGAGGCGATTCATTTCGCTCATGAACGCGGCGTTATTCATCGCGATCTCAAGCCGGACAATGTGATGCTCGGGCACTATCGCGAAGTGTACGTCATGGATTGGGGTCTCGCCCGCGTGACGGACGGCGCGATCGACATGCTCGGCGAGCCCTCGCTCACGCAAGACGACGGTTCGAGCCCTCGACACGAGCAGGCAGCGCTTGACAGTTCGCCGCCCAAGGGGGCTCTCCTCGATGAGGATTCCGCCACTTCGCCCACCGTCATGGCTCCGTCCGACGCCGGAAATCTCCCCAAAGCCGACTCCGCCACTTCGCCCACCGTCATGGCTCCGTCCGGCAATAGAAACCTCTCAGAGACCGATTCCGCTACATCGGCCACCGTCATGGCTCCGTCCAGCGACGGAAATCTCGCGTCGAACGCCACACGCTACGGCGACGTGATGGGCACGCCCCAATACATGCCGCCCGAGCAGGCCCTCGGTCTGGTCGACTTGATGGGTCCCGCAGCGGACCAGTATGCCCTCGGGCTGATGCTGTTCGAGCTCGCGACGCTGAAGGAAGCGCGTAGTCACGCATCGACGATGACTGCTCTCACCGAAGCGGTTCAGAACCAGCTCGCACCCGCCGTAGACATCGATGGTCGTTCCATTCATCCAGCACTCAAGGCGATCATCGCGCGGGCTACACAAAAAGAACCTGCTGACCGCTATCTCTCCGTCGCTGCGATGAGCGCCGACATCCGCTGCTTCACACGCGACGAGCCGGTGTCGGTTTATCGAGAGGGTCTTGCGCGCAGAACGGTGCGTGCCGCCGCACGCAGACCCGTACTCGCCATGGCTCTCCTCTCCGTTTGTGGATTTTTGTCGAGCGTGGCTGTCGTCGGGGCGGTCGTTCATGACACGGTTCAGGTCAAACGGCAGGCGCGCACCTTGGAGAACACGCGGCGCGTGCTGGTCGCGGTGACCAGCCGAACACAAGAGATTGACGTGAAATTCAGCGACGTCGCCGCCGGGATACAAGCGGTGGGAGCCGCGACAGTGGAACTCTTGGCGCGCGACACCGCCACCGTGGAGCCGGTGCGGTGGACGACGCCGGTGCTCACCCCCTTGGCCGGGGTGGGTGGCGCGCCGGCCAGTTTCGACTCGATGGTGCAGTTCTGGCCAGGAAAATCGAGCGGCGCTTTGCCCACAACCAACGCGACGAAGCTCCCACGCGTCGAGCAGTGGTTGCGACGCACACTCGTCGCTTCGCTTCCACCTATCGATCGCACGGCGAGCGTGACCTCACAGAACGCCGCCATGTCCGCTGGCAAGAGCTCTCTCGTCCGCGCCTTCGTGGGACTACAAGACGGCGCCTACGCTCAGTATCCGGCGCGCACTTTCGACGCCGACTACGATCCACGCGAACGACCGTGGTATCGGACAGCGCAGGAGAATGAAGCCCTCCACTGGACACGCCCCTTTGCCGACGTAGCAGGCAAGACCCTGCGGATCTCGGCCGTCATCGGCCTGCGCAGCGATGACACATTCGTGGGTGCGGCAGGTTGCGATCTCCGGGTGGCCTCGCTGGTCCCTGACCTCGCGCTCGATCTGCCAGGTTTTCAGCAGGCCTACCTCGTCATGGAGGACGGCAAGGTTGCGGTGAGTGCTGAGCTTGAGAAGAGCGTGCTCGCGACCACGACCGAGCACGGTCGCGATCACGATCTCGCCTTGCCACCCGTCGCAAATGCGGAGCTTGCTCGTCGCATCGCGCAGCGCGACCCAGGCGGGTACTTCGCGGAGGGCGACCTGCTGTTCGTCTACTCCAGGATGATCTCCCCACCCTGGACCTACGTCGCCGAACTCGACAGGAAGCGTTACCTTGAAGACTGAGGGCGGGCGAACGCTGGTGGTACGCGCACGCATTCTCTCGATCAAAGTAAAACCCAACGCAAAGCGGAGCGAGCTTACGGAAAACGCCGACGGCTCTTGGTTGGCGACCCTTGCCGCCCCGCCCGTGGACGGCAAAGCGAACGCCGAGTTGATTCGGCTCGTCGCGGCTCATTTCGACTGCCCTCGAACGGCCGTTTCGATTCGAAGCGGAGCCTCGGGGCGTCTCAAGCTGGTCTCGATTGATGCCGAATCAGGATCGAAGTCATTCGCAAGACGTTTCTAAAGAAGGCTGCGCGCAGACTCCGTTTTGACAGGCGAGGCCTGCGATGCACGCGCGGGTTCCGCACGGCTCCCCCGGCATCGCCTTGGCTGTACAGATGGATTCACTGCCTGTGCTCCTGCAGTCGCCTACACTGCAATTGTTCGTGGACGTGCACACCTCGCCTTCGTCCACGTAGCTGCTAGGAACGCAAACGCTCGACTCCGCGTCACAGCGCAGGCCGAGGCGACAGCGAGGCCACACGCTCGTACCTTCACCCGCACAATCTTCGCCTTCCACGGCGCGGCGCTGACACGTCCCCTCCACACATGCGTGCTCGGTAGAGCAAGGACGCTCCTCGTCACAGTCTCCACCATCTTCAACGATGGCTCGACAGAGCCCTTCTGCACAGGTTGTTCCAGGTTCACAAGGCGCGTCACAGGGCGCTCCCACGAGACTGAAGGGAGCGCAGCGAGCGCATTCTGCCGCTTCGACACGGCAAAAGCCACTTTCGCATTCGGGCGAAGCACCGCAAGGAGTTCCGATGGGGAGGTCTCCTGCGGAAAGCTTGCTCACACAGAGAACATCCCTTTCACTACAATCGATGTCAGTAAGCTCTTGGGCGCAGTCGTCCACTTCTTTTATCGTCAGATTGCTGTGGGGAGATTCGATGATCATCTTCCACATCGTCTCAAGAATGGCTTTGCACGACTCCAGGCTCCCGTACGTAGTTCGAGAATACAGGCACCGGCTATCGAACTCACAGTAAGCTTCTGCAAGGGCCTGACTTGCTTCTTGAGCATCAGAAGAGGATGACCCGCCGCCCGTGTTCGAGCTTCCCTCGCCCGACCCACCACCGGTGTCCCCGGAGCCACCACCGGTGTCCCCAGCGGTTCCCCCACTGCCTGATCCTGTGGTGAAATCACCTCCTCCGCATCCGAGGACGGTCGCGGTCAGGCTCCCCGAGAAAGCAAGCATTCCAAATATTCGAGTCATCATGGATTCATGGTCAGGCCGAAGCATCAGGTCAACCCGGCATTCTTTTGCGCCGAAAGAATATCGCTGCCGAAAGAATATCGCTCGTATCTTAGGTGTGGTTCGTCGGTGGGTCGAGTCGCTGGATGGAAGGAGTAATTTTCCGGTCCAGTCATCACCCCTCCTTGGATTGCTACGGATTGTACTCGTAGAGTTCGACCCAATCGTAGACAGCTTCAGCTTGGCCCGTCTCATCCGTGACCGCACCGGCCCAGGCAACGCTCGATGAAGCCCAGATGGTGAGCAGTACGTTTTGAGGGAGGGTCATGCGGTCGATGTTGCTAGTCCAAGTGTGCTTGAGTTCATCATCGACGAGAAAAAAAGCACCCTGTGGCGTCCACTCGATGGTGTACTCATGAAAGCTTTCACTAGGGTCAAATCCTAAGTCGACCCGTGTTGGATCTTGAGTCGGGGTGACGGAGTTGATCACTGGTGGCGTGGTGGGCGGCCCCGTGTAGACCATGGCATTGAACTGAATGTTTTGCGGATCGGCACCCAGGCATTCGACATCCAATTCGTTCCAATTGTCAGCCGGCCACGGTGTATAAATGGTAACCAGGGATGAGATCACTGCGGAGCCTTTGGCCAGCTTGATGCGCGCCTTCACACGGCCGTAGGTGAGGGTGTCTCGAGAGCGCACTTCGGCACCGAGAAAACTCTTGCTCGCTCCCTGATCATCGACCGTGCCCTCAGGGGCAGGGAGCAGACGAAGATGAAGAAAGCCGTCTTCGACAGTGGGCGATTGCTGAGAAAAGAGAGCGAGATTGGTGTCCCACGAATGAGTCATGAGCTGCCAACGCGTCAGATCGAGACTCTCAAAATTGTCACGAAAAAGCAGAGTGAAGTCCTCGTCCGCTGCGCGCTCCCCGCCTTCTGATCTAGGGGCGGGATCTCCTTCGTTACAGCCGGAAAGAATGGAAAAAAGGGAGAGGAGCAGGGGGAGTCGTTTCATAGCCCCTATTTGTGCTCGGACAGCGCGCCTCACCTCTCATATTTTGCGCAAAATCACGAGCCCGGATCACGGATGTCCTCGACGGAAGGTTCAGGATGAAGCATCCTGAGAGAACGAAGTGTGACGCCCTTATTTCAACCCTTTCCGATGTTGGAAGGTCGCCGCGCTCAATCGTGGCGACACACTCCTTCCTTTCTTCGACCTCGTCACTTTCATGATGAGCCAGAAGTGAATGTCGTGCTCGGAGGTCAAGCGAGGATGGGCGTAGGAGAGGAAGAAGTCGAGCTGCGAGCGGGTGACTTTCTCGTTTTCCCACCCGGACAGGATCATGTTCTGCTCGCCGCTTCAGCTGATTTGGATCTCTTTGTCTTTGCACTTCAGCCGGATTTGGCGGAGCGCACCCTGGGTCACCTCGTCCCCCGCGCGAACCGCGGATGTCTGACCACTCACAGAGAGAGAGAACGCTGGGAGAATTGCCTTCACGCTTTAGCCACCGTGCATCAAGCGGAAGCCGTCGAAGAATCTTTGGTTCAACTTTTTCAGTCGGCGCATAACACCGTACAAAAGGGCCATGTGACGGGGCGACGCGCTTTGCATGAAATGATCCGCCGGCCTGACCTTTCTGCGCGTGCACTTGCGGAGCTGTTGGGTACGGGGCAAAGCGAACTCAGTCGCGTCTTTCGTCGTCAGTGGGGCGTGCCTTTGGTGCAATTGCGGGCTCGCATTCGCTTGATTCGTTTCATCAATGCGGTGGATCAGGGCGCGGCTCTCACTCGTGCAGCAACAGAGGCTGACTTTGGAAGCTATGCCCAATGTCATCGCATTTTTCGTTCGATCCTAGGCTGTTCCCCCTCGGATTATTTTGGTGGAGCACGCCAAATGTTGAACGATGCGGTGTTAGAAAGCCCTCCCTTGAACGGGGTTGCGTGAGCGCTGCTTGTTCGACGGCTCAGTTCTTGTTCCGAAGCGCTTTTCGATCACGTCTTGCACGTGCGCCACGCGCTCCGCAGCCGACGCGAAGATCGTGAGATCTTCCAAGATAGCACTCTTGCCCGTGCCGTTCTCACCGATCAGAACCATCAAGCCATCCAATGGAATATTCACGTCGGAGAGCGACTTGAAACCAGAAACCTGGAGCAGGGTGAGGCGGTCGTGGTTCATGAAGTGCTTTTCTGTGGGGCTAACCGTTTTCTGGACGAGGATAAGTTACGCGAGATTTTGCCCGATGCGTAGATGGGGCCTCGGCAGCGTCGTGGGCGATGTCGGGGCTGGACCTGTAGGCGTAGCCAAGCCCTTCGAGCCACTGGATGGCAGCTTCTTCGACGACGGATTCGAAGGCGGTCATCAGGCCTCGGGAGTTTCCTTTGCTGCAACGATCATGAGCGAACGTGTCTTTTCGAGCAATAATTCGCCAGCTTCGTTTTTGACCCGAATCAGCGTCGTAACTTGGCCGTAGCCTGGTATCTGAATCGCGAGATTGGCGTTGAGATTGAGTTCGGACTTGGGCGACGTGGGTTCTTGGGTGAACACGCCCGAATGCTCAAAGAGGACCTTGCTTTCGTACTCGATGCGAAGGGTTAACTCGAGATTCCCAGGAGGTAGTTGGTTGATGCGAACGTGTACCGCGCGCCGCAGGGGACGGGGCCAAGTGCTATGAGCCTCCTCCAAGAAGGCAATTTGATCGCGGTAGAGTCCCATGATCGAGATTTTTCCGTTGATCTCTTCGCGAATCTCTTCGCAGAGGATGAACTCGGCTACCTGTGGCTTGGAATCGCTCAACCGATCCTCACTTTCGGAAAGCGCTTAAACGCTTCAAATCGCGAGAAGTCGAGGGATTCCCGTCACTTCGAACTTGCAAGCCATTCTTACAGGTTGCCCGGCGACTATTCGGAATTTCCGAATAGTTGCTCCGCGCTGGAGTTCGCCTTCCTCGTAAATGTGGACGAGGTGTTCGTTGATCGTCCGCACATCCTTGTCGAACAGCTCCGCCATGAGTGCCTGCCCCCTGCGTCAGCCGAAGGTCTCATTTTCAAACCGGCATTGAATGCGCGTGCGGCCGTCCTCGGTGCGGTAGAGGATGAGTTCGGAGGGGGCGGCTTTACGACTACCCATTACCCAAGGCATACACTCTTGGGTGGGGCTCACAACGTGCGTTGCCAGTATCCAACGTCGATCCAGCGGTTGAATTTGAATCCCACTTCCTCAAACTGAGCAACTTTCCGCAGACCGAAATTTTCATGAAGCGCGATGCTCGCCTCGTTGGGTAGGGCGATACCGCCGATGACTGCATGGATGCTTCGAGCCTGTAGAAGCGGAAAAAGCTGACCATACAGTTTCGAGCCGATCCCGCGCCCATGGTGTTCAGGGGTCAGATAGATCGTGATCTCTACAGAAAAGCGATAAGCGACCCGAGACATCCACAGCGCAGCATAGGCGTAACCGACAATGTGACTCCTCTCCTCCGCGACCAACCACGGTAGCGATGCTGATTGAACCGCCTCGATGCGCCGAGCGATCTCTTTGGCCGTGACGGGCTCCTCCTCGAAAGTGACTACCGTTTTCGTGACGTAGTGGTTGTAGATGTCAGCGATAGCCGTAGCGTCGTCTGCGACTGCTGATCGTATCGCTATGCCTTCATGTGAACTACTCAGCATGGCTCAGTACTCACGGCAGCTTGAGCTGCTCACAGAGCTTCTCAAACGGAATCATGGTGATGTTGCCTCGTTCATAGTGCGCATCGTCCAGATGGACCTGATAAAATCGCGGGATGCCGGTCCGTTCGGCAAAGTAGTCAACGCTTTTCGAAACTTGGCGTTCGCCGAGTTTGCACTCGACTGCAAAGAGGGGTTTGCGTTTTTTCAGAACGACGAAATCGACCTCACGGCCCACTGAATCGCGCAGGAAGCGCAGCTCCATGGCATGGCCTTCGGTGTCTTCCACGAGATGACAATACTTGAGCAGTTGAGATGCCACGAGATTCTCAAAGCGTGCCCCTTCGTTTTCGATCGCAGACCAATCCCAAAGGTAGAGCTTGCGTTCCTTCTTGACCGCCCGCACCTTGGCAGCTCCAAAAGGAGGCACTCGAAAGCAAAAGTACAGACTTTCTAGGATTTGAAGCCAGCGCTCTACCGTCTTGTGATCCACCTCAAGGTCGCCGCTCAAATTGTTGACCGAAAGCGGTGAACCGACGCGAGGAGGAAGCAAGTCCACTAGATGTTCGATGAGGGAGATATCCCGCACCCTTTCTAAGTCACGGAGATCTTCACGCACCACGCGGGCGACACGGTCACGCTGAAAAAGGCGATGCCCCCGCTCGGACTTTGCGAACAAGGGCTCAGGAAAACCACCGAAGTGCATCAATGCTTCGAGTTCGTTTTTGCGATCACCTCTGAGTTCACCAAGCGAAAATGGATGCAGGCGAAAGTAGCGATAGCGGTTGGCGAGCGAGTCGCCACCCTTTCGATAATGATCGAGACGCGCAGAACCTGTTACGATGATCTTGCGATGAGAGCGCTCCACATCATAGATGCCCTTCACTAGATTTCGCCACCGAGCGTACTTGTGCACCTCGTCGAGCACGAGCAAGGGCTGAGAGGGGGGAAGCTCGACGCGACGTAAGAGGGCAGCCGCTCGCGGGTCGTCCCAGTTCATGTAAGCGGGGTGCTTTTCCGTGGCGCGCGGTCCGAGCAGCGAAAGGGCCATCGTCGTCTTGCCTACCTGACGGGGGCCTCCGACAAATACCATTTTGCGCCCCGAAAGCACTTCCAGAACGTGATCCGTGAGGTACCTTTCGACGTGCACGTTTGGGAGCTTATTCCCAAACGAACGTGTGTCAATGGGAATGCATTCCCAAAAGGAGACGACCGACACGCTTGTTTTTGAGCCTCGTCCCGGGACCAGCGCCGTGCCATGCTCGCCTCGTGACTGAGACCCGCACGCAGCGAGTGGTGATCGTGGGTGGCGGTTTCGCTGGAATGAACTGTGCTCGGCGCCTGGGTGGAAAGCCAGGCCTCGAAGTTTGTTTGGTGGACCGCCGCAATCATCATCTGTTTCAACCCTTGCTCTACCAGGTGGCGATGGCTGGTCTCAGCCCGGCCGATATTGCTGTGCCCATTCGCTCGCTACTCAGCCATCACCAAAATACTCGCGTCATCCAGGCCGAGGTCACACGGGTAGATCTTGAGCACACGCAGATCGAAACGACGAGCGGGCCCTTGCCCTTTGATTCTCTTGTGCTCGCCGCAGGCGCTCAGCACATTTACTTTGGCCACGAGGACTGGGAACCGGTGGCGCCTGGTCTCAAGACCTTGGCTCAGGCGACGGAGATCCGAAGGCGCGTGCTCGACGCCTTTGAAAAGGCGGAAACGGCCGAGGCGGGCGACGAGAGACGCGCCTTCCTCACCTTCGTCGTCGTGGGCGGTGGGCCTACCGGGGTCGAACTCGCGGGCGCCCTCGGTGAGATGAGCCGGTTCACTCTAGCACGCGATTTTCGGCGCATCGATCCTCGTCTCACTCGCGTGATTCTCATCGAAGCCGGACCGCGCATCCTGCCTTCCTTCGATCCGAGTTTATCGAGCGCCGCGACGCGAGAACTGGAACGCCTGGGTGTACAGGTTTGGACCGAAACACGCGTCACCGCCATCGACGAGTTTGGAGTCGAAGCAGGCCAAGATCGCGTGCTCGCACGTACGGTGCTCTGGGCCGCAGGAGTCCACGCTTCCGATCTTGGTCAATCGCTCAGTGCGGAGCTCGACGCCCAGGGGCGAGTCAAAGTAAACTCAGACTTGAGCGTACCCAGGCACCCACAGGTGTTCGTGCTCGGCGATCAGGCTCATTTCAAGGAAGAGTCCGGCCGCGTACTGCCCGGCGTCGCAACGGTCGCGCTCCAACAGGGGCGCTACGTTGCCGATCTGATCTTGGCGGAACAGAAGGGAAAGCCGCGCGTCCCCTTCCGCTATTTGGACAAGGGTCAACTCGCAACCATTGGCAGGAGTAGGGCCGTTCTTGAGTCGGGTAAGTTCAAGATGACCGGATTCTTCGCCTGGATCGCCTGGCTCCTCGTGCACATCTACTACCTGAGCGGCTTCAAGAATCGCTTGCTCGTCTTGATTCAGTGGGCCTGGTCGTATCTCACCTTCGCCCGCGGAGCGCGCCTCATCGTAGAGAAAACCTGGCGCCTCTACGAGACTCAGAAGGCCGATCCATCGGACGCCACCTAGAACGTACGGTGCGCTCCCTCAATCCGTCTTGGGATCACCGTCCAAGTCGTCACGGACTTTTTTTGCCGTATCTTTGGTTTCTTCTACGGCATCCTCGGCAGCGTCACCAGTGTCTTCTGCCGCGTCGTCGGTCCACTCACCGGCCTTTTCCATCGGGCCTGCGGCGCCTTCGCCCTTCTTGTTGCAGGAAAACGCGCCGAGCGCTCCGATCATCGCAAGCCATATCCATCGATTGTTCATTTTGATCCTTTCGTTTTAGGAGGAGGTGCCGTCGTCAGAAGTGCAGCGCGGCCTGAACTCCGAATTGTAACCATTCGTACTTATCGCGATTGCTCCACGTGGCATTTCCAAAATCGAATGTCGCGTTGCGCGTTTGGTAAAACGCGCCGTAGACTCCAATGTCGAGGAGAGGGATGAGAGTGAAATCGAGCCCCACTCCAGCGTCCCAGACGAAGCCTTTGATATCTCCAACCAAGCCGCCAGCATGAGCAAACACTGCAGGGCTCACGACTTCGAGCAGATTGAGTCGTGCCCCACCCATGAACGCACCTGCGCGAGGCGTTCCGGGCGACTCGAAGGCGAATTTAGCTTCCGGCGTGAAGCGAACCATCGGCGCCGCGAAGCTGTAGCCTAGGCGCAACGCCACGGCAGGGCCCACAGCACGGAGCGTCTCGTCGTCACTCAGATCACTCACCACGACGTTGGCCCCCACCTCTGCAGCGATCGTGACACCGCTATCGGCTGCTGCATGACCTGGGATAAGGAAGCCTGCGAAGAGCGCCGCCCCACTGCAAAGAAACTTTAGATGTGTTGTGCAATTCATATGGAGTATTCGTAATGGGTGTATTCAATGATTGTGGGCGTGGGAGCGATTCACCTGACGGTATGCAGGAACCGGACCACATCACAGGCAGACCGGCCGCTCTCGAAGCCCTGCCTCAACCTCCATGGCCAGTTCGGCGCTGAACGAGCGCTCTAGGTGCGTTGCCCGGCTTGAGCGACTCACAAAAGTCCATCAGATTGAGAGAGCGTATGCCCTCAATCTGATGGGGAGATCTCATTTCAGCGTAGGCATGTGCCGTCTTGCTTTGACGGCACGGTGCTTGCTTTGCATTTCCGTTTGAGAGAGCGTATGCCCTCAATCTGATGGGGAGATCTCATTTCAGCGTAGGCATGTGCCGTCTTGCTTTGACGGCACGGTGCTTGCTTTGCATTTCCGTGGACTCATCGACGGTGCGCCATGATAGAAAGCGACTTTGACTTATTTTCCAGAGAAGAGATGCGTGAGCTCGACGATAGCTTTTACTGCAGAGGACTGCCCAACCGGCGTCGATTCGTTTTACTCAATGCTATTCTTGCGGCAGCATTTACTTTGTCTCTCTTGGTGTGGGGTGCATCACGCACGGTTCTGACGGCCACATTTCTAGCCTATGTGCTGCTCTTCTCCCTGGAGAAGCTCAGCTATGTTCGCAATCAGAGACTTTCACGGACCGTCATGCAGAAGTTGGTGCGTCGCATCGAGGAGTTAGAGGGGGTTCCTATGACGCCAGACGACGCTCCGCCGAATCGAACCGGTCGGATTGCGGCTTAAGATCTTCCCGCTCAGCTCTTGGCTATCCGCCTTTGGGCAAGGATCGAAAGCACGGTACCTATCGTCAACAGCGTCGCAATCACTGCAAGCGAGATGAGTGGATCCACATGGT
>CAYMQT010000078.1:0-2818 GCA_964392575.1 uncultured Polyangiaceae bacterium
GACAGTGGCGGGCGTCGGCTTTCGTCACCGTTGCGGAGGAACCCGGGTCGGATTGTTCCGGGTCGGATTGTTCGGGTCGGATTGCCGGATTGTTGATTGTTCCTACCGCCGCCCCGCCAGCGGATCCTCTACCGAAGCAGGAGCGGGTTTCGGAGCAGAAGCCGGTTGGCTCGCCGGAGTTGGGGCTGGCTTTGGTGCCTGTGTCGGTGAAGGCTTGGGTGTCGCCGTCGCTTTGAGCGCAGGGCGAGGAGCGGCGACTTTGACGGGTTGCTTCTTGGGAGCCTCTACTAGAGGTGCGTCTTCCGGGGTTTCGGCTGGTGCCGTGGGCGCGACGGGCGCACTGGCTGCGGGCACGGGTGGTGGAGTTGGCGTGTTGGGTACTGCTGCCGTGCTGGGTGTTGCCTCCACTGAACTCTCCTCCGTGGGGGAAGCGGCCGAGGAGGTTTCTTCGACGGGTGTGGGCTCCTTGGCCACTACGAACCAAACCACCGCCGCCGTGATGACGATGAGTCCGATGGCGCCGCCGATGAGAGACAGGGGAGAGCGCCGGGGGAAGCCCGCCGTCCCGTTGTCGGTGTTGGCCCAGGTTTGTGCCGTGTTGCTCACCGCCATGCTGCCTGCCGTCGCCGTGCTGCCTACCGTCGATGAAGCCTGAGACGGACCAAAAGCGGCCGTGGCGTCGAGAGCCACCGCCTGCTGATCCGTCCCCTGGGGCAAGGTCTTACCCAGGACCGCGGCAATGCGTGGCAAGCTGCGTTGCGCTTGAACAGGCGCGAAGGTGGAGAGAAGCTGCGCGAACTCGGCGACATGCTGCACGCGTCGCGCGGGATCCTTTTCCAGACAGCGAGCCACCGCGCTCGTGAGCAAGGGGGACAAATCGGGTCGGATTTCTTCGAGCGGCGCGGGCGCATCGGCGACGATGGCCGCAAGCACGCCGGAGAGAGTATCTCCTCCGAAGGGAGGCTGTCCTGAAAGGCACTCATGCAAGATGACTCCCAAGGACCAGACGTCGGCGCGCGCGTCCACGCCCTTGGCATTTCTGATTTGCTCCGGCGCCATGTAAAGCGGAGAACCCATCATCGACGAGGTCTGCGTCAGGTTGGCTTCACCGGGTTGAACGGCCTTGGAAATGCCAAAATCAAGCACCTTGATCGCGCGGGTTCCATCCTTCTTTTTAGCCAGAAAGAGATTGGCCGGCTTCAGATCGCGATGCACGATGCCCAGCGCGTGAGCCTCGGCAATGGCTTCCAGGGCTTCCAAGAGGTGCCCCACTGCTTCTTCCACGGGAAGAGTGCCGCGCGATTGAATTTCTTCTGACAGATCGTTGCCGTCGAGGAACTCCATGACCATGTAAGGCAGACCCGTATCGAGAGTGCCGACGTCACTGACGCGGGCGACGTGCTCGGATTGAATCTGTACGGCGGCCCGTGCTTCACGCAAAAAACGTTCGACTGCTCCCGGGTGATGACAGGCCTCGGGCAAGAGGAACTTGATGGCCACCTTGCTGCCCAAGGCGATGTGCGAAGCCTGCACGACCACGCCCATCCCGCCCTGGCCCAGTACGCGCTCGATCACGTACTTACCCAGGAGCTGCTCTCCGACCTGTACCGGTGTCCCCGAGCCTTCCATGTCAGACAGGACAGTAACCTTGCTCGTTTTTCGAGTCGAGCGGGATTTCTCAACCGGTCGCTCACGCTAAAATAGCCGTCAATTCAAAAATTCTCGGTCAGACAGAACCTCCCTCCACCTCACCTACTCCGCCCTCATGTGCCAGGGTTTGTCGGCTACGGGAGCGCGGTGCTGGCGCAGCCAGAGGGCTACGTCTTTGGCCCATTTTTCCCGCGCGGCGGTCGTGGGATGAATGCCGTCGGCGATGCGGGGCATTTTTGTCACGTCGTACAGTCGATTGGTGTCCATGAACACGCAGGGAGAAACACTCTCGGAAATCACGTCCATGAGGCCGTTCTTGGGTCCTTGCCAGAGGGGGATCGCTACCCAAACGCAGGGGCGATCACCAATCATAGAGATGATCTTGGCGATCGTCTTTCGTCGTTGATCGGGCTCTGTGATCTCTAGTTCATTGGCGCCCAAGGTGATGAGGACCAGATCCGGATTGTACTTCCAAAGATAATCCTGAAGCTTTCCGTCCCAGGCCCAATCCGTGAGGTAACTTGCATCCGTGTGCTTGAGCACGGACCGCACGCCCGCTTCTTCGAAGAGACTCCCAAGCGGTCTTCCCAAAGCCCCTGCAAAAGAGTCGCCCACGTGAAGCACCTTTGTCCCCTCGGGCCACGGGAGGGGCTCACCTGCCCCCTCCTCTGACGAAGGGGTCTCCGACGAAGGGACGTCCGAGGAACTGCCCGGCGCTGCCCCGTCCTCCTGCTCGACCGGCCCCTGCTGCTGATCTCGGGACGCAGCGGGGTCCCCTTCCCCCTTCGTGGCGGCTCCTTGCCCAGACGGGGATCGGCCGCCCCCCGCGGGCGCTCCGCAGGCAAGGAGAGAAAGGGAAAACAGGAGAGAAAAGAGCGGCTTCAAGGAGATCCGGGGTCAATTGCCCGTCTCGAGGGCGGTCGGGCGGCGCCCGAAGGGGGCGCCGGGAGGCATTCTCATAGGGGCGCTCCTTGGGCTGGTCAAAGGGGCCGGATTTGACGATGCTCCGCCGCCATGAAGCGCACAATCATCGCCTTTTGCCTGCTCGCCCTCGTGTCCGGATGTAAGAACAAAAAGGATCCAGAGCCCGAGCCTCAGACTCAGCCTACTCAAGCAACGACTGCCCCCGCGCCCAAGGGCAAGGACAGAGACAAAGACGCGCCTCCTC
>CAYMQT010000078.1:2828-11245 GCA_964392575.1 uncultured Polyangiaceae bacterium
CAGAAAAACAAGAACTCCCGCCGCCTTCGGACGTAGCTGCGGCTCCCGCGGGTGCGGGCAAGAGCACGTCCGGCCTTGCGTGGACGATTCTTGAACAACCCACCGGAACCGAAATGCCGGGACCGGATGATCGAGTCGAGGTTCACTATTCGGGTTGGACCAAGGACGGCAAGATGTTCGACAGCTCCGAAGTGCGCGGGACACCGGCCACCTTTGGTGTGGGTCAGGTGATCAAGGGCTGGACCGAAGGACTCCAGCTCATGAAAGTGGGAGAAAAGCGTCGCTTCTGGATCCCCGCCGATCTGGCCTACGGCGAGACGGCTCGAAGGCCGGGCTCGCCTTCCGGGCAACTGACCTTTGATGTGAAGCTGCTCTCCATCATCGCTGCGCCAAAGGTGCCGAAGGATGTCGCAGCCCCACCTCCCACCGCCAAAAAAACAGCATCTGGGCTCGCTTACGTCATGCTGACCGAGGGCACAGGAAAGACCCCGACGACCGAAGATCGGGTCGAGGTCCACTATTCAGGCTGGACCAAGGACGGCAAGATGTTCGATAGCTCCGTCACTCGCGGTCAGCCTCTGACCTTTGCCGTGACCGGAGTCATCAAAGGCTGGACCGAAGGGCTTCAACTGATGAAGGAAGGCGGGAAAGCGCGCTTCTGGATCCCCGCCGATCTCGCTTACGGCGACACCCCTTCGCGCCCTGGAGCGCCGACCGGTCAGCTTACTTTCGACGTAGATCTGCGTAAGGTTCTTTGATGCGGCGGCGCGCGACCTCTCTTTTCGTCGTTGCCTGTTTAGCGCTTGAGCTTTCGGGTTGCGCGGGGGGAGGCGCCGGCCACGCCGCTCCGGCGTCGTCCGCAAAGGAGACGAAGCCCGATCCGTCCTCCGGGACCGCGTCTGACTCGGCCTCGCGCCCCCGGGCCGATGTCTTGTACGAGGCCCACGAGGCCGTACCTTCCGCGCCCGCCGCCTGTGAGAAGGGACAGCCCCTCCCCGAGCGCCGATCATGCTCGGAGCCCAGAGCTGACTTGGCGAGCGCGCTCGCTCAGGCGGCAGATCTCCGAGACGCAGCGCTCTCTTCTCTTGAATCGTGTGAGCAGTTCGCCGCGGGCCTGATCCGGGCGCTCCGCGCCGAGCTGGGGCCGGCCGAGTGCGCTGATGTCACCGTCCTTCCCTTGGTGGGAGAAGGGATCGACGTCCAAGGGATCCCCGAGGACATCCGGGAAACGCTCACGGCTCTCGGTCTCGGGGCTCGCCTCCGTCGCCTAGGAAACGATCCCCCCGCTCCGCCTCCTTCGCGCGGGCGTGAAGAACTCGAGACCTACTTTCGGGAAACCCTCTTTCCCTGGATCTCAGAGCAGGCCCAGGCCATCTTCGTCATGGCCAGCCAGGGACGAGAACTCTCGGGTTACGCGCGGGGCATCGTCGCGATTGAGTCTGGCAACGCAGACATGCGGTTCGTCGAGATCGTGCGAGAAGCCCCGATTTCCAAGGAAATCGCCGATCACGAAGAAGCGCGCGACGTCTACTACGCGACGTTGGACGAGCAGCTCGAGCCACGCAAGCAGCGGGGACGAAATGCGGCGCTGGTGGGTCTCAAGGAAATGGCACGCATGGGCGTGCGGGAGAGCGAGCGCGTCCGCTCCGCCCGCCGGCTTCTTTCCAAAGTCTTCGGAGGCACGCGCGTGAACGCTCTCGACGCGCTGCTCGTTCCCCCTCTTTCGCCCGAGCCCGCTCAGACCGACTCTGCGGGGATCGCGGCACGGGTACCTACCGCTTACACGACCAGTTTGATCGGCCCGACTCCCCTCAGCGCGAATCTGGTGCGTGCGCACCTTCAGATGGGCATGACACAAGCCCTGCGCAATGAGGTGACGGCGAGTTCAGATCCTGTGTCCAAGCTGCTCTTGGTTCGTGCCCTGTTCGAAAGCGGCCGCACTTACTTCCGCTCCGAGGATTTTCAGGCCGCAGAGGCGCTTCTTTCCACGTTACTCGATGCAGCTGCGGCTTCCGCTCTCAGCGCCGACCAGGTGAGCGAAGCGAGACTGCTCCGTGCTCTCAGTGTTGCGCTCATGGCCGGACCGAAGGACGCGACAGAAGTGATTGCGACCGGGCCCCGCTTCGCAGAATCACTAGGGAATTTCGTTCTACTGGATTCCCTGGCTCTTGAGAAATCACAAACGGGCGGCCGCGCGGCTTTCGATGCCGCCTATCTGAGAGAGCTCATCGCCCCGCCAGGGGCCCCGGACTACTTCCGAGATCTGGCTGAAAGGTATCGTACGGCCGCGCGCTCGCTTTCCGGTGATGAAAAGCGGATCGCTTCGGAGCGGGCTGTGGCGTGCGACGAGATCGCCCGGAAGATCGCCCGACCTGCTTCGTCGAGTTCTCCTTGAGGCGAGGAACCTTTTCGCCCGGTTTTCGCCATAAAGGGCGCCAAAAACAACTATTATAAAATATAAGCAGGATTTGGTCTTCTGTTCTACGGACAACAGGCGCTGTTGAATCCCACGCCAACATCGCGGTTCTTGCACCCGTGCTGCTTTCCAACGGCATTTCTTTCCAGGTGTCCCCCACCCGTCAGCTGATAAGCCGTGGGTTTTTCCGGAGAGTTGGTTCGACAATCGTCGTCAAACTGAGGTGACCGTGTGCGCGAGACCGAGCTGAGATCGAGTTCTGTCGGCGCCGCCGCAGCCGGAGTCGCCTCACGAACACATCCGTGACCGGCTACTTCGGTGGCGCCTTCTGAGCAGCGGCTCGGGTCCCCCTTTTTGGCGCAACGCAGTCCGTTCCAAACCCCGCGGTCGAGGCAGCTCACTTCATCGACCCCGAACCTGCACTCGCCCCCTTCCGCCCCTCCGTAGGGGCAGCTTTCGTCCGGCAAACTCGCGACGCAACGCACCCCGAGATGGGAGCCGTGTTGATTGGGGTTGAGTCGGTTTCGCAAACTTGGACGAAGCCACTTCTCAAAGCGTCTGCTCCAACTTCCCCCCCGATAGACCTTATGGCGACCCTCAACAGCCGGCCAAGGGTAAGAACCAAACCAAGAACCGGTCCATTCCCATACATTTCCGACCACATCGTGCAAGCCGAAAGCCCCCTCGGCAAAGGAGCCGCGCTCGCAAGTGCCCGCGTGGTTCCAGCATGTTCTTCCGTCTGGCGGCTCACTCCCCCAGGGATACTTGCGCATCTCTTCGCCCCCGCGCGCCATGTACTCCCACTCGACTTCTGTCGGCAGGCGAACACTTCGCGCCTGACAGACGGCCACAGCCTGATGATAGTCGATGCAGTTGATCGGGTGGCTCCCTTTGCCCTTCTGAGAGGTGTTGCAGGTCTTGTTGTTGGGATCATGCGCGGGGGTACACTTTCCCGAGAGCACACAAGCCTCGTACTCCTCGACGGACACTTCATGCGTGTCGGCGCAGAAGGACCGTACGGTGGTCTTAAATCGTGGATTTTCCTCTCGTTCAAAAACTTCTTCCGCCGTTCCGACCCAGAAGCTCCCGCCTTGAACCCTCTTCATGAAAGGCGGGCAAGCCGCGGGGGCAGGAGGCGCGACCGACTTTGGTTCAGTCGACTTGACGGACACAGCAGGAGGTCCCGATTCGACCGGAGGGGCTACATCGCTGCTCGCTCGCTCCCCGGCGGGCTCTTTGTCCCGACACCCCATCAGAAGAAGCCCAATCAGAACCACAAAAGCTGCGTGCGGCCGTCTGAGCACGTCAGGTGCCCTCCTTTTTTTGTGCGGCCGAAAGGCAGCGAGGAACCAGACGTTCCACCTCGAGGAGTTGAGCCTTGGAGAGCGAGTGCGCGCGGTAGGCGTCGACTCGCTTCGTCAATTCTTCTGCCCCACCACCACGAAGCGCAAGCCGACAAGCAAGGAGCAGCGACGTGCGCGCTGCTTCTACCTTCACGCTCAAGAGAGGAAGGTTTGCCGGATTCATCGCGCTTTCGAATTCACGACTCGAGAGGAGATGATGCTTCGACAGCGCTTGCCGCATGAGAAGATAGTTGGCCATGTCGCGCTCCGGTCCCCGTCCTGCCCAAAGCGCCAGCTCGATCCCACCGTCTCGCTCGTCGCGCGGCGTGCCCGCAAGCAGGAGACGCAGGGGAGCACTGACCTCGGGGGGCTTTCCCAAGGCCCAGAGTTTCACTTCGAGTTCCCGCTGAGCGTCCCGGCGCTGAGTCAGTTTGAGCGCGGCCGCATACGCCTCGCCCGCTTCTTTCGCCTGACCTTTGGCCCATTGGATGTCACCGGCAAGATCCCACGCCACGCGCCGGGCTTCGGGGGAATAGCGCTCCTCAGCTTGGGCCTGAGTCACCGCGGTCGTGAGCGCGCTGTCCTGTGCTCCCGTGTACCAAGCGCAGCGGGGAGCCTGGACCTCCGCGTCCGTGCGCGCCGGGTCGAGGGCGATGGCCTCCGCAAGCGCTCGCTCCGAGCGCCTCTGCTGGATGCCGCAATACCGCCCCGCCTCCGCCAGAAGCCGGTCCACCGCGTGCGGACATCGGCGCTCGAAAACCCCCGGACGCTTGAAGCGCGGCTCTGAGAGAGCAAGCACAGTCGGAGTGACTTCCACCGTGTCGAGGAAGGTGTGCCATTCGTTTTCGAGCGCCCCGAGATCTGCGCCTGTCGCCTCGGTCAGGCTGGCTCCCCCATACCATGAAGTGAGCGCCCCGGGTCCGTTCTTCGCGCGGATGAAGTCGACGAAAGAACCGGCCGCCCCGTAGGCCTTGGCGGCTGAGTCCCCCAAAAAGCTCAATTGAAAGAGTCGCGCTACGGGCGGCAAGAGATCGAGCTGCTTCATGGCCGCCGCCCACTCATGCAGGGTTGCGTCGCTGTGTTCGTGGGGAGAGGCAGCTTCGGCGAAGCCTTCGATACGCCCAGGATCGGGCAAGACCCCCCCCAGCGGACCGGCAATTCTGAAGGGCCCCTGTCCAAAGGCGCCGGTCACGACGTGAGCCAATTCATGCCCCAGAACCGGGTGTGGAAAGGGGCCCGGTTGAAGATAGATCTCTTTGCGCCAGGGCTTGGCGATGTAGGTAGTCGACGCTCCGATGTAACGGCGCTTCTCCTCGGCGCTTGCAAACACGAAGACGTCGACCTGCTGGAGAGGAGGCACCTCGAAGTATTCTGCGAGCTGAGCCACATGCCCCATGCATTCCGCGGCGATCAGAGTGGCTTCCGGAGCCGAAACGCCTGGCGAAAAATGCACTCGACAGGGCCCTCGGGTGGTCACCCGCCCAAGGCCCTCTACGAGCGACGCTGAAGTGGTCCGGTGGCCGAGATTCACTCCTTGGAGAGTCATTTGGGTGCTCCCCAAAAAACAAGCGAGCGCAACGGTGAGCCCTACCCGTGCATCCCTCTTGGAAGTAGAGGCGATGAGGCTCGTTCTTGTGTTTTCGATGCGTAGGCAGAGGACGGTCGCTGCGGCGGTCACTCCACAAAGGGTCAGAAAGGTCCCTACGCGGTAGGACAGAAGCCGAAGTAAATCATACTCGACGGTGTCGTAGAGCGGTCCGGAGAAGTAGCCGACGAAGGGATCGTAGGCGTAGATGGCTGGGGTCGAGTAGAAGGTCAACAGACCGAGAATCAGACTAGAAAGAGGAAGGGCCGCTGCTGAGAGCGCCGCGAAAACACGTCCCTTCCAGCCAAAACTGCGCCCTTCGAGGAGCAAAGAGCAGAGCACCCCCACCAAACTCCCGAGCACAGCGCCGAGCAGGATGCCGGTCACAGGCCCGAGCAACAGAAGTCCAAACCCAAGGCTGGGTTCACAAAAATCTCCCAAGACTCCGTGCACGCACGCAACGAGGATCACGGAAAGAGCATGGAGGCCCCCGATTTCAGCAGCCGTAAAGAGAATGCTCCCCCCGGAAAGGACGCGCGGCAGTCCATCGGCAGAAGAACTCATCTTCAAGGTTTGCGCGCGCGAAAGAGCGACCAGGCTGCCTGTGATCGTAGCGAAGACGGGCCCCACGAGCCCGGCGAGCAGAGCCGCTTCGTACCTCGGCCCACCGAGCAGCGGGAAAAATCCAAGTACGAAGAGGAGGAGTGCGAGGAAGAGCGCCGACTTCACAGATGGGCCTGAGGACTCGGATCGGCGCTACGCGGGGCATTCTCCCCAGTCTTGGGCGGGGACAGGACGAGGGGCAACAGTTCATCCAAACGACCCACGTACCGAAGGTGCAGATCCGCTAAAATGGCTTCCGGGACCTCCTCGACGTCCGGGCGATTGCGCGCAGGAAGGATCACTTCTCGAATCCCCGCGCGATGGGCGCAAAGGAGCATGGCCTTGATGCCGGGAACAGGGAGCACCGTGCCCCTCAGGGTGAGTTCCCCCACCACCGCCACATCGGCGCGGCACGGAGACTTGAGCAGCAAGGAACACACGGCACAAAAGATCGCGCCACCCATCCCGGCGAAATCGCGCGCGGCGCGGGCGCGCGGGATGTGAACATGGAGATCCATCTCCTTGATCCATTCCGGATCCAGGTGCAGGCGGTCCGCCCGAGAGCGCACGAAGGAAATGGCCGTCTGGGCCGCCTCCGCAAGTACGGGGCCCAGGCTTCCTGTCACGTGGACTTTTCCGCGACCGGGCATGTGAGAGACTTCGGCGAGCAAGAGTTCCCCACCGGCGCCTCCCACTCCAAGTCCTGTGGCGACCCCCGGCGCTAGCTCGCCCTCGACGATTTCTGGCTGATAAACGGGCGGACCAAGGATTTCAGCGACCAGCTCGGGGGTGACCCGGGTCTCGGAGATTTCTTTGCCCTCTGCCATGCGCACCGCCAGCTCACGACACACGGCGGCCACGGCGCGTTCAAGTCCGCGCACCCCCGCTTCGCGGGTGTGTGACTCGATGAGGGTACGAATTCCTTCTTCCGTGAACTTGATGCCCTTTCCGGTGATACCGTGGGCATCGAGTTGCTTCGGAGCCAGGAAAGCCTCGGAAATCTGGATCTTCTCTTCGGCAGTGTAACCAGGAACTTCGATGATCTCCAGGCGGTCAGCGAGGGCATCCGGGATCCCGCCCCGGTAGTTGGCCGTGGCGAGAAAGGTGACCTTGGACAGATCGAACGGCAGATCCAGATAGTGATCGGTGAAGGTGTCGTTTTGAGCCGGATCGAGCACTTCCAAAAGGGCCGCGGCAGGATCTCCGCGCATGTCCTGCCCCATCTTGTCGATTTCGTCGAGGACGAGCACCGGGTTGTCCGTCCCTACTTTCTTGAGCGCCTGAATGATGCGCCCGGGGAGTGCTCCCACATAGGTCCTGCGATGACCCCGGATTTCTGCCTCGTCGCGCACACCGCCGAGGGCGATTCTTGCGTAACGCCTGCCCATGGCGCGGGCGATGGAACGACCGAGTGAAGTCTTGCCCACCCCTGGAGGTCCGAGGAAGAGAAGGATCGGACTACGGTTGTCTTTTCTCAGCTTCTTCACGGCCGAAAATTCAACGATGCGCTTCTTCACGAAATCGAGTCCCGTGTGGTCCTCATCCAAGCACCGACGCACCGAGGCCACTTCGAGATTGTCGGGAGAGGAGTGATTCCACGGTAGATCGACGATCCATTCCACGTAACTCCGCGCGACCTGATACTCCGAGGACTGAGGCTGCATACTGGCGAGCCGCCCCAGCTGCTTGCTGGCCGTCTTTCGCACCTCCTCCGGAACGTTCGAAAGCGCCAGACGCTCTCGCAGCTCGTCGACTTCATCATCTTCGTCCGGGCTCTCGCCGAGTTCCTCGCGGATGGCCTTGAGCTGCTGACGGAGGACATAGGAGCGCTGATTCCGAGTCATTTCCGTCTCGATCAGGCTCGAAATCTCGGCCTTGATGTGAAGCCCTTCCAGCTGACGATCCAGCATCCGAGAGACCAGGCCGACTCGAACCACATGACTCACGGCTTCAAGCACCTTTTGCCGCACGGCCACCCCAGCCAGCTCTTCCGGGAAGTTGGACGCGATGAGATCAGCCAGCGCACCCGGATCGCGTACGTTGTCGAGAATGCTTGTGGTTTCACGGGGCAGCTCGGGCATGAGCGAAAGCGCCTCGCGCGTCTTGTCGCGAAGTTCTGCGGCCAGAGACTCGATTCCAGACTCCTCGGACGCAGGCTCCTCCACCAAGCGCACCACCGACGCGCGCATGTAGGGTTCGAGCCCGAGCGGCTCGGTCAGGTGAAAGCGTCCGACACCGTTCAGCACCACCGAATAACTCTCGGCGCTCATGCGGATCACCTTCACGACCCGCGCCAGGGTCCCCACCATATACAAGTCATCAAAGGTCGGCTCGATGATGCTCGGGTCTCTTTGAGCCACGACACCGATCAGCGTTTGATCCCCTTCGATGTCCTCCACCAGGTTGACACTGCGCGGTCGCCCCACGTTGATGGGCACCACCGACATGGGGAACAAGACCGAGTTCCGGA
>CAYMQT010000078.1:11255-21226 GCA_964392575.1 uncultured Polyangiaceae bacterium
TCCATCTGCGGAGCCTAGTCCTGCCTCCTGTCTCCTTTCAATCCCCCCTTTCAGGCGGCAAGCGGGCCGCTCAGGCAGCGGATCTTGGTCTAGGCCCTGGGATGTGTGCTAGCGATGACTTCATGGTTTCGCTCCCCCTCCGGCGTCTCAATCTCCCCCGCGGACCTGTTCTTGGCTTTGCGCTTTGCAGCGCCGTCGTGCTCTTGTCCTGTTCAAACCCGCGCGCCACCACTCCGAAATCAGCAGTGGACCAGTACGCGACGGCTCTCGAAAACGAAAATTGGGACGAAGCGTACGCCCTTCTCAGCGAAAGCACTCGGGGTGAACTCTCCAGAGAAGAGTTTGAGGCCCTGCTGCGCGCGCATCCAGACGAGGTGCGGGCCTTGGCTAAAAACCTCCGCAGTCAATCATCCCCTCCCGTCGTGGAGGCACAGGTCACGACGAAGGAAGGCGACACTCTCCTTTTGACCTATGAAAACGGAAGCTGGAAGCTCGACGCACGCGCCGTCGATCTTTACGCTCAAACGGAACCCCGGGTGGCCTTGGATTCCTTTGTGAAGGCCTTTGATCAGCGCCGCTACGAAGTCCTTTTGCGGTTCGTTCCTCAAAGTCAATCCGAAGGTCTGACCGCCGCCGTCTTGAAGGAGGCGTGGGAAGGTGAGCAGCGCTCGGAAATGGAACTCATGGTGGAGCAGCTGCGCACTCACATCCAGACCGGCGAGCTTGAAGTGCTGGGAGAAAGGGCCACAATGAGCTATGGGGCCGGCGGCACCGTCGAGCTCATTCGAGAGCAAGGTGTCTGGAAAATTGAGGACTTGAAGTGAACCAGAACCGAACGGCCAGGGCAGAGCGCAAGACGTCAGAGACCCAGATTACGGTAGAGGTGAACCTCGATGGCACCGGTAAGTGTGACATCGAGACCCCGCTCCCCTTCCTGACCCACATGCTCGAACAGATCCCGCGTCATGGGCTGTTCGATCTCATGATTCGAGCCACAGGAGATACCCACATCGACGGCCATCATACGACGGAGGATCTGGGCATCGTGCTGGGCAAGGCGGTTCTAGAAGCGCTCGGTGATCGCAAGGGGATCCGCCGCTATGGCTGGTCGACCCTGGTGATGGACGAAGCGCGGGTTTCTTGCAGCATGGATCTTTCTGGTCGCACGTTTTTCGTGTGGGAGATGGATCTCATCAAGGCAAAACTGGGAGATTGGGACACGGAGCTGGCCGAGGTTTTTTTCGAGGCGTTTGCCCGCGGCGCTCAGGCTAATTTGCATCTCTCCAAGGAAGCCGGGAAAAATCTTCATCACATCGTGGAGATCTCCTTCAAGTCCTTCGCCAAAGCTCTCAGGCTCGCCACAGAACTCGATCCTCGGGCGCCCGATAGCCTGCCCTCGACCAAGGGACACCTCGACTGAGGTTCTCCGTCTATGGATATTGCTCTGATTGATACGGCGCACGCAAACTTGCGCAGTGTGGAGCGCGCCCTCTTGGCGGCGGCTTCTGCTCACGAACAGAACGGAGGAAAACCCGTGCGCGTCCTTTGCACCCACGATCCAGATCGCGTGAGACGCGCGGATAAAGTGGTCGTGCCCGGGCAAGGCGGGTTTGGGGATTGCATGGCCGCTCTCACCCAGGGTGGACTCGACCAGGCCATCCGAGAGAGCATCCGGGCGGGCAAACACTACCTCGGGATTTGTCTGGGGCTCCAAGCCCTCTTTGAATCCTCACCCGAAGCTCCAGGTGTGCGGGGCTTGGGTCTTCTCGCCGGTCATTGTCAGCGGCTCAAACCCGAGCCCGGTGTAAAAATCCCTCATATGGGCTGGAACCAATTGTCGCTCAGAGAAGGGGGGCACGCGGTCCTTTCCGCCGCCGGGGGGGAAGGTACTTGGCTCTATTTCGTACACTCTTACCACGGCGTGCCCGAGCGCGAGGGCGACGTTCGAGCGACCGTACAGCACGGAACGCAAACGGTGACGGCTGCTGTCGCAAGAGACAACATCCTCGCCACTCAGTTTCACCCGGAGAAGAGTCAAGGCGCAGGATTGAAACTTCTTGAGGGGTTCCTCGCTCTGTGAGCGCGGAAGGTCACATTTTACCTCGACATGGTATAGCGCGCGCCTTTACGGCGCCGTTTCCGACACTATGGTGGAGCCATGGCGACCGGGCCCGACAGTTCTGAAGACACGCCGCCCCCTTTGGACACGACGCCCCGCGGTGAGCAGAGCGCCCTGAGTCGCGACATCTGGAACCTGCCCAACATCTTGACCATGGCCCGGGTCGCGGCGATCCCCCTCGTGCTCTGGTTGATTGATCGGGGCACACCCCGCGACGGGGTATACGCGGCCCTCGTCTACACAGGAGCGGCCATCACGGATCTGCTGGACGGAATTCTTGCGCGGCGGATGGGCATCGTGAGCGTGCTTGGAAAGTTCCTGGATCCCCTCGCGGACAAGCTCTTGGTGACGGCCGCCCTCATTTGGATGGTCCCGATGGGACGCATCCCGGAATGGGCAGTGATTCTCTTGATCTCCCGAGAGATCACGGTCACTGGACTGCGCAGTATCGCCAGCAGTGAAGGAATCGTCATTAGCGCAGGCGATAGCGGCAAGAGTAAGACCGCTCTACAGATGATCGGCATCTTGTGCTTGATCATCGGCTATCCTTATCACCTCGATTTCGGCTTCCTGGATCTTGATGTGGTGGATTTGGTGGTCGTGGGGCGCGCGCTCGTCTACGTGTCATTGCTCTTCTCGGTGACCAGCGCCCTACAGTACATGAAGATGTTCGCCAAAGCAGTGGAGGCCAAAGGCGGCTCCGGCCAAAAAGAGCGCTCTAGACGGCGCTAGACGTGCCCGAATGCAGCGGAGGGGTGCTCCTTCTTGAGCATCAGGCCTCAGCCTGATAAGCCCCCGCCATGCCATGCGCGTCCCGCCGCTTCCTCGGCCTTGTTCTTTCTGCTTGTGTTCTTTCTGCCCCGTGGCTCATCGGTTGCCAGCGGCAGGCGGAGGGAGAGCGTTGTTCCTTGCTCAACATGGACGCCGATTGTCGAGACAATCTAGTGTGTACAGACGCTTCGGGTCTGCGCGCAGATGACGGAGTCGATCGCTGCTGCCCTGAGGTGGGCTCGCCCATCAGCGATCAGCGCTGTAGCCCGCGCAGGACGGGTGGTGACGGCGACGGTGACGGCATGGGGGGCATTGGCGGCGCCTCCGGCGACGGGGATGATACCCTGAAAGGGTTCGGCGAAGGCTGCGACTACACCAGCGATTGTGTTCTTGGGCTCGTGTGCGGACCGCAAGGCGAGTGCCAGTTCGAGTGCAACCGTGACCGCGATTGCGACGCGGGCAAAGTCTGTTCGAGCGAACAACAGTGCGTGACTGCAAGTTGAACACCCGATGTCGGTGCTCGCTCCGAGTGACTTGAACAAAAGCCGCCGGGAGGATTCGTTTTCCCTTGCGGGCCGCATCCTACAGATCGATCAGGGGCGCCTCGTTTTGTGTGATGCCTATGAGTCCGTCTCGGTGGAGACAGGAGAGCTCCAAGTTCCAAGCGCCGGCAGTTTCGTCGAGCTCCTTGTGAGTTGGGACGGCGTTCGTGCTCGATGCCACGAGGTTTTGGCGGTGTATCCTGCCCCGGAACCCGACCAAAACGGAGAGTTTCTCCCTCGCCGCATGGCCGACCGTGGCCGCGCGCTCAGGGCCAGATCCTTCGCCCTCAGAACCATCCACGAGTACTTTCATGAACAGGGTTTCATCGAAGTGGAAACGCCGAGCCTCGGGGTTTGCCCGGGGCTCGACCCACACGTGCACTCGCTCGGCTCTGTCCGAGGGCCCAGTGTTCCAAAGCCCAGTGTCGCAGGATCCACAGATGCTTCCGTCCCGCGCTTTCTGATGACGTCTCCCGAGTTTTTCATGAAGCGCCTCCTCACCGCCGGGCATCCTCGCCTCTTTCAAGTGACGCGCTCCTTTCGCTCGGAAGAAATGGGGGCGCTGCACGAGCCTGAATTTTCGCTCCTCGAATGGTACCGCGCTTTCGAGAGCTGGGATTCGGTGATGGACGACACCGAGCGCTTGATCCGTCTGGTGTTTCAAGCGCTCCGCTCTCACGCGGCTCGCCCGCCCGAGCTCCCTTCTGGCCCCTTTCCCAGACTCACGGTCCGCGAAGCCTTTCAACGCTTCGCCCAGATAGAGGATGCATCCCGTATCGCCGAGGAAAACCCAGATATCTACTTTCGCACTCTCGTCGACCGGGTCGAACCCGGATTGCAGCTCCTCGGCGGCCCGCTATTTCTGACTGAGTTTCCGCGCTCTCAGGCCGCGCTCGCGCGCCTTTCACCGTCCGATCCCACGGTCGCCGAACGATTTGAATTGCTCATCGATGGCGTGGAGGTTTGTAACGGATACGGGGAGCTCACGGACGAACCCCTCCAGCGCGCGCGCTTCCTTCGTGAGCAAGAAAGGCGACGCGAGGCTTGTGAGCCGGTCTATCCGCTCGACGAACGCTTCTTGAGCGCTTTGTGTGAGGGCATGCCGCCGGCCGCCGGCAACGCCCTTGGGATCGACCGACTGGTGCTCCTCGCTCTCGGCAAGAGTGAGCTGCGCGAGGTGATCGCCTTTGGTGCTGACGAAGCGTGAACTGTTCGTTTGTTCGTTTGCTCGTTTGCTCGGAGCGAGAACAGCTCTAGGGAGCCGGGATCGTCGGAAGGGTGCCCGTCCCCAAGGACTCTAAAAAGGCGATGGCGTCGTCATTCGCTACCTGCACCTCATCCACGACGAAGTGCCCGTCTGAGCCGGAGGCGGGCTCGTACTGCCTGCAAACGAGGGTCACGGTGTCTGGGCCGAGGGTCATGTTCCCAGAGACAGGTCCCGCTTCTGGCGTCATCCTGAGGGCGTTGTTTCCCGTCGGATTGACTCCACTCGGGTGCGGAGCAAGAGCCATCCTCGCCGCGTAAATGAACCCTGCCAGGGTCGTCGGCGGTGAGTAGGTATCATCGATGCCGAAGGTCTGAAACACGGATTTCGGGCCCGTTCCTGGTTCAGGGCGAAGGCCCAGGAGGGGCGCAAAGTTGATGGGGTCGGACGGATCTACATAGTGCTGGAGCAGGCCCAAGACCGGATGCTTTTCTCCCATCCGTAATCTCCCCTGGCTGTCAGCATCCTGAACCACGTAGGGGATCGCCCCTGCGATATTGACCGGGTTGCTCTTGTTCATCAGCGCTTCAGCAAGACCGCCACCGTTCCCGCTCAGGACGCCACCCGTCATCGGGGTAAACGGAAGGCTCATACTTCCGTGGGTGGAGCCCTGGGAATGCCCGAACAAAAGGATGTGATCCGGGTCCACGACGATGGGGCTTCCCCCGGTTTGCGCGCCGGTCGCCAGGGTTCCCTGACTCGCGAAGCGGTACACGGACAGGACGTCAGCCGCGCCCTGAAGCGGGTTGCCGCGTGCGGCGTCGGGGTTCAGGAAGTTGAAGAAGAGGTTCTCGGGGTCGTTTTCTGCATCTTCGCCCTGTCCGCGCCGGGGACCGTGTTGCACTTCGTCAAACCCCAGGGTGGCAAACGCCGGGGTCGCGCGCGCGAGGCGCCCGGCCACTGAATTGCGGATCGGCCCGCGGAAAGAACCGCCCGTCCCGTGCCCATAAATCACCAGCGGCCAACCCGAAGCAGGAGCCGTCCCCTTGGGAATACTCATGCTCATGCAGATCTCTTCTGTCCGCACCGCCGACGCCGCGATGGAACCCCCTTCTTGCAAGTATGGAGGGGTTCCCTCCTGAAAGATCGGGATCTCTAGAAGCGCATGATATTCGTCGTAGTCCGAGGTTCCGTTTCCGCACGCGCGCCCTTCGGCCGCATCCGCTTGAGGACAGGGGGACGGAACGCCGCCACCGCAAAGAACCCAGTCACTGGCCGTCGGAACCGGCTCAGCTTGCACCGCATCTTTCAACTGGCGCATGGGCTGAAGAACGTTGTCCGTCGTGAAGACGGTGGCGATCAGAATGGAGTCGGGGTCGATTTCGTTGCTCGAACCCTCATAAAACGCCAAATAGTCACGGAGCGGCTTGAACGCTTCGTAGGCAGCGCGGAGACCACTACCACTCGCAGGGGCAGAATCAGACAACATGGCCGCAAATTGCGGAGATCTCCGGATTTCCTCCCCCTGCTCGGAACGCAGGTCCGTCGTGAGCCAGGCGACATAACGGTGCCCGGGCACGAGGGTGTCTCTCGGTGTTCTCAAGGCGAACCAGTCATCACACACGTAATTGGTGCGGCCGCCCGTCGAGTACTGATAGCTGAAGGTGCGATAGCCTTCCTCAGCAGTAGCGGGCAGGTCATCGACATCGCTCAAGAAGACTTTCCGCGGTCGTCCGTCTTGCGCTGCCAGGGAGTCCAAATCGATTTCGCCGCTGAAACGAAAAATGACGGTCGGATTGGTACTCCAGCCGCGCGTGGACGTCTCGATCGCCTCGACGTACTTGGCCACGATGTCCACGCCAACGAGCCCTGGACCGGGAGAAGGAAATCCGTTTAGATCCGGTCGACCATTTGCACTCAAGCGAATGTCGCTCGGGTACGGGTGGTCGAAGTAGGTCGCGTTTTCGGGGCTCCCATTTGCCCCAGGAACAAAGAAAAGCGCCTCTACGTCGTTGTCCGTGGGAGCGGGGCATGAAACGCCCTCCCACAGGGGAACGCCGAGCGGAGGCTGGGGCGGGCTACATTGACCGTCTGCGCAAAAGAGACCCTGATAGCAGTCATTTTGCAAAAAGCAGGGAGCGCCCAAATCACCCGTCCCTGCGATCTGACATTCAGCTGAGAAACCGTTCAGCCCGCACCGCAAGCCGGATGCACAATCCAGATCCGTCTGGCAAGCGTCCCCCAGCTCTCCGTCACCCGCGGGAACACAGGTCGGACAAAGCCCCAAACTACACGGAGCAGGCGCGCAGTGATTACCGTCCTCACACTCGGGACCGATGAGGCACATGCTTCCCGTGGGGAGCGACATCCCTGGCTCGCACTCGTTTTCCGCATTGCACGAGAGCCCCGGACGACAGTCCATCGTGGAACAGTCCTCCCCCACGCCAAGACCCGTCGGTAGCCCCGGAACAGTCGGAACTCCGTCCCCGCGGGGGAACACGAGCCGCTCACCGGGGAACTCGTCACAGCCGCTCACACCCCATGCCGTGAGCGTACCAACAGCCACAAAGAAAATGCCCAAGTTCTTCATCTATCGTCTCCGCGGGGCTGGGCCCCGACCGCCGCCAGATTAGCGTACCTTGGCCCCAGTGGGTACGAGGGTCGGCCCTTTTCGTGTCTCTAGGAAGATTCGAGTTCCGAAAGCACGGGGTGAGGAGGTGTTGCGGAAAGATCGAGACAAAGGGGCGTGATCCCTACGACGCCCGCGTCGTAGGCCTCGGTATCGGTTCCCCGCGGCCCTTTGTGCGTGACCGTGTCTCCGCCGATCCAATAGTAGGGGCGCCCTCGCGGATCCTTTCTTCCTACGAGACCTCCGGTGTAGACCCGGCGACCGCTCGACGTGAGTCGACGGGTCCAATGATTTCCGGGAGGATAATTGACGTTCAAGAGAAACGGCTCGCTCTTCAGGTTGAGAGCGCAGCGGACAAGCTCTGCGGCGTCCAGAACCGCTGCGTCGATGGTTTCATCTCTGAGAGTAGAAAAAGCAAGAGCGCTGATCCCTTGAAGTGCACCCTCGCGCGCGGCGGCGACCGTACCGCTGTAGAAGACGTCCTGCCCCAAGTTGAGCCCATGGTTCATGCCGGAAACCACGAGCGACGGCTTCCGAGGCAAGACTCCGTCAGCATGCAGAGCCACGTAGACGCTGTCCGCCGGGGTGCCGTCGACAGAGTAGACCCCGTCTCCGTGATGATCGAGGCGCAAGGGACGGTTGAGACTGAGCGAATGACTCGACGCGCTTTGCTCCCCTTGGGGCGCGCAAAGAACGACGTCAAAGTGCTCCTTTAAGGCCAGTCGCAGCTCCTGAATCCCTCGGGCGCGGTAGCCGTCGTCATTGGAAAGCAGAACCAGAGGACGCGCCATGGCCGGTGAATAGCAGATTTTTTGAAGAAACAGGGGCCCTCGCGTGAGCGCCTCGTGTGTGCGATGCTCGGAAAGGTATGAATGACCGGGACGGCCGCTCACCGACCGCGCCGTATGGAAGTCCGACCGAGTCAGGGCCTTCCGCGGCGCAGAGTCCCCCTCCCGCGTACGCCCTCGGAGAAATGGAACGCGCTGCCAATGAGGCCTTGGCCCGTTTCGGTCTCGTCGGGACCGTGGTGATCGAGGAAAATTGGGCATTTCTGCGCGAAACGGGCCGCGAAGCGGGGACTGTGCTTGGAGCTTGGGCGTCTGATTGGCCGCGTTTGGATGAACCTACCCGTCGCACTCACGTGCAGCATCTCGTTCGGCAAATCGTGAGCAAGAAGCCGCCTGCGCGAGACCTTCGGCGCACATTTGCTTTTGATCCGCGCTTGTTCGGGTTTCTTTTCGTCGCCGCGACCATGCTCGGGCTCTATCTATTCCTGGCGCCAGACGACGCCGACACTCGCGCCTTACGTTCGCGTGATACCGAGGGACGTGAAGGAGGGAGCGCCGGCCCAGAAAAGCTCCAAACCGGCTCAACGAAGAGCGACACGCGCTCTTCGCGTGTGTGTGCTGCCGCCCTTTCCCGGGTCTATCAAGGGGGACACGTGAGTGTCGCCGACGTCGATGGGTGGGTCGTCGAGGTCGGTTTACTCAAGGCGGGGGGCACGACACCGCTCCACACTCACCCCGCTCTCAGGGCCTTCGTCGAAAACCCTGAACAGACGGACGGAAGTCGTTTCATCTGGGATCAAGAGCCTGCTCTGGCGGCGCTCGACACCACGGACACGAAAATCTCCGTTTTTTCGACGCCCGTATCGAGGGGTACTGAGGTGACGGCCGCGGGGGTCACCCTTTCCTTCAGCGGCACTTATGTCGATGCGTATTTTTCCGAAGAAAATCGCATGAAGTACTACCACATCGCGAGCGCACTCGCAGCGCAGCTCGAAGCCACTCACGCGGCCCTCTACGCTCGCTGCGCGGATCAGCGTGTGCACTCTTTGGGTTCCTGGTTCTGGGGGTTGGATGAGAAAGCCGCGGCAACCGCGTTGCTCTACTTCATGGGCACCTACGCAAGCCCGCCCCATCTAGCGACACCGTTTCTCCGCCCCCCGGGGGAGACGGAGCTTCACCGGCCCCACGCTTTCGGGAGTATCGTTCAGCACACGGCCCATCTCGACCGCGAGTCTCTGGCGACCCTCGTAGGAAGCGAGGGGGGGATGGCTCTCGGCAAGCCGGGGGACGCGGTGGTGATCACTTTCCCGTTCCAGGACGGGAACCGCGCCTCGCGGGTCAGTCGCTCGATAGCGCGGGTAACCAGCCTCTCCCAGTAAGAGCGCACTCGTGGGGTCTCGCTCAGGGATGAGATTCTGTTCTTTTCGGGGCTTCCCTTCTGGATCCGGGTGAGTATGCTCGCGCTCCGCCCAAGCGTGAAAGGCGCCGCGGCTCCTCAGCTCTTTTCTTGCGGGAATAGCTCAGTTGGTAGAGCACGAGCTTCCCATGCTCGGGGTCGCGAGTTCGAATCTCGTTTCCCGCTCCAAAATTCAATCACAGTAGCCACGAGCCAGCCATGACACTCGAAGACATTCGACGGCGCTTGGAACAGCTTTCGGAGGAGATGACGGCGCTCATCGTCAAGCATGGGCTCTCTGCCGAATCTCCTCTAGAGGTCATCGCTGACGCGCGGCGTCGGATCGAAGACCCGCTCGACTACGTGCGCTTTCTTGAACTTTCTCTGGAAGGTCGGATCCTGGCTGATGAGGGCGAGCGCTTGAAAGCCATCGGACGGCGTCTGAGCTGAACCCTACGAGGTCTGAGCTGAACCCTACGAGACTCAGTCCTCCCAGTTGCGCCGGATCGCCCCGATCCCGGT
>CAYMQT010000079.1:0-10083 GCA_964392575.1 uncultured Polyangiaceae bacterium
TGGATTGTGCCTGCGATGACAGACAAGGGTCATCTCGTCGTAAATGGCATGAGCCTTTCCAAACGAGACTCAGCCTATGCGAATTCTGGGTTGGTCGTTTCCGTTGAGGTAAGCGACTGGGAAAGGCTCGGCCTCCTGGGACCCTTGGGTGGGGTGGCGTTGCAGAAGCGGGCAGAGCGCGCCGCGTGTGAGGCGGGCGGGGGGGACAACCGCGCTCCGGCGGTACGTGTGACGGATTTTCTCAAGGGGAGTTCGTCGGGAACGCTCCCGGATTCAAGCTATTTGCCTGGTCTGTCCTCGCAGAACGTCGCTGATGTTTTGGACCAAACAGGACTCCCCCTGGCGCAGTGGATCCGAGAAGCGTTTACAGAGTTTGAAAAGCGCATGCGGGGGTACCGGACCGAAGAAGCTGTTCTTGTGGGTGTGGAGTCGCGCACGAGCTCGCCGGTACGGGTCGTTCGGCATCCCGAATCCCTCGAGTGCGTGGGTGTCGGGGGCCTCTATCCCTGCGGGGAAGGGGCGGGGTACGCCGGAGGCATCGTGAGCGCCGCCGTCGACGGATTGCGGGTCGCCGAGCAGGTGGTGCTGGCCCTGCGTGCTTGAGGAAAAAACGACCGGTGAAAAATGGGGGTGACGAGTCGAAAGGACGGTGGTACCCCGCCGCCCTCAGCCCGTCGGCTGACCCCCTCAAACGACCCCTCCTCAAAGCGACCCCCTCCAGCAAAGGCCCCCACAAGTGACTCAAGCAGCTGAACTCAAGAAGCTCCTCCAGGAAATTTTCGAAGACGACGTCGTCGAGCCCAAAGAGCGCGAAGCACTGGCTCATTTTACTCAGGCCATGTCTTCGACGGAGACCTTGCGAATTTTTCAAGCTTTTTTGCGGGACAAGTGGGGCGAAGCCATCGCCGATGACGTCATCACTCCGGCGGAGCGCCGTCTGCTCAGCCACATCATGCACGAGCTCAACCTCGATCTCGATGACCTTCCGGTTCAGGCGCGGCTCGCGCTCAAGGGGGCCATCTAGGCAACAGAAGCTCTGCCGCTTCGTAGGGTTACACGGGTGATTTCGGCTTCCGTACCCATGCGCATAGGCGGGCCCCAATATCCCGTGCCTGAGTTCACGTAGACCTGGGTCCGACCGAAACGCGCGAGGCCGGCGACGACGGGCTGCACCAGGTACACAAACCAGTTCCACGGCCAAAACTGCCCCCCGTGCGTATGGCCGGAAAGCTGTAAACCAACGTTTTCGGCGACGGCTGCGGTGAGTTCCCGCGGCTGATGCGCGAGCAGAACCACTTCCTCGCCGGGACGTCGCTCTTGCAGGGCACGTTTCAGATCGGGTGCTTCGCCGTAGTCACCCGCTCTGTGATCGTTCACGCCCGCCAAGAGAAAGCTTTCGCCGTTACGTTCGATGCGGTGGGCCTCATTTTTGAGAACGGAGATCCCTAGACGACGCAGCTCAGCGACCCATTCCTCGGCCCCCGAGTAGTACTCGTGGTTTCCAGTCACGAAGTAGGAGCCATGGATGGACGTGAGATCTTGCAGCGGGGCCGTGTGCTTCCCTAGGTTTTCTACGCTGCCGTCGACAAGGTCGCCGGTGATGGCCACCAGATCAGGTTCGAGGCGATTGGCCGCGGCTACCATTTTCTCGATAAAAGGCCGTCCGATCGTGGGTCCTACGTGGACATCCGACATCTGAACGATCACGAATCCGTCAAAGGCGCGTGGCAAATCATCCAGGGTCACGTCCACATGAACGACCTTGAAACCTTCGAGCGCCTGCCCTACGGCGACAGCTCCGACAGCGCTCCCGCCAGCGACGACACCGCCTGCGAAGAGTCGCTTCAAGGTGATTCTTCGTTCAGGCTGGGCGGGGGGTACATCCTGCGCGCGAAGCGCTCGAGCGCGCGTGAAGACGAACGCCGCACCGTCCCCTAAAAGGAGCAACCAGAAGAAGGTGGAAAGCAGTCCAAGCCAGATGAAGGCCAAGTAGGCAAAGGGCTGCATCGTCTCCCGCGAAAACTCTCGGAACGTCGCCATCGTGAGCGGAAAGGCAGCCATCAGGATCAGAAGCAGTGAGATCAAGATCCGTCGGTAGGGGGGCGGTACTGCCGTGTCTTTGATGAAACGGCGGTACAGGTAGTAATGACCCGTCGCCAAGAGAGACATCATGATCGTGGCGAAGAGCAGGATACGGAGAGTAGGATCCATGAGCGATTTCGGTGCAGCTGGGAGCTTTGATTGTTGACCCACAAGCGCCCAGCTCCCAGGAGTATTCCCAAGGCGGGGGCTTCTCGGGTGACTTAACTGGTTCCACCACTTTGTCAGCCCTTCGGGGCCTGCGATTTCTAATCGTCCAAAGGTCCGTATCCGTGAGGGTCAGCAGGGAAAGATCCTTTGATCTATCCGCTTCCATGATTTGCTTCGGAGGCGTGTCCCGGCCCTCGGTTCTCCTTGGGCGTATCTGCCTCGTTTCGTCCCCGGCGGCCCTCGACGACCGCGGAATGGGCGTCTATGAATACAGCACCGGCCGCGCATGTGGCGGACTTTGCGAGCGCCCGAGCTTGTTTTTCGAAGGGGCGCAAAACTTAGTCGGCATCTTCTGACTCGAAGGCCCGCCTTGCGCGGGACCGAGGTAAAACGGCCCCAGGGGCGGAAAAGCGCCAGAGGTCAGCCCCAGCGGCACCCCAACGAGAGCAAAAAATCTGTGAGTACCCACCTTCCCGAAGCCACCGATCGTGATCCCACCGAAACCCGCGAGTGGATCGATTCTCTTGAGTCCGTCATCGAAAATGAGGGCCCCGAGCGCGCTCGCTACCTCATGCGACGTCTGGGGGATGCGGCACGCCTTCATCGGGTGGATCCCAAGGGGCCGCTGACGACCGACTACGTCAATACGATTCCGGTCGAAGAGGAGCCCGACTTTCCTGGCGACAGTGAGATGGAGAAGCGCGTTCGCCGCATCATTCGCTGGAACGCGATGGCGATGGTTCAGCGAGCCAACACCAATTTCCCGGGCCTCGGCGGGCATCTTTCGAGCTACGCGTCGAGCGCCAGCTTCTACGAAGTGGGGTTCAATCACTTCTATCGTGGCTTGGAGGATCCTGGCGGAGGTGATCTGATTTTCTATCAGGGTCACGCGGCTCCCGGCATTTACTCCCGCAGTTTCTTAGAGGGACGCTTGCCGGTTGAGGCGATGGAGCGCTTTCGGCGGGAAGCTGAGCGGGGCAAGGGTCTTTCCAGTTACCCGCACCCGCGACTCATGCCCAACTACTGGCAGTTTCCCACGGTCAGTATGGGGATCGGGCCCATCACGGCCATCTACCAGGCGCGCTTTGCTCGTTATTTGCAGAATCGCGGCATCAAGAACACCGAGAATCAGCACGTGTGGGCCTATCTCGGAGATGGCGAGTGTGACGAGCCGGAGAGCTTGGGGCAGCTCAGCATTGCCGCCCGCGAGGGACTCGACAATCTCACCTTCGTCGTCAACTGCAACTTGCAGCGACTCGATGGACCCGTGCGCGGCAACGGCAAGATCATCCAGGAGCTCGAAGGCATTTTCCGTGGCGCGGGTTGGGAAGTGATCAAGGTGATCTGGGCGCCGGAATGGGACCCCATCCTCGAGAAGGACAAGGAAGGGGTGCTCAGGCGCCACATGATGTCCACCGTGGACGGTCAGTTCCAGAAGTTCACCAATGCGTCGGGTGACGAGGTGCGGAAGGAGTTCTTCGGCAAAGACCCGCGGATGCTCGAGATGGTCAAGCACCTCACCGATGAGGACATCGCGCATCTGCGGCGTGGCGGACACAGCTACCGCAAGCTTTATGCTGCTTACCACCGCGCCATGCAGCTCCGCGGCCAAGGTCGGCCGGTGGCCATTCTGTGTCACACGGTCAAGGGTTGGACCTTGGGCGACGGTTTCGAGGGCGCGATGACCGCCCACCAGAAGAAGAAGATGGGCGCCGATGAGCTGCGGGCGTTCCGCGATCTGCTCGATCTGCCGATCACCGACGACAAGCTCAAGGAAGCGCCGTTTTATCATCCGGGCATGGACAGTCCTGAAGTGGAATACATGCTCGAACGACGGCGATTGCTTGGCGGTTGTTTGCCCGCGCGCCGCCCCAAGATGACCGTCCCGGTCGAGCTGCCCGAAGAAAAGCTCTATCAGGAGTTTGAAGCCGGGATGACGAAGGGTGAGGCCTCGACCACGATGGTCTTCGCACGTCTGCTCGCCAAGCTCATTCGCGACAAGAAGATGGGCAAGCGTGTGGTGCCGATCATTCCGGATGAAGCGCGCACCTTTGGCATGGATGCGCTGTTCAGTCAGGTCGGCATCTACGCCGCGCACGGACAGCTGTACGAGCCGATCGATAAAGGTAATCTCCTCTATTACAAGGAGTCCAAGAGCGGACAGGTGCTCGAAGAAGGCATCACCGAGGCCGGAGCCATGGCGTCCTTCTCCGCCGCCGCGACGTCTTACTCCGTCTTCGGTGAGCCGATGATCCCGTTTTACATCTTCTATTCGATGTTCGGGTTTCAGCGGGTCGGAGATCAGATTTGGGCCGCTGGCGATATGATGAGCCGCGGCTTTCTCCTGGGCGCGACCGCAGGTCGCACGACGCTCAACGGTGAGGGTCTCCAGCATGAAGACGGTCACAGCCTTCTTCACTGCATGGCATTCACCAACATCAAAGCCTACGACCCTGCCTTCGCTTACGAGATGGTGACCATCATCCAGGACGGCATGCGCCGCATGTATACCGAGGAGGAAGACATCTTTTACTACCTCACCGTGTACAACGAAGACTTCACCATGCCCGCCATGCCCGGCCACAAGAACTGGGCCGAGAAGAAGGGCAAGGAAGAAGATCTGGAGCTCATGGCGCGGGTGCGTCAAGGCATCATTGACGGGATCTACTTGTACGACGCAGCTGAGAAGAAGCAGAAGGCGCACGTACAGCTCTTCGGCTCCGGTCCCATCATGCAGCGTGTGCTCGAAGCTCGGGAGATCTTGGAGAAGAACTACAAGGTCACGGCGGACGTCTGGAGCGTGACGAGCTATCAGCAGCTGCGCTTCAACGCTCTTGAGGCGGACCGGTACAACCGCCTGCACCCGGAAGAGCCTCAGCGGGTTCCCCTTCTCACGAAGACACTTTCCGGGGTCGAGGGTCCGTTCATCGCTGCCAGCGACTACGTGAAGGCACTTTCGGATCTGGTGCGTGAGTGGATCCCCGGTCGGCTGACGTCTCTCGGAACCGAGGGCTATGGCATGAGCGACACGCGAGAACAGCTCCGGCGGCACTTTGAGATCGACAAGGAAATGATCGTGATCGGAGCTCTCGATGCCCTGCGAAAAGAAGGCAAAATAGAGACAAAAATCGTCGCTCAGGCCATCAAGGATCTCGGCGTCGATGCGGACAAAATCGACCCACTCCACATCTGAGCGGTCGGTCCGAGCCGCCGTGTAGTCCTTTTCCAAACGGAGCGCTCCGGGTCCTTTGACGGTTCTCGTTTCCTCGTCTCTCGTTTCCTCGTCTCGGCGGCGGGCCATTCAGTCGCGACTCGTGGACTGGTTCCGGGAGAATCAGCGGACCCTCCCGTGGCGGGAGCAGGCGACGCCCTACGCGGTATGGGTGAGTGAGGTCATGCTACAACAGACGCGAGTCGAGGTCGTCAAGGACTACTTCAATCGCTTCATGGCCCGCTTTCCCACGATTGCAGATTTGGCCCGGGCGGAGGAAGAAGAGGTCCTTCGGCATTTTCAAGGGCTCGGGTACTACTCGCGCGCGCGGCGGCTCCATGCCGGGGCCAAGTACGTGCTCCGCGAACATCGGGGTGTCCTTCCCCGCTCGACCACGGACCTTCTCAAAGTTCCGGGTGTAGGCCCTTACTCCGCCGGGGCCATTTCGAGCATTGCCTTTGGGGAGGCGGCGCCGCTCGTGGATGGAAATGTGATCCGGGTGTTGTCGCGGTTGTTCGTTTTAGGAGGAAATCCGCAGAAAGAGCCGCTCAAGAGCGACCTGTGGAGGCTGGCCACAGAGCTCGTTCATCGCTCCGCGCCCGGAGATTTCAATCAAGGTCTCATGGAGCTGGGGGCTCTGGTCTACACACCCAAAAATCCAAGTTGCTTTGCCTGTCCCTTGCGCACCGTGTGCGAAGCAGAAAAATCCGGACAAGTGCTCAGATTTCCGGAACTGCCTCAGCGAACCCCCAAAGAAGAACTCTCCATGGTCGCGGCTCTCGTGCGTTTCCGTGGGCGCTACGTCATCGAAAAAAGAGGGGTCGATGTTCGGTGGTGGCAGGGTCTTTATGCTTTTCCCACCGTGCAGGTGGAAACCAGAAATCGTCACCGTACGAGCGCTCTTCAAACTTTGGCGCGGAAGCTGGCTCACAAGTTCGGCTCTCTGTCTGGTGATGCCGAGCTCGTGCCTTTGGCAAGCCACAAGCATACGGTGACCCGCTACAACATCACCCTCCACCCTTTCGTCGTACGTCTCGGCGCACGCTCGACTTCTCAAGAAGAGTTTCGCTTTCTGCCGCTCAGCAAGATTTCCGAGCTGGGGCTCCCCGCGCCCCATCGAAGAGTCTTGGACCAGGCGCTCCGGTGGGAACGGGAATCATGAGCGTCTTGGCTCGGGGGAGCTTTTCGTCCAGTTTTTGAGGGCAGGGTATGTCGCTCCAGAAATCTTCCGCTAAAGTCATTCGCCTATGTCGGAAGCGGGCCAGATTTCCCTCAAGGGCGTCCAGACGGACGGCTGGTTTGAGCGCATCGGCGAAACGATCGGAAGTTTTCAAGCGCTCTGCGACATCATTGGGGACAAATTCTTTGCCTTCGCGATGATCACGGGGGCGCGCATCACGGCCCTGACGGTGGACCGGCGCATTCCCGACAATACGGTGGTCGACTTCACCGTAGGTGAAGAAGGTGAGCCTGGGGCGGAAGTGCAGAGCGTGACCTTGGCGGAGTTTCGTCAACGGCTGGTGGCTGCTCTCGTTCAAGAAGAACCTATCGCGCCGCTCCCCAAATCCGCACAGGATCTCGAGGGCCTGCAGCAACATGTAGGCGTGCGTTACCTCTTGCTCGCGCCGCTCTTTGGCTATGCGCTTCGTCAGCTGCGCGTCGACGACAACGGTTCGCAGATCGATCTCGTCCACGATGGACAAGAAGAAAGCTACGGGCTCTCGGCGTTTCGCGCGCGCCTTCGCACGCACGTGCGTCAGGAGCACGAGCGTGTCTCCCGTCGTAAGAATGATGGCGCCATCGATCTCGGGAAGGTCAGTGAGGCGGAGGACGCAAGCCAGGCGAGCGACTGGCATCGGGTGATTGAGCTTCTTGGATCGTGGCCGGCGCCGTTGGCGATTTTCCTGCGTACGCCGGAAGGGCAGGCGCTGGCTCCGGACGCGCGCGCATCGGTCGCCCGTGGCCTCTCGCTTCTAGGGTCTGCGTGTGCGGAACTCTCGGAGTTCGACAAAGGAGAGGAAATCCTTCGCCTCGCGGTCCAGTACACGACCGAGGGAGCGGCGGCGGGTGAGGTCTATTACCGGCTGGGTCTGGCCCTTCTGGCTCATGGCCGGCCTGGGGAAGCCATCGGCCCCCTTCGTCGTGCGCTAGCACTGGAAAATTCTCTTGGACCTGCATGGGTGGCCCTTGGAAGCGCATTTCTCGAAAGAAATCGGAACATGGCGGCCCTGGGAGCAGCTCTCGCAGGTTTGGAGCGGGGCGTGCCTCATGAGGTCTTGTGGCCCATCCAGAGTGAGGCGGCGAAGCGCCTGGGGCCTGGGTATAAGGCCTGGGCGAACTATCTTGGGGAAAATGATCACACGGACCTTTCGGGACCGCCCATGAGCGAACGGCCCTACCCATAGACAAGCGGCCGGGCCTTTGAGGGAGCCGCCTGGCCTTTGAGGGAGCCGCCTGCCATGAACAAAGCGGCCCGGCCTTGAAACGGAGTCTAAATCCTCTGAACTGCTCAGATTGACAGGGGGAATTGGGCCGGGCTACATCGCGCTTGCGCGCACGGATCCGTTATGTTCCAGACTTACCTCCCGCTGCTCTTCATTTTCATCGTCGCGTTCCTGATCGGCTGTTTCAAGTTCTTCTTGGGGCACTATTTGGGGCGCAAACCCATCAATGCGGAGCAGGGTGCTCCCTTCGAATGTGGCAATGATTCGACGGGGGCCCGCGACATCAAACTGGACGTGAAGTTTTACCTCACGGCCATTCTCTTCGTCGTTTTCGATATCGAAGTGGTATTCATGTATCCTTGGGCGGTCCTCTTCAAGGATCTCGGGTGGACCGGGTTTGCCACGATGTCCTCGTTTATTTTCGCCCTCGCCGTGGCGTTGGCTTACTGCTGGAAGAAGGGAGCCCTCGAATGGGAGAGCTAATCGAACGTGGTGACGGCGCGGCCGTCCTCGAAGTGGGTGAGGAGGCGTCCTTCGCCACCACACGTCTTTCGGACATCTTGTCCTGGGCTCAGAAGTATTCACTCTTCATGTGTCCCTTCGTCACCGCCTGTTGCGGGATGGAGTTCATGAGTGTGTCAGGCCCGCGCTACGATCATTCCCGTTTCGGAGCGGAGGCGCCGCGCTTTTCCCCCCGGCAAAGCGACTTGCTTTGGGTGGTCGGAACCATCACGCAGCGCCAGGCGCCGATCCTCAAGCGCATCTACGAGCAGATGATGGCACCCAAATACGTGCTGGCTTTCGGAACTTGCGCGTCGAGCGGCGGGTTTTACGACAACTACGCCTGTGTGGCCGGCGCCGACAAGATCATCCCGGTCGACGTTTACGTTCCCGGATGTCCGCCCCGCCCCGAGGGCGTTCTCGACGGGTTGATGCTTTTGCAGGACAAGATCCAGAGCGGAGATCGGAACGCCCCGGGCATCGTGAAGCCGCGCCGCGATCCCGCGACCAATCAGGAGCTGGGCGTAGTGTCGCTGCGCCGCAACAAGGATGCGGCTCCTTAAAGGAAGCCTCAGAAGCGATATGTCTCAAGGACTCCTCGATCTGGTGCGGCAAAACTTCGCCGACCAAGTTCTTCACACGCACTCGCAGCACGGCGACGACACCGTCGTTCTTTCGCCGGAGGCCTGGTTCAAGGTGCATCAGTTTTTGCGCGAAGACGCGCGTTCGGACTGCGATATGCTGACGGACCTCACCGCCGTTGACTTTCCCGACCGAGAGCCGCGCTTCGAGGTCGTCAGTCATGTGCGTTCCCTCTCGCTCGGACATCGCTTGCGTTTGAAAACGGCGGTGGGCGATGAGGAAGGAGAGACGGTCGAGGTCGCCTCGCTGACGGCCCTGTGGGCCAGCGCCAACTGGATGGAGCGCGAGTGTTACGACATGCTGGGTGTTCGCTTCAGCGGGCACCCGGACTTGCGGCGCATCTTGCTGTATCCGGAGTTCGAAGGTTATCCGCTTCGCAAGGACTATCCGGCTGACAAGATTCAGCCGCTCGTTCCTTTCCGGGAAGTCGACGACAACGAGAAGCTCGCGCCTTTCGATCGTCACGAAGGCATGTCGTTTGGGCGTCAGACGCATCAGTTTGAAGGCGAAGAGGAGGCTGAGTAATCATGGAAGCGCTCGACGTAGAACTGGACGAGACTGAGGTAGAGCTCCCGACGGAGCCCATGCTCGTGAACGTGGGCCCTGCGCATCCCGCCATGCACGGCACCGTGCGCTGCGTGATGGAACTTTCCGGCGAGTCGATTCGTCGAGTCGACGTTCAGGTCGGTTACTTACACCGCGGGTTCGAGAAGATGTGCGAGCGCGGCACCTGGAGTCAGGTGTTCCCGTATGTGGACCGCTGCAACTACGTCTCCCCCATGCTCAATAACGTGGGTTTTGCGCTCGCGTGTGAGAAGATGCTCGGCATCGAGACTACGGAGCGCTGTCAGTGGTACCGCATGGCGCTGGGCGAGCTGGCTCGCATCTCGGATCACCTCACCTGTGACGGCGCCATGGCGATGGAACTCGGCGCCTTTACCCCGTTTTTGTGGATGGTGAAGGCGCGGGACATGATCTGGGACCTCATGGAAGAGGAGACCGGAGCACGCATGACGCATTCCTTTGGGCGCGTTG
>CAYMQT010000079.1:10093-11801 GCA_964392575.1 uncultured Polyangiaceae bacterium
CTGATCCGTGGGAGGCTTGGCCATCCCACGGATCAGTTCAAGGAGCATGCTCTGGCGGTCACTGCGCAGGTGATGAAGATCGTCGACGAGTCTCAGGACTTGCTCTACGGCAACCGCATTTTCCTCGATCGTCTCGAAGGCGTTGGGGTCATCAGCAAAGAAGACGCCATCTCACTCGGCTGGACCGGACCTTGTCTCCGCGCGGCCGGAGTGCCCTACGATGTACGGCGCGCTCACCCCTATTTGAAATACAGCGAGGTGGATTTCGAGATCCCGGTGGGCGAAAAGTCTGACTGTCTGGATCGCTTCATGGTTCGCATCGAAGAAATGCGAGAATCGGCCAAGATCGTGCGCCAGTGCGTGGAGCGGCTGCCTGATTCCGGGCCCATCAATGTCGACGACCCCCGCGTGGTGATGCCGGAGAAGGAAGCCGTCTACAACACCATCGAGGCAACGATTCAGCATTTCAAGATCGTGATGGAAGGGCTCAAGCTTCCGGCCGGCGAAGTCTATTCCTTCACCGAAGGTGGCAACGGAGAGCTCGGATTTTACATGGTCAGTGACGGGAGCGGCACGCCTTACCGTGTCCACATCCGTCCCCCGAGCTTTCTGTCCACGGCCGGACTCGAGCGCATCATCACCAACCAAATGGTGGCGGATGTGGTGCCGTGTTTCGGATCTCTCAACATGATTGGCGGTGAGTGCGACCGCTGAGGTCCCGCTCTAGATTCATCGTAGCTGCACCGCTCATCGTAGCTGCACCGGCCCCCCAAGTAGCCCACACCAAGAAATAAGTACGATGCCGACATTCAGTCTCGACGATCGCGAAATCGAATTCGAACCCGGGGACACCATCATTCAGGCAGCCCATCGGGCCGGCGTAGATATTCCTCATTATTGCTGGCACCCGGGTCTCAGCGTCGCCGCCAATTGCCGGATGTGTTTGGTCGAGGTGGGGGCGCCTCCCGGTCGCGCGCCCATGATGCTCGATGTTCTGCGCTATGACGCGAACAAGGGCGAGTACCTCCCTTCCAAGAAACCAAAGCTGCAACCGGCCTGTCAGATGCCTGTCGCTGAGGGCATGGAGGTCAAGAGTCAGACTTCTGAGCACGTCACTGAGGCGCGGAGCGCCGTGCAGGAGATGTTGCTACTCAATCATCCGGTAGACTGCCCCATCTGCGATCAAGCCGGGGAATGCCGGCTTCAGGATTACTGGCTCGAGCACAACGGCAAGCAGAAGCGCATGAAGGATGAGATCATTCACATGCCCAAAGCCGTCGATTTCGGGCCGACGATTGTCTACGACGCGGAGCGCTGCATCGTGTGCACCCGTTGCGTACGCTTCTGTGAGGAGGTGGTCGGTGATCCGGTTCTCGACAAGCGCGAGCGAGGCAACCTCGGTGAAATCGTGCTGGCTCCGGGCCGTAAGCTGGATCACGCCTACACGCTCATGACCGAGCACGTGTGCCCCGTCGGGGCCCTGACGGCCAAAGACTTCCGCTTCAAGGCGCGCGTATGGTTCTTACGCTCGGTGCCGTCCGTGTGTCAGGGTTGCTCGACGGGCTGCAACGCTTATACGGACTTCGACCCGCGCAATCAGACCGTGTACCGCCATCGTCCGCGCGAGAACGCCGAGGTCAACAAGTATTGGATGTGTGACGAGGGAGTGCTCGACTACCGGCGCGTTCACAAGGATCGCGTCCTCAAG
>CAYMQT010000079.1:11811-15817 GCA_964392575.1 uncultured Polyangiaceae bacterium
CGAGGCGAGCGCGCGTCGCTGACCGAGGCCGTCACCGCCGCTTGCGCAGAGCTCAAGTCTCTCGGGGCTGGCTCCGCTGTCGTGCTCAGCGCTGAGCATTCGAGTGAAGACAACTTCGCCGTGCTCAAGTTGGCGCAGGCCCTCGGGGTCGAGAAGTTTTATCTCACGGGGCGCCCGTCCGGTGAGGGAGACAAGATCCTGCGCAGCGCCGACAAGAACTCCAATCGCAAGGGCGCAAAAGCGGTCGCCGAGGGCCTGTCCCTCGGTGATACAAAGGCCCTGGCTTCGGCCCTTGAAAAGGGTGAGCTGACGACGGTGCTCGCCTTGGGCTCGCAGACGGAACAGGAAGTTCCTTTCAGTCGCGCCAAGAGCCTGATCGCGCTTTGCACGCACCGGGGTCCTTTTTCAGAAGCGGCCCGGGTGGTTCTGCCGGCCTCCAGCTGGGCGGAAGCGCTGGGGACTTTCGTCAATGAACAGGGGCTCACTCAGATCAGCCAGAAGGCGGTTTCCCCGCAGGGTGATTCAGAGCCCGCGTGGAAGCTCGCGCTCACCCTCGCCGCCGCTCTGGGGCATGACCTTGGGTTCGCCAAGGCCAAAGAAGTAAAAGCTGCGGTCGACAAAGCGTCTTCCTCTTCGCATCAGACCGCTCCGCTCCAGACTCCGTCGCAAGGAGCCGAGGCCTAATGGAAAGCATGATCGACACTCTTCTCAGCCCCCCCGTTTTGGTCCCCTTGCTCGGCCTTCTGAAGGCCGTCGCCGTCTGCATGTTCGCCCTCAATGTCGGCGTGATTCTCACCTGGGCGGAGCGGCGGGTACGCTGCATGATTCAGGACGGCATCGGACCCAATCGCGCGGGCATTCCCCTTTCGGGGAAAGTTGCCTCCATCGGACTTGCCCTAGGTCCGGCAGGAACGGCAGCAGCTGCCGTTCTCGCTGTCGCTGGCCTGGTGAAACACTACGAAGGAGATCTCGCCACCTGGGGGCGCTTCTTCATGCACGGGTTCATCTTCCTGCTCTGGATGACGTGCTCCGCCATCAGTCGCGCCGCTCGCAAGACGGGACCACGCAATCTCGTCGAAAAGGAGATCAGCGATACGCCCCCGCGCGCCATCGCCCTGGGCGGCATCGGCGTGCACTTCGTGTTCTTGTTCGTCTGTCTCTATCTGGACAACAATCCGCTTTTGGCTCCCGGTTTCTCTGAGGCTGTGTTCTGGTTTGGATCCGTCGGGATGGCGGCCGTCATGCTGGCCTCGGCCGGACATGTGGCCGCTCAGTGGTGGGGCGAGAAGGTCGTGCGTCTGACGCTGCTTGGCCTTCTTCATCCCGCGGCAGACGGCATCAAGACGGCTTTCAAGGCGGACTTCATCCCGGAGAAGGGGGACAAGCTTCTCTACAATCTCGCGCCGTGGATCACCCTGCTCCCGTCCTTGGTCTTGCTCGCCGTGGTGCCTTTTGGTCCCACGCTGTGCTTCGGTCCCTATGAAGGTGGGCTGCCTGACTTCGCGGATTTTCAGGGCATCGAAGCGGCGGGCTCGCGGTGTCAGGAGGCCAGTTTCTCGATGCAGGTGGCCGATCTGAACATCGGCATCCTTTACTTTTTCGCCATGGCCGGGACGGGCATCGTCGGGGCGGCCCTCGCCGGCTGGGCGAGCGACAACAAGTTTTCGCTCTTGGGCGGGATGCGCGCCGCGAGCCAGATGGTGTCCTATGAGGTCACTCTAGGCCTTACGGTCATTGGAGCGCTCATGGTTTACGGGACCATCCGCATCGACGAGATGATCCTGTGGCAGGCGGAAAATGCCTGGGGCATCTTCGTTCAGCCGCTCGCCTTCGTTCTGTTCATGGCCGCGGCTATCGCGGAAACGAAGCGTGTTCCCTTTGACATTCCGGAAGGCGAAAGCGAAATCGTTGCGGGCTACTTCACGGAGTACGCGGGCATGAAGTTTGCGATGTTCTTCTTTTCAGAGTTCATCGCGGTCGTGTCCTCCAGCACCCTGATGGTTGCTCTCTTCTTGGGCGGATGGCACTTGCCCTTCGTGACCGCTTCCGGAATCGAGGTCGTGATCGGAGAAAGCACCTATTATTCGACGGCGCTGCGTGGAGAAGTCTTGGCCGTTTTGGGTGTCGTAGGGTTCATCGGCAAGATCCTCTCCTTGTGCCTGCTTCAGGTGGTCATTCGCTGGACCTTACCTCGTTTCCGTTACGATCAGTTGATGAGCTTGGGTTGGAGGAAGTTACTTCCGGCTTCCCTTTTCAATGTGATGGCTACGGCGACAGTGATGCTCGCCATTCAGTCCTTCAGCGGCCAAGCCCAAGCAGGGGTCGCTCTGGCCGGTCAACTGACAATGGCTCTGCTCGCGGGATCGGGACTTTTGGCCCTCGTGGGCTTGGTCGTGTTCCTCTTCACCCCCGCACCCAAGCAGAGACTGATGGTGAACTCGGCGGCGCGTTATGCAGAGATGATGGGTGGCACCCAAGAAGCCAAGATGGAGGCTTAAGCGATGTCTACTTCAAGCGTGTCTACTTACACACAGGAACTGGGCCCCAACAAGGTGAAAGGCCGGGTGGTCACTCGTCCTGCGCGCAGCTCTGCCGTGCAAGGTTATGTCCCGGAGATCGTGCGTGGCCTCGGAAAGACGATTGGCTACGCCCTACGCAACACCAAGGACATGGTCTTGGGGACGCGGAACGACCCGGTGCTCGAAAGTATTTCCGACGGCATCAACACCATCTCCTATCCCGAACAGAAGCGCCCCTATCCCGAGCGGTTTCGTGGGGTGCATCGCCTCACGCAACGTCCGGATGGCTCGCCGCGCTGTGTCGCTTGCTTGTGTTGCTCCACTGCCTGCCCGGCTCAGTGCATTCACATCGAAGCAGGGGACTATGAGGGTGATACGGCTCGCGAGGGATATGAGAAATACCCCAAGCGTTTCGTGATCGACGAGCTGCGTTGCATCTTCTGCGGCTACTGCGTGGAGGCGTGCCCCTGTGACGCGATCCGCATGGACACGGGAATTCATCCGGCCCCTTATGACTCGCGGGATCAATTCATCTACGAAAAAGACCTGCTCCTGAGTGTTCCGGGTCGCGCTGGCGAGCACCAAACGGAAAATCCTCGCGTCGAACGTGGCGAAGAAGCCTATCCCGGGGTCACCCGCGACCAGGGTCATTGATTTTTTGAGGGAGCAGCTCCTTTTTTGAGGGAGCAGCGCTCCCTCCGTCGCGGGAAGACTGCGGTTCATTTCAAGGGCAGCCCCGCTCTTGTGGGCCCTGCAGCGTGGGTAGAGGTAGAAGAGGCATTCGACTACTACGCAGAACGCAGTCGGCGAGCAGCAGAGAATTTTCGCGAAGCACTCGACGGCGCTGTGGAGCGCGTCGCAGAAAACGGCGAAACGTATCCAATCTTTGATGACGACGCGCGACGCTGCCTCTTGGACAAGTACCCCTTTGGGATTGATCCTATGAGCAATTGATGAGTGCGCATCCATGCGTAGATGAGCGCAGAGGCGTAGGGGCTTACGCGTAGTCTGGTTGCGTACCCGGTGCGATAGAGGCCTACCTTGTCGATGGCTCACCGAGGTGAGGGAGCACTATTTCCTTACGCTTGTCTGTGAAGAGAGCTGCATCCTTGTGTACAATGAACGGAGATGAAGTTCCGAGCCGCGCGCACGCGCTTCCTGCTTTCGCTTACTGTTGGATTTTTGAGCATCAATGCTTTCGCAGACGATGAAGGCTTTGCCATCAACCGGTTCGAGCCTGCGGAAAGGGGGAGTGACTGGTTCACGCAAGACTCCCTCAACATCGCCGGACACCCGCGCTTCGCGGCGGGTCTGACGCTCGATTGGGCGCACAAACCGCTGGTTCTCTACGATGAAAACGGCGACGAAGTGTCCGCGATCCTCAAAAATCAGGTCTTTGCGCATGTGGGTGGATCGGTGGCGCTCTATGAACGGTTTCGCGTCGGGCTCAGCTTACCTGTCGGACTTTATTCAGGAGGGGACGCGGG
>CAYMQT010000079.1:15827-21208 GCA_964392575.1 uncultured Polyangiaceae bacterium
GACGCGGGATCGCTTGGTGGTACGACCTTTGACGCCACGGATGGTGCCACCATCGGTGATCTGAGGTTGGGCGCAGATGCCCTCATTTGGGGGAAATACCGCTCGCCGTTTTCCGTCGCCGCCGGCGCGTCTCTTTGGCTCCCGACGGGTTCTCAGGCCCGCTTTTCTGGAGATGGGAAGGTACGTCTTTCGCCTCACGCCATGGTGGCGGGTGACATCGACATCTTTGCCTATGCGGCGCGGCTTGCTGTGGACTATCGAGCGCAGAAGCAGTCCTTCGGTGGGTCGGAGATCGGCAGTGATCTCAGCATGGGGGCCAGCGCTGGCGTACGGCTCGTGGACAAGAAGCTTCTGCTTGGCCCCGAAATCAATCTGACGACGAGCCTAGCGGGATCTGGAAGCTTTTTCGGCAAGACGACGACTCCCTTCGAACTTCTCCTGGGAGCACACTACGATTTGTTCCGAGATTTTCGCGTGGGCGCGGCGTTTGGGCCTGGACTCTCTCGGGGTCTTGGAACGCCGGAATACCGCGGTCTGCTCTCCATCGACTGGGTACAGCATATGGACGAGGCGCCGCGCGCACCTTTGGACAGCGACGGCGATGGCATCGTCAACGAAGAGGACGCTTGTCCGGAAGTGGCCGGAGTCAAGACCGGCGATGCCAAGACCCATGGCTGCCCGCCTCCCCCTCCTGACCGAGACGGTGATGGGGTGATCGATTCCAAGGATGCCTGTCCGGACGAGCCCGGAGTCGAGACGGACGACAAAAAGACCAACGGGTGTCCTGCGCCGAAGGACAAGGACCGCGACGGCGTGTTGGATGTCGTCGACGCCTGCCCGAATGAGCCCGGAGTCGAGACGGACGACCCGAAGACCAACGGGTGTCCCGCGCCGAAGGACAGTGACGGGGACAGCATCCTGGACGAACAGGACGCTTGCCCAGAAGTGAAGGGGAAGCCCAACGATGATCCCAAGAAGCATGGCTGTCCCGAGGCGCGAGTCGAGAAGGGACAGATCCACATCATCGAGCGTGTGGAATTTGAGTACAACAGCGCCAAGCTAGAGAAGGGGAGCGAGCGTGTGCTCGAAGCAGTGCTTTCTATCCTCAACGAACGCTCGGACATCAAGAAACTCAACATCGAGGGTCACACGGATGACCGCGGCGATGACGCCTACAACAAGAGTCTCAGTACTCGTCGAGCCCAGACGGTGGAACAATGGTTTATCGCCAGAGGAATTGAAAAGACCCGTTTGAGCGCAACGGGTTACGGCGAGGAGAAGCCCCTCGACGACAACGGAACGGAAGAAGGGCGAAAGAACAACCGCCGGGTGGAGTTCCATATCCAGCAAGCGGATGAAAAGGCGCCCCAGAAATGAGCCCCAAGCCACAAAAGTCTCTTTACTTATCACCGAGGACCTCAGCCATGAAACGATCCACAAAAAGTAGCCTTTCGCAAAGACTCCGGTCTCAGGTTCGGTCTTTGTTTGGAGCCGTTCTTTTCATCGGGCTCACTGCTGCGCCGGATCTGAAAGCGGATCCGGTTCTGCGGGTTCAGTTCAATCAGCGCGGCGACTTTGTGATGATCGGAAACGCGAGCGGGTACGAATGTGGCAGTAACCCGATCCCTCCCGTCGTGGGTAGTGTCACTTGTCCGGCGACCAACATCGGCGACACTTCTCCGGACATTTTCTGGCGTTCAGCTGGAGGACAAGCGACGGCGGACGGCACGATCACCCCGGCCCAGGCGCGGACACTTGCGGTTCTCGGTCTCCCGGCGGGCGCGGAGGTGACCTATGCGCGGCTGTACTGGGTCGGGTACGTCGACGGAACCGGCGCGGACACTACGGTCACTCTCACCCGTCCGGGCGCCGGACTGAATGAAACCATCACCGCCGATCAAACCTGGACGGCGGACATCGGAGGAAGTGAAGAATGGTATCATTCGACCGCGGACGTGACCGACATCGTTTCGGCTCAAGGAGCGGGCGCCTATGAAGTGGGGGGGATCACCTCTTTTGATTTTAGAAACGTCACGAGTGAAGATCCGGTCGTCGGCTGGGTGTTGATCGTGATGTATCAGCTCGACACCGATCCCCCACGCAATCTGACGCTTTCCGACGGTTTTGACCTGGTTCAGAACAATCAAGACGCTCAGATCACGATCGACGGATTCATTGTTCCGAATGCTGGGTTTGACGCCAAGCTAGGTGTCGTTACCTACGAGGGGGAGTTTTCCAATACGGGCGACGCGCTCGTGTTCAATGGGGTTGCGCTCAGCGATGCCGTGAACCCTGTGAACGACTTCTTCAACAGTTCCCGCAGCTATCTCGGAACTCCGGTGTCGGTGGCAGGGGACTTGCCTCAGCTGACCGGCGAAGCCCACAGCATGAGCGGCATCGACATCGATGTGGTGGATGTGGCGTCAGAGCTTTCCCCCGGAGACACGTCCGCGACCCTGGCGGCGACGAGCAGCATCGACCGCTACCTGCTGGGCGCCTTCGTGACCTCTATTTCTACATACCGACCGAATTTTTCCCGTTCGGGCAAGTCCTTTGTGGATTTGAACGGCGGGAACGTCCTTCAAGGGGACGTGCTCGAATACACCATCGAGGCGGAAAACAGCGGAAACGATACCGCCATCAACACGGTGATGACGGACGCCCTTCCCGTCGGTCTCGAGTACGTCCCGAACAGTATCAGGATCACAAGTGGTGCCAATGCCGGAGTGAAGACGGACTCTGCGGGAGACGACCAGGCAGAGTATGTGGCCGCTTCAAGGACCATCGTCGTGCGCCTCGGATCGGGCGCCAACGGGACGTCCGGCGGAACGGTGCTCCCAGACGAAACCAGCACCATCGTATTCCGCGTTCGCGTAGCTCCGGACGCTCCCGACACCATCGTCAATCAGGCCATCATCACGGCGGAGGGGGAGCGTGGCGCCTCGTCTTCGGATTACCCCACGGATGGGAACGGAGACGGCCCCGGTGCGCCCCCGACCCCGACGCCGATCAATCGCTGCACGACAGATGCAGACTGTGGCCCGGTGAGACCGATTTGTGACGCTTCGGGCGCCATCAACTTTTGTGTGGAGTGCGTCCGGGATGCAGACTGTTCCCTTACAGCAAAGCCAGATTGCATGAGTGGTGGCGTGTGTGGTTGTGAAGAGGGCCCGGGCGAGTGCGCGAGGGATTCGGACGGGGACGGTCTGTCCGATGAGGACGAAGTATTGCTCGGCACGGATCCAAATGACGCGGACAGTGACGATGACGGTGTTCCGGACGGTGAAGAGCTGAGGCCTCATGAAGATACCGACGGGGATGGGCTCATCAACGCCCTCGACCCGGACAGCGACAATGACGGCCTCTTTGACGGCACGGAAATGGGACGAGATTGTAGCGGACCCGGTACGAATCTTGCGGCCAAGAGCTGCCGTCCGGACGCCGACGGTGGAGCGACGACGACCGATCCTCTGAATGCGGACACGGATCACGGTGGAGTGAGTGATGGCTCTGAGGACTTCAATCTCAACGGAGCGATCGATCCAGGAGAAACCGATCCGAACGACACGCGGGATGACAAGGACGTCATCGATTCTGATGGAGACGGTCTCTCGGATGGGCTCGAAGATTTCATCGGCACGGATCCAGAGGACGCGGACAGCGATGATGACGGCGTCCCTGACGGCAAGGAACCCAACCCCAGCCATGACACGGACGGAGACGGTCTCATCAACGCTCTCGATCCGGATAGCGACAATGACGGCCTCTTCGACGGTACGGAAATGGGTCTCGATTGCTCGGCGAAGGGTACGGATCTCTCGGCGCGTCATTGCCGCCCGGACGCCGACAAAGGAGCAACGACCACAAATCCGCTCAATGCCGACACGGATCGCGGGGGCGTGAGTGATGGCGCGGAAGACTTCAATCTGAACGGGCGCGTGGATCGAGGAGAAGGGGATCCGAATCACAAAGGAGACGACGCGAATATCATCGATTCGGACGGGGACGGTCTCTCGGACGGCCTGGAAATCCAGATCGGAAGCAATCCGCATGACGCGGACAGCGACGACGACGGTGTGCCCGACGGCCTAGAGCCCAATCCGAGCGATGACACGGACGGGGATGGGCTCATCAACGCCCTCGATCCGGACAGCGACAATGACGGCCTCTTTGACGGCACGGAGATGGGGTTCGACTGCTCCGGACGCGGGACCGCCCCTGGCTCCGTGCACTGTCGTCCCGACGCGGATCGAGGTGAAACCACCACAGATCCGTTGAACGCTGATACAGACGGAGGCGGGGTGAGCGATGGCTCCGAAGACTTCAATTTGAATGGACGCATCGACGCGGGCGAATTGGATCCAAATGACGCCAGTGATGACGACGAAGTGGTCGACACGGATGGAGACGGACTTTCTGACGGCCTCGAAGAATTTTTGGGAAGCGATCCCAATGACGCGGATAGCGACGATGACGGCGTGCCCGACGGACGCGAACCCAACCTGAGTGACGACACGGACGGAGACGGGCTCATCAACGTCCTCGATCCGGATAGCGACAACGATGGTTTGTTTGACGGAACCGAGCTTGGCTACGGCTGCGACGGGGAGGGGACGCGCGCAAATTCGCCCACCTGCATCCCGGACGCGGACGGGGGCGCGACGAAGACAAGCGCGCTCCTCTGGGATACGGATGGTGGCGGAGTCGGTGACGGCGAAGAAGACAAAAACAAGAACGGGCGTGTCGACGACGGGGAAGGCGATCCGCTCGATCCCTCCGATGATCGTCCCGACGGCGATGCTCCTGTCGGAGCCTCGCTCGAGGGTGGTGGTTGCAGCTGTACGAGCGCTGTAGGCGCGGGCGAAAGTCGTGGTCCCTTGCGAACAGTCCTTGTTCTCTTGGGAGGACTCTTGCTCTTCGCGCGTCGGAGGCAGAGGAGCCCGGCCCACCTGTCTTAGAGACAGGGAGGAGGAGCAGAAATAGTGGTAAAGTGCACTTTACAATGCTCGTAGAGAGCATTATGCCACTATTTTTCTGATCTGAGCCGCCTTGGGGGCGCAGCTGGGCCGCACCTTGGGGGAGCGGGGCGTGCTGCGAAGCGTGGTTTGGCGTCACCAGGGCGATACCCCAATCGTGGAGTTCGGCGATCAAGGTGAGTTCTTCCGGGAATCATGGGGAGCGCGCGCGGGAGTGTTGGATCTGTGGCGTGAACCAGGAATTTTCCATGCCTACTGCCCCTCATCGACCCCTTCTTGCAAAACTTGGCGGGATCTCTTCTCTCGTGGTGCTTGTCGCCGGTCTCCTTTCGAGCTGCGCGACGTCTGTGCCTGGACCCGGCGATGACGGTGATGGTGATGGTGATGGTGATGGTGACGGTGACG
>CAYMQT010000080.1:0-21123 GCA_964392575.1 uncultured Polyangiaceae bacterium
GCGGTACGCTTCATCGCGGCTCGCTCACGACGAGCGCTCGAAGAATCCGGATTCAAAGACCCGCCATTGACTCTGCCCGAGTCCGTCTTGTCTGATCTAAAATCCCAGCGCGACGATACTCCCGTCGTGATCAGCGAATGACTTCCTCGCCCAAAGAACACGCAGCGCACGATGCATCGACCGAGAACGCGCTCGTGCGGCGACATCTGCTCGTCGGCTGGAGTGCATTGCTTCTCTTCGCCCTGCTGGGCAGCGTCTTGGAGACGATGCACGCTTTCAAGGTCGCGACCTACCTCGACGCCGACCAAGAAACGCGCCGCTTGATGTTTCGTCTGGCCCACGCGCACGGAACGCTCCTGGGTGTTTTGCATGTGGCGCTCTCTTGGACCTTCGTTCGGCTCGGTCGCTCGAAAGCGACTCATCTCACGCTCATTTCCTATGCCAGCACCGGCGCCCTTCTCCTTTTACCCTTGGGATTCTTGCTCGGCGGGTTCGGCGCGCTCGAAGGCGATCCAGGAGTCGGGATTGTGCTCGTTCCCGTGGGCGCCGTACTACTGCTCTTTGCTCTGGGGCGCGTCGTGCTTTCGCTGCGGCAAAGTTGACGGCTATTGAGACAGGCGCCAGCTTGAACCCTGAGGCGTATCCAGGATTTCGATGCCGCGATCGGCCAAGACCTGGCGAACGGCGTCCGCAGCAGCAAAGTCCTTGGCGCCGCGCGCCTCTGCGCGGACCTTCAGTTGCTCCTCTACCCAGTCGGTCAAAATGCCCAGTTTGGCTGCGCGGCGGTCCCTTACCCGACGGAGAAAAGCGGCCGGCTCATCGAGGCCGAGACCGAGCACGGCGCTCACAAGCCCGAGAGCCTTCTCAGCAGCCCCACAGGCGGCCTCGCTCACGGAGCCCTTCTTTGCAGCTGCCTGATCGCAAAGTTCATTGACCGCCTTGAGAAGGCCCGCCACATGTCCGACGGCCTGCGCGGTATTCAAGTCATCAGCAAGCACGCGCGTGAAACCTTCAGCAAACGTCAGAAGCTCCGGCGGAACTTCACGGCTCTCCTTCGTGATCTTATTTTCAGAAAGGGAGTGAAAGCGCTCGACGGTCGAATAAAGGTAAACGAGCCTAGACTCCGCCTCACTGAACTGAGGAAAGCCCAACAGATTCCCGGCCTCGTCCAAATCCATCTCCAAATTGAAGGGCGAACGATAATGCACCGTGAGCAGAGAATAGCGAACGGCCTCGGGTTCAACCTTGTCAAAGGCTTCCCGCAGACGGAAGAAATTGCCCAGGCTCTTGGACATCTTCTCCTTGTTGACTTGTACAAAGCCGTTGTGCATCCAGTGACCGGACAGGCACTTGCCCGTGGCGCACTCACTCTGAGCGATCTCATTTTCATGATGAGGAAAGACGAGATCAAGTCCACCGCCATGAAGATCAAAGCTTTCGCCCAGGTATTTCATGCTCATGGCAGAGCATTCGATGTGCCATCCCGGGCGCCCCGGTCCCCACTGGCTGTCCCAGGACGGGGTGCTCGGATCAGCACTCTTCCAAAGAGCGAAGTCGTAGGGATGCTTCTTGCGCGCGGACTCCGTCTCATCCAAACGTTCGCTGGCTCCAGCTTCCATCTGCGAAAGATCGCGATGACTCAGCTTGCCGTAATCCGGATCCGACGCCACAGAAAAATAGACGTCCCCTGCCGAGACATAAGCGTGTCCTTTTTCGATGAGCGTGCCGATGAGCGCGCGAATTTCGTCCAGATGCTCGCTGACCTTGGGCTGATGATCCGGTTCACTGTTCCAAAGTCGCCCCATGTCCGTCAGATAGGACTCAAGCATTCTGCGGGCGAGCTCCGCCGGACTTTCACCGTTCTCTGCGGCGCGTAAAATGATCTTGTCGTCGATGTCCGTGACGTTGCGGACGTAGGTGACCTTCAGTCCTTGGGCGCGCAAGAAGCGGACCAAAACGTCGTACACGATACAAGGCCGCGCGTGGCCGATGTGAGCGTCATCGTATGTCGTGGGTCCGCAAACATAGACGCGGGCGTGGCCGGGCTCCGCCGGGACAAACGGCTTCTTCTTGTTTTCAAGGGTATCGAACAAAAGTAGGTCCATCGGGAGGCGAACCGTAGACGGAAACGGCTCATCACGAAACCCCGGGCGCCGTGTCGAGATCCAGATCCACCAGGCGCTCGGTCAGGTGAGTCGCCGTCATGCGACCGCGCTCTTCCCTTTTGAGACGGCCCGCGGCGACGTGAAAATCGTGGGTGAACAAGAGCCAGGCCCCCTCACCGAGATCCGCATACAGCTGCGATTTTTCGTCGATCAGCCGCTCCGGATAACGGTCATATCCCATCGTCACGGGCACATGGACCCAGGGCAGTCCCGGAATCAGATCGGCACAAAACGTCGCGCTCTGCTCTGTGCCCTCAAAAGTGGGGATCAACATCCCGGGCGTGTGACCGTGAGACGTGCGGAGAAAAATGCGAGAGCCCAGAGCCGGGTGCGTGGTAGCCTCTCGGGGCACCACTTCAAGTCGACCGGAGCCTTCGAGCAGCGGCACGAGCTCCGGGATGAAGGAAGCTCGATCCCGCGGGTGGGGATCCTTCGCGCGACCGAGCGCCTGCTCTCCCACCACGTAGCGCGCCCGAGGAAACACAAGGTCCAGAGGGGACTGCTCCCGGAAAGCGGTGAGCAACCCGCCCGCGTGGTCGAAATGTAAGTGACTCAAAAAGACCACGTCGATGTCCTCGGGTAACAGGCCGCGCGTCGCGAGCGATTCGACGAGGCAGTGCTCGGACGAAAGCACTCCATATCGTTCTCTGAGGTCCGGGGAAAAGAAGGCACCCACACCGGTTTCAATCAATATGCGCTTGTCACCATCCTCGATCAAAAAACAGCGACAGCACAAATCAATCCGTCCTTCGTCGTCGGGCGGGCACCACTTGCTCCAAAGCGCTCGCGGAACGTTGCCAAACATCGAACCGCCATCGAGTCGCTGGCTATTACCGAGAAGAGACGTCACCCGGAGCATGGGCGCATGCTACCTGCTCTTTCTCACTTGCCCATCCCGAGAAGGCTTACCCATCCCCACAAAGGTCCTGAAAAAGAGACCATCGGAAAAGAGATCGCAACTGCGTGTTTTCGCCCAGACCGCGAGAGGAGAATGGGCGAGCGACGGATGTGCGACACATGTGCGACAGGGTGCGCAAGGCGCGCAAGGCGCGCAAGGCGCGTGACCGACAGGTGCACGAACTGCTCCGTTGTTTTCGGCCCACTGAAGTTTAGGAGCCTGAACGGAGTCCATAACGAAATGTGCTCCCACCTTTGCAAGTAAATATGGGATCGACTCAAGAGTTCACGGATACTGCTTGGATCCGCCCAAGTGCCAAAAATTTCTCGAACTAGCCATGAACTTTGTCGGCACGCGGGCGTTACGCCCAGTTGAGGTTTCAACCCTTTCTCCCCTCGGTCCGGTCAGAAAAATGAAACAGAAGCCTGGTCAAGTGACCGATGCCAAGTCACCTTACGAGCCTTCCGGCCCCCCCCAGGATCCCCGGACGGAAACACGCGCAAAATCTCTGTCCATGTCTGACCCCACGTCGCTCAAGAAAAGCGACCCCCCCCTCACCGTCCTTGAACACGCGGGCCTTCGGCTTCACTCCGCGTTTCAACCCATCATCAGCGTCGTGCATTCAAAGATCGTCGGGCATGAAGCACTGCTCCGCGGCTTCGATGAAAGCGACCGTCTGCTGACCCCGGCCGAGCTGTTCCCTCAACTGGTAGCGACTCTCAGCGCTCGCGAGGTCAACTCGGCGTGTGCGCGCCTCCATCTTGAAAGCTTCGCTGCAAACCAGGGCGAAGGCTGGCTCTTTCTCAATTTTAGTCCGGAATCTCTTCCCGACCGCCAAGCGATCAAAGAGGAGTTCCGCTCTTGGCTCGAAGCGACCGGAATCAAGCCCCACCAAGTCGTCGTTGAAATCGTCGAAACGCGCGCTTTCGACGAGAAAAAATTGGCCGATGCCGTCCTCGGGATCCGCGAACTCGGATGTCTGGTGGCCATCGACGATTTCGGAGCGGGGGAGTCCAATTTCGAAAGAGTCTGGCGCCTGCGGCCGGACATCGTGAAGCTCGACCGTGCCATGATCACGGAGGCCGCTGTCAATTCCCTCGTTCAGCGCATCTTACCCGGCATTGTTTCTCTCGTTCATGAGGCCGGTTGCCTGGTCGTCATGGAGGGCATCGAGACCGAACATCAGGCTCAGATCGCGGTCGAAAGCGATGTCGACTTCGTGCAGGGATTTTACTTCTCGCGACCGAGTTCCGTCTACCGACGCGAGGAAAACATCCGCGCACAGTTCGACGAACTCGCCAACAACATCAAGTCGATTCGAGAAGCACGCTCGGCGATGGATCGGGGATTTTTCTCCAGCTACATTGACGAACTCAAAGCATGCGTGTCAGCGCTGGAGGCCGGGGTGAGCTTTACGGATGCTTGCCAAATGTTCCTGGCGGTCACTGGCGTTCAAAGAATTTACGAGCTGGACGCGGAGGGGTACCAAGTGGGAGAAAATGCAGAATCGGTTTCTGGTGAGGCGGATCTGAGGTTTCTGCCCTGCGCCAGCGGCCAGGGCGCCAACTGGTTTCGGCGACCCTACTTTCAGCGCGCCATCCGAAACCCCAAGAAGGTGCAGATCTCTCGTCCCTACCTCTCGATTCGAGACGCCCGCTCCTGCGTGACCGTCAGCATGGCCTTTGAAAGCGGAGACGTTCTCCGCGTCCTCTGCGCCGATCTCGACTACGCAGACGCGCTCCCCCCGTCTCAGCAGATGAGCGAACGTCCCACCTCGTTTTTCCAGCGTCGCTGAATCACCGCCACGCAGAGGGCAAATCTATTCAAATTTGTATAGATAAAGCAAATTTTAAGCCTTATCTATACATTTTCGCATAGTTCAAAAGCACACCCACCCAAAGGGCGACGTGTGACGCGGCGCGGAAAACCCGCAGTATTTGCGACGACGGAGGGAGCGCTGCTCCCTCAAAGAACAGTGGCCCGCCGCGGAGGCGTGAAGTCCACCTGCTGGATGAAATCACTCAGGCTCATTTCCCGCTGATCGCCGCTGTCCCGCTCGCGCACATTGATGGTCTGGGACTCGACTTCCTTCTCCCCGACGATGATCGCGTAGGGCACCTTCTTGAGACTCGCCTCCCGGATCTTGTAGCCGACTCGGTCGTCCGTGAGGTTGGCCTCTGCGCGCATACCCGCATCGAGCAACTGCTCCGTCACCTGCCTCGCATACGCCTCAAACTTCTCACTCACCGGAATCACCTGCACTTGTACGGGAGATAACCATACAGGGAAGGCGCCGGCGTAGTTCTCGATGATGATCCCCAAAAAGCGCTCCAAGCTCCCGTAACAGGCGCGGTGAATCATGACCGGCGTGTGTTTCTCGCCGTCCTTGCCCACGTACGTGAGGCCAAAGCGTTCCGGCATCGAAAAATCGAGCTGGATCGTCCCACATTGCCAGCTGCGCTTGAGCACGTCACGAATGTGAAAATCGATCTTCGGCCCGTAGAAGGCGCCGTCACCCGGGTTGATGACATAGGGGATCTGCTTCTCATCGAGCGCCGCTTTGAGGGCGGACTCCGCCGTTTCCCACATCTCGTCGGAGCCGATGCTCTTTTCTGGGCGCGTCGAAAGCTCGATGCGCACGTCGTTCAGATCGAAAGCCGCGTACACCTCGGCAAAAAAGTCGATGAGCATCTGCACCTCGGTACCAATTTGCTCCGGCGTGCAAAAATGGTGTGCGTCGTCTTGCGTGAACGCCTGCACCCGAAACAAACCGTGACGCACGCCGCTCATCTCGCGCCGATGCACCAGGCCCATCTCCGCGAAACGCAGCGGGAACTCGTTGTGGCTGTGTTGGTGGCTTTTGTAGAGCATGCAGTGCCCGGGGCAGTTCATCGGCTTGACGGCCATGGGGCGATCTTCCATCACGTCTTGCCGCACTACCGTCGGGTTTTTTTCATCACGCAGCTTGAGCTTGGTGAAGAACATATTTTCGAGGTAATTTTCGTAGTGGCCCGACTTGTGCCAAAGCTGCTCACTGAGCACGAGCGGCGTCTTTACCTCCGTGTAACCGCGCCGCGAAAGTTGCTCGCGCATGTAACCGACGAGCGTGTTGAAGAGCGCCGTTCCGTTTGGCTGAAAAAAAGGAAACCCGGGCGCGTCCTCGATGAAGGTGAAAAGGTCGAGTTTTTCGCCCAAGATACGATGATCGCGCTTGCGCGCTTCTTCGAGCGCGTGCAGGTAATCCTTGAGTTCTTCCTTGCTGAAAAACGCCGTCCCGTACACGCGGATCAGCTGCTCACGGTTGGAGTCGGCGCGCCAATAGGCCCCGGAGACCTTGGTCAGCTTGACGTTTTTCAGAAACGCCGTGCTGGGCACGTGAGGGCCACGACACAGATCGATGAAATCCCCATGCTTGTAGAAGCTCATCTCGGCGCCATGAGCCTGGATGCCGTCGATGATCTCCGCTTTGAACTTATTGCTCCCGCCATCGATGGCTTTGTACCGGGCGAACACTTCATCCTGTCCATCCGAGACACAGCGCTGAAAAGGGGCTCCCTCCTTGGCGATCTGCTGCATCTCGCCCTCGATCTTGGGGAAGTCCTCGGGCGTGATTTTCCCCTCGGGCAGATAGATGTCGTAGTAAAAGCCATCCTCCACCACGGGGCCGATGGTCAGCTGCGCTCCCGGAAACACCCTCAAGATGGCGTCCGCCATCAAGTGCGCCGCCGAGTGCCGCAGTACTTCTAGCGCTTCCTGGTCCTTTTTGGTGATGAGGGCCACTTCATCACCGGCCTTCAGCGGTGCGCTCAGGTCGACCACCTTGCCGTTCACGCGAGCGACCACCGCCGCCTTCGCCAGGCCGGGTCCAATTTGCTTTGCCAAATCGAGCGCCGAGGCGCCCTCATCCAAGGAGCGCACGCTCCCGTCAGGAAGCTTCACTTCAATCATCTCGTTCTCACTTTCGTTTTCGGAGGCGGATACGACCCGTCCCCTGGGCCAACGTTCGACCCGAACTCGTCACTCGCCCGGAGGTTCCGGTTGCGATTTCCTGAAAGGAACTTTGCGAGGTCGACGGAAACCACCCGACGACGAGGCACTCTTAGCAAAGAAGGCCGAAGGGCGCCAACCCCGGAAACGGCTTCTATCAGCCCCTCAGTCGTCTTCTTCAGACTCGCGCCCGAGTTCTTGCAAGAGGCGGTCTTCATCCACGCTCGGCGCAACTTCGCCGGATTTTAAGGACTCTGATTGGGGGCGAGCCGCTCTCAAGCGACGGAAAATGATGAAGAGGAAAGAGCCGAACAGCAGCGCCATTCCCACCGGCACCGCGTAACTCACGTCGCGACGAGGGCTGCCCGACAGGTTGTTACCGGTCCTCGATTCTAACTCACGCTGGATTTCGGCGGCACTCTTGCCTTCTTTCAACATCTGACGGATGTCCCTGCGCCAATCTGACGCATACTCCGACGGACAGTCCGAGAGGGTGCGGCCCGGACAAAAAGGGCTCATGGTTTGCCGGGCGATGGACGCCGCCTGCTGCGCCAAATCCGGCGAGAGATCCTGCGCGCCCCGGGAGGGAGCCTTCGCTGTGTCGACGGCACTCATGGCCGGAGCCTACAGCGCATCTCCTCACCTGGCGAGGCCCCACTTCCTCCGTCGCCTAGCGCATCGTCACTAGTTCCTCCGCAGCGGTCGGATGAATCGCCACCGTGCTGTCGAGATCGGCTTTGGTCGCGCCCATCTTGAGGGCGACGGCAAAACCCTGAATCAGTTCATCCGCACTTCTGCCGAGCACATGGATCCCCACCACTTTCTCGGCTTTTCCCACAGTCACAAGCTTCATCACCGTGCCGACTCTTCGGTGCGCAAGGCTGTAGTACATGTCGACGAAGCGCGACGTGTAGCATTTGACTTCCCCCGGGAATCGAGCTTCCGCCTCCGACTCCGAAAGACCCACCGTGCCTAGGGGTGGATGTGAAAATACAACCGTAGGCACGTCCTCGTAATTCAGACGTGCGTCGGGCTCACCGCCAAACAGCCGGTCCGCGAGTCTGCGTCCCGCCGCTATCGCGACCGGTGTGAGCGCTACTTTCCCTGTGACATCGCCGACGGCGTAGATGCCGGGCGCGCTCGTCTTTTCGAATGCGTCGACCGCGATGTAGCCCCGAGAGTCGAGCTTGACGCCGGCTCGTTCAAGCGCAAGCCCCTCTACGTTGGGCGTTCTTCCTGTGGCCCAGATCACCTGATCGAATCCCGCATAAGAAGCTCCGGACTGAGTCGAAGCCACGAGACCGTCCGCGCGCCTTTCTAGGCCCGTCACCGCACTACCTGTCTCTACCGAAATCCCTCTTTCCCTGAACTCTAAAAGCAGGCTCTGCGAAAGCAGGCTCTCGAAACCGCGCAAGGGCGCGTCTCCCCGCATCAACATCGTGACCTCAGAGCCGAGAGCAGACAAGACTCCCGCTACCTCGACGGCGATGTAACCTCCCCCGACGACACACACGCGCGCGGGTTTTTGCTGCAAGAGAAAGAACCCGTCCGAGGTCAGGCCGAGATCGGCTCCTGGGACCTTCGGTACATGGGGGCATCCCCCTGGCGCCAAAAGAAGGTGCGTGCCCCCGAGCACGCGCCCTGCCACCTCGATGCTTTTCGGGCCGATGAGTTGACCGTGACCTCGGATCACCTCGACCCCGTCTGCCGAAAGGTTCCTTTCGTAGATGCCGTTCAGGCGCGTCACGTACGCGTCCCGCGCGGTCACGAATCTCTGCCAGTCGAAGCTTGGGCTGACAGCTTCAAAACCGTACGTTTCCGCGTCTCGAAACGACTCCGCGAGCTGAGACGCATTCCAAAACACCTTCTTGGGCACACAACCACGGTTGACACACGTACCCCCGAGACGGTCCTCCTCGATGAGGGCCACCCGGGCCCCGTACTTTGCCGCCCTCCGGGCGCTGGCGATGCCTCCGCTCCCGCCCCCGAGCACCAAATAATCAAAGCGTTCTTCGGTCATGCAGAGCAGTCTACGTGAGGGCCCAGTGTCGCCTACTCTGAAGGAGCGTCCGGCTCCTCCGAGAGATCATCCACGCCCGCTCCTCCTGAAACAGGAATCGCGCGAGCGGCAGCCAAGCGTTCCAGCACCGAGCGCAACTCCGCTCCTGCCCGCACTTGCGGCAGGTACTCTCTGCGTCCATCCCAAAGATCGAGCCCGATCGCTCCGTCTGTCTCAAAGGTGAGGGCGTCAATCTGAGCCCACCGATAACGGCGCACACGCGGCCAGACGGCGCTCAAGAGCTCTCGGTACTCGATCCAATGAGCACGCACCATCACCCCGCGCATACCGTCACGCAGAATGGAAAAGAGCGCGCTGACAAAGAAAGCGCCGGCCGCGAGATGAGTGTCCACGAGGTGCTTCTCACGGAACATAAACTGATAGAGATCCGAATCACGCGGACCACGCTCCACCGCGAACACCAGCATACCGATCAAAACAGCCAGGCCCGCATGAACGTATCCGAGCATGCGCACCCGCAGCGGCGGCCCGAAGAATTCCTCCGTCGGGCGGTAGGTCATGTCGAAGCCGGGGGGGCGGGACGGGCGGGCCACAGGGGCAAGGTAGCCTGACGTCTGGAACTGCGCTAGCTACGCGGCCCGGAGCTGGGCCCCAACCAGCCCGTCTGAGCGAGAACAGTCCCCATGAAGTTTTTTATTGATTCAGCCGACCTTGAAGAAATCCGCGAAGCCGCCGCCATGGGCGCTATCGACGGAGTCACCACCAATCCGTCGCTCCTCGCTAAGGCACAGGTGTCGATGGAAGAGGCTGTGAAACGCATCTGCGAGGTGGTCGACGGCCCAGTGAGTGCGGAAGTTTTGTCCACCACCACGGACGAAATCGTCAAAGAAGGGCGAAAGCTCGCTCAGCTTCACGAGAACGTCGTGGTCAAGGTTCCCCTCATCGTCGATGGGCTCAAGGCCGTGAAGGTCTTCACCTCGGAAGGCATCAAGACCAACGTCACGCTCTGCTTTTCGGCCAACCAAGCGCTCCTCGCCGCCAAGGCTGGCGCGACGTACATCTCTCCCTTCGTCGGACGCCTGGATGATCTCAGCGAAGACGGCATGGATCTCATCGAGAAGATCGTGACCATCTACGAGAACTACGATTTTCAGACCCAGGTCCTCGTCGCTAGTGTACGCCACCCGGTGCACGTCATGGATGCAGCCCTGCTCGGAGCCCATGTTTGTACGATCCCGCTCAAGGTCATCAAGCAACTGGCCGCTCATCCCATGACGGACAAAGGCCTGGCTCAGTTCCTCGAAGACGCCAAGAAGATCCCGCGCTAAAAGCTGATTCATTTTCGGCAAAAATGCCCGTTTTTACGATGCCTGTTTTTGTTATGAGAAAGGCCCGCGGATGTGCTCCGCTCAAGAGCGCCGTCGTGCGCGTGATGGCGGACAAGATGCTGGCGGTGCTTGCGCTCGGAGAATGTGAACTCAGCGTTCTTTTGTGCGATGACGTCTTCATTCACGAGCTCAACCTAGAGCATCGTGGAAAAGACAAGCCCACGGATGTTCTGTCCTTTCCTCAAGCCGAATTCGTCAAACCCGAAAGGCCCAAGAAGGGCTTCTCCCTTGAGCTTTTGGGCGACGTCGTGATCTCCATCGACACGGCAAAGCGCCAAGCCAACGCTCGCAAGCGTCCGCTCGAAAAGGAGGTTCGCCTACTTTTGGCGCACGGCATTCTTCACCTCGTGGGCTATGATCACGCCACGCCCGAGCAAAAAATGGTGATGAAGAAGCGAACTCAAGAGCTCATCAGAGCTTGTGCCTAGGCACTGCTTGCTCCCAAGCAATGCCTGCTCCTAGACGAAAAAGAGGCGCCCCAAGAATGCCGGAACGCCTCAGAAAGCACTCAGGGAAGGCGCCCGCGCAGGGCCAAAGGTTTGGTCCCTTCGCCCTCCGGCGCGAGGGCGCTAAGCAAAGATGGGAGGCGGAAGCCAGCCCGGAGCTGAGATTCTTGGGAAAAAAGCGCCCCACCGCACTCCAAGACCCCAGACCCACACCAAGACCCCTCCAAAGCACTCAACCAATGTCTACAAAATGAGGGCTAAGACCGCAGTTTTTCAGGGGTTCTCGGCATACTCCCGACCCAGGTAGCACACGCCCCTATACTCTACTGTGGCGAGTCGATCGCCAGGGGTAGCTAAAAAAAGCTCGATTCCGCTCCGTCTTCGATCATTTTATTCTTGAAAGGCTCAATTGCCCTTGTTAACCAATCGCCGTGCCTCTCGTGATTCCCGGCTTTTTCCGGGTCTGCGGTGGGAGAGGGCATTAGGCAAAAGAAAGACTTCACAGGAGAAAACTCATGGCAGGCAAGCGACTGACCAAGGCTCAGATCATCACTGAGCTGGCAAATGCAACGGACCTCGACAAGAAGACCGTTAACCGACTTTTCGAGGAGATTTTTTCCCTCATCAAGAAGCAGCTCGGCGCTCGTGGACCCGGCGAATTCGTCGTTCCCGGGCTCGTGAAGCTCCGCGTTGTCAAGAAGGCAGCGACCAAGGAGCGTCAGGGGATCAATCCTTTCACCAAGGAGCCCATGACGATCCCGGCCAAGCCGGCAACCAAGAAGATCCGCGCAACTCCACTCAAGGCACTCAAAGACCTCGTCTGAGACCGACCGCGAATCTGAAGGAAACCCCGGCTCACCAACGTGTGCCGGGGTTTTCTTTTTTTGCCTTTCATCACGTGTCTCACTCTACCGCACTCTCTCGCAAGAAATGCTTTCCCTCTCTCAACTCACAGCACCCGAAGCGCTCGCGCTCAAAGGCCTCTTTTTCGACCTGGATGACACCTTGCTCGATCAGGGAAGGCTGTCCTCGGCTGCCTACGAAGCGCTTTTCGACCTCAGAGCCTGCGGACTCGACCTCATCGCGCTCACGGGCCGGCCTGCGTCCTGGGCAGAGGTGGTGTGCGGAATGTGGCCTGTCTCCGCAGCCATTGCAGAAAATGGAGCCCTTGCTTACGTCCGGGAGGGGGCCCACGTCCGAAAGATCGATGCGGTCCATCAAAACGAGAGAGAGGCACGCGCACGGGCACTCTCTGAACTCGTCAGGGAAGCTCACATCTCTCTTCCGGACCTCGTCCCGGCTGAAGATGTTCGGGGTCGACTCACGGACTACACGTTCGACATCGGAGAATTTGAGACCGCCACCGAGTCGACCATCGAGACGGCTCGGATCTTAGCGCGCCGCCGAGGCGCTCGAACCACTCGCTCGAGCGTACACCTTCATTTCACCTACGACCGTTCCGACAAGGCAACGGGAGCGCTCGCCCTACTCCGGGGTCGAGGGCTCGATGCCACTTCCGCCCGCAAGCTTTATGCCTTCATCGGCGACAGCGAAAACGACGCGCCGATGTTTTCGGCGTTTCACACCACGGTGGGCGTCCAAAACCTTCGGGGACGCTTCAGTATCCCCCCCCGCTACCAAACCCAAAGTTCCGAGAGCGCGGGTTTTATCGAACTCGCCTCCTACCTCACCCACTTGAGACAGACATGAATCAGCCCGTTGAAAACCAAACAAATCAGGGGATAGTCGTATCCCTCATGAGCCAGCCCGATCCTGGACCAGAAAGCGCACTTCTGGAAAGTGCCGACAAGCACCTCTACCCCAACTACGCCCAGCCGCGTCTGGTGATCAGCCACGGTCACGGAGCCCAGCTCTTTGACACGACCGGCAAGCGGTACATCGACCTTTTCGCAGGCATCGCTGTCAGTACCTTGGGCCACGCTCACCCCAAGCTGACCCACGCCCTCTTCGAACAAGCGCAAAAGCTCATCCACCTCTCCAACCACTTCTACAACGAGCCCAACCTGCGTCTGGCGGAGAAACTTTGTCAGCTGAGCGGCTACGACCGCGCCTTCTTCTGCAACTCAGGGACGGAAGCCAACGAAGCCGCCTTCAAGCTGGCCCGGCGGTACTTCTACGACCAGGGCGCGAAAGAGCGGAACCTCATCCTTGCTTTCGACAATTCCTTTCACGGACGCACCATCGGCTCCTTGACGGCGACCGGCCAAAAGAAATACCGGGAAGGCTTCGGACCTATCGGTGGAGTCGTCCATGTTCCCTTTGGTGATTTGTCCCTGACCAAGGCTTCGATGAACGAACGCGTGGCGGCGATCGTGGTTGAACCGATCCAAGGTGAGGGCGGCGTGATCCCCGCTCCTCCTGGGTTCCTTCGGGGACTCAGGGACCTTTGCGATGAGGCTGGTGCTTTTTTGATCGCCGACGAAATTCAGACAGGCGTCGGCCGAACCGGCACCTTCCTCTGCTCCGAACAGGCCGGAGTCAAACCAGATCTCGTCACTCTGGCCAAGGGTCTGGGTGGTGGCTTCCCCGTAGGGGCGCTGCTGTGCCCTGAACGGCTCTCTACGGCTTTGCCGAAGGGAAGTCATGGCACAACCTTCGGCGGAAACCCTCTCTCTAGCTCTGCGGCCCTTGCGGTCCTTGACGTGATCACCGAGGAAGATCTCGTCTCCGCGGTGCGCGAGCGCTCGATCAGCCTGGAAAAGCAGCTCGATACTCTGGTCGAGAAACACCCCTGTCTCAGCTTGAGGCGGGGAATGGGGTTTCTTCAGGGGCTCGTCCTTCGCTCCCCCGAGCAAGGACCAGAGATCCTAAGCGCCCTGCGCGAAGCGGGAGTCCTCTTGACCTTCGCCGGGGGGACCACGCTCCGGATCACCCCTCCCCTCAACATCACCCAAGAAGAACTCGCGGAGGGACTCACCCTTCTCGATCAAATTCTAGGAGATTTCTCATGACCAAGAGTTTCATGAATCTTTCGGATCTCGGCGAGGGGGGCATCCAAGCACTCCTCGACGCCGCTGATCACTTGAAGGACACCCGAAACGCGCCCACGAGCGCCGTTTCAAAGGCGCTTCTCGGCAAGCAAGTCGCTTTGGTCTTTGAAAAGGCCTCCACGCGCACGCGCCTCTCTCTGGAAGTCGCTGTAGTGGAGCTCGGTGGACACCCCATCGTTCTTTCTTCCAGCGGCTCGCAGATGGGGCGCGGAGAGCCTATCCAAGACTCCGCGCGGGTGCTCGGACGCATGGTGCATGCCATCACCTTCAGGACGTCGGACGAGAGCCGGTTTTTGACCATGCGGGACTACTCAAAGGTTCCGTGCTTCAACGCGCTCACGGATCAAAGTCACCCGATGCAGTTGCTCGCCGATTTGCAGACCGTGCGGCGTCACTTCGGCAGACTAGAAGGCCTGACTTACACCTGGATCGGTGACGGGAACAACATGGCGTGCTCCTGGATCGAGGCCGCAGGGCTGCTCGGGCTCAGCTTGAGGCTTGCCTGTCCGAAAGGATTCGAGCCTCCGCAAAAATGGCTTGCCCGATTCCAGAGCCAAGGTGGAAACATCACGGTGACGGAAGATCCGGTCGCCGCCGTACGAGGCGCCCACGTCGTCAGCACCGATGTCTTCGCGAGCATGGGTCAAGAAAGTGAGGCCCAAGAACGGCTCGCCCATTTCGCTGGATTCGAGGTGACGGAGGCTCTTTTGGCCCATGCCGATCCGAAGGCGGTTGTCCTGCACTGTCTGCCCGCGCACCGCGGAGAAGAAATCGCGGAGAGTGTGCTCGAGGGCGCACAGAGTCTCGTTTGGGACGAAGCCGAAGCGCGACTTCACACCTCAAAGGCACTCTTCCTTTGGGCCTTCGACAAGCTCCCGTGATTGCGAAACCTGGAGGCGCCGTCTGTAGAGTCTGCGGAGTAGCCGTAGATCCTCTGCGCGCGCCCCGGGTGCGCTTCACCGCAAGGGAGCGATTTTACTTTTGTTCAGAGGAGCACGCCCTCGCCTTCCGCATCGTGCCGGCTCTGCCGCTCGAAGCACCGGAAGTCGTCCTGCCGGAAGAAACCGCGGTCCCCGCTCCCGCGACCTCCAGCGTCCTGCCTTCCAATGAAGCGCGAAGGAGTGAACCTCCTCTCGCGCCTACCGGCACGCCCCGGTCGTTCTCACCCCTCCCGCCCGCCAGGATCATCGCACCTCCTCCGCCCAACCTCACCCTCACCCTCGCGGCGGCCCTTGCGCCGATCCTTCTCTGCCTGACCGGAGCCGCGCTCCTTGGCGCAACCGGGGGAGATCCGTGGCCCGCGGCCTCTGCTGCCACTGTACTGGCGGCAACAGCGTACTTCTCCCTACGCGCCGTTTCGTCCTGGCTCACTCAGACTCAAGCGGATTCAGCAGCCTATCTTCCAGGTCTGAGCGAAAGCGCGCGCCGCATCACAGACGGAGAGCCCTACTTGCTGGGCTCCAATGAACTGCGACCAGGCGAGGAGATCGTCGTGCTTGCTGGTGAACACGTGCCCTCAGACGGGACCGTCGCGGAAGGACGAGCAGAGGTCACTCCGTGGCTCAACGCACAGCGGCGCATCACCCTGAAGGCGGGGGCACGTGTCTGCGCCGGGGCTCGACTCAACGAAGGCGCGCTCACGATCATCTGCACCAAGACCGGCGCTGAACGGGCCTACGCTTCTCTCCTTCCGGACGCTCTCACACAAACCGCCAGCCAGGTGTTCCCCTCGCGCTGGGCGAGACTGGCGTCCGATTCTCTCGGACCTGGGCTCGGCCTGCTCTGTGGTGCCCTCTCGCTCCTGCTCTACGATTCCCTCCCTCAGGCTCTCGTGGTGGCGGGGGTCGCTTGGGGAACCATCAGCTCACCCCTGTCGCGCCGCCTCCCAGAGTTCATTTACAAGACTTGGTTACTCAAACTGGGTGCTCATGGCGTCACCTTCTCTCATCACCGATTGGTCGACGACGCCTCCTCCGTCACCACCGCAGTCTTTTGTGCGCGCGGAACCCTCCTCCACGGAGAGCCAGAAGTTTCTGAGATTCACCCTTTGCGAGGCACCACTGAAGACGAAGTGCTCGCCCTGTGTGCCGGGGCGGAGAGCGTGATCCACCACCCGGTCGCGGCCGCCGTCTTACGCGCGGCTGAGACAAGAAAAATCCCGTCCGACACCTGTCGCAGTCACCACTCAGCGCCGGGCATGGGGGTTTTGTGCACGAGCCAAGCAGGAGATCAGATTGTGCTCGGGAGTCGAGAACTCCTTCTCAAGGAGCGCATCAGCATTGCCATGGCTGAAGAAACTCTGCGACAGCTCGAGTCCCGAGGCCTCACCGCCATCATGCTCGCAAAGAACGACCATCTCATCGGCGTTTTAGCGCTCTTGGACAGCCTTCGCCCCGGGGCGAAAGCTTCCATCCAACTGCTTGTCGACGAAGGCATCGAGCCCATCGTTCTTTCCGGAGATTCACGCAAAACCACCGAGGCCGTCGCCCGAGCTCTGTCGATGGAGCATGTTCGTCCGGAGGTTTCCACCTCGGAGCGCGCCAAGGAAATCGAAAATCTGAGCGAAGCCGGCAGCGTCCTCGCCGTGATCGGAACGACCCCACGAGACGATCCGGCCCTGGGCGCTGCCCCCGTTCCCCTCGTGCTCGACGGAGCAAGTGTGAGTTGGAAGGAACCTGGATCTTCCTACGAGAGAGGTTGCTCCCTCGCCACGTCCTTCCTCCCAGGTCTTGTCGGCGCCCTCGCCATGGCCTTCGATCTTGCTCCTCTCTTTCTCCCCCCCCTTGTTTCAGCCCTCGGCGTAGCCGTCGCCGGGCACCTGGCTTCACGCAGCGCCCGTGAGTCCGGGCGGCTCCTTTGGCAGTAGTTGCGTGCACCGGGCGGACCAAACCGCATTTCTCGGGCGACTATCGGCGGCTTGTGTCGCTCCGGACTCTGATATGGCATCACCCTCGCGTGACCCAGAAAGACGATACTGACCCTCGGTCGATGCAGGTTGGCAACGCCCCCAAAAATCCGGATCTCGACCGATTGCGGCGAAATCTGGATGACTACATGTCAGAGAAGGGTCTGCGGACGACGGAGCAACGCAAGCTGATCGTCAAAACCTTCCTGGAAACGGAAGCGCACTGCACGATTGAAGGTCTCCTCGAACAGGTCCGGCGCGTCGATTCAAGGGTCGGCTACGCGACGGTCTATCGCACGATGAAAATGCTCACCGAAGGCGGGATGGCTCATGAGCTTCATTTCGGCGACGGCGCGACGCGCTACGAAGTCGCTGATGATGACGCTCACCACGACCACCTGATCTGTGAGAAGTGCGGTCACATCGTTGAATTTGAAGAACCCCTCATCGAAGAACTTCAAGAGCGCATTGCCAAACAGCACTCGTTTCAGATCACGCATCACAAGCATGAACTCTACGGACATTGCGGAGATACCGCCGCCTGCGCAACCCGCCAAAAGAACCGCTCACGCTAACCGGCGTGACAATCCGACTCGGGTTCCTCCGTCGCGTGACGATGGACACGGGTCAGATTGTCCTCAGACGCGCAACACGCGCGTGTCGGTGACTACGACATCACAGGCGCAGTCGTGATCTTCTACGGGGAGTTCGGCCATCAGTCCGAAATCATAAATGACGACCACGCTCTTCGCAGGAGGACAGACGTCTCCTAGAGTGGCGTCGTAGTACCCGGCGCCGTACCCGAGGCGGTGGCCGCGCGCATCAGCGGCCAAGGCCGGGACAAGTACGACATCAACGTCCCCTCTCTTGGCCAAGGGCGCTTCGCTCCCGGGTTGAAAGAATTTGCCGCCGAAGAGCCCCAGCTCGCTCGGATCGGAGATCTGCCGAAAGCCCGTACTCCATTTCCCAGAGCCCACGGGGTCCATGAACGGGAAGTACGTACGCACCCCTGCCGCCTTGAGGGTTTCATAAAGAGGGCGCAGATCCACTTCCCCTTTTTCGAGAAGAGGCCAAAACAGAGCAATCCCCCGGGCCTGTTTCACTTCGGGCAGATTCTCCAGCGCCTGGACGATTTTCGCGCTCCGCACTTTTCGAGCCTCCGCGCCGTGCCCTCCCCGAAGCGCCTTCATGCGTCCCCGGAGCTGTGTCTTTGCGCGCACGGTGACCTCCCGCATGAGCTCTGGTGCTAATGGTCCATCCATCTGGGCGGTTCTGGCAGCTCTCACTGGAAGTGCAACTGCTAGCTTTCTCCGAGCCATGACAGTGATCTTCGTGGGTGGCGAGACATCTATTCTTGAGTACCGCTTGATGGGTGGCTTTCTTCATGCTCCCAGCCTCAGCGCTCCACGCAAACGCAAAGTGGGTCGGATGCCCTCGTTCTTACGCTTCTGTGGGGACGGAAAACGGGCGCTCGTGGTGAGCGAAGAGGAGAATCTTCTGACTTCCTTCGTACGGGCCTCTGGGGAACTGACCCCGAAGAGCGTCGTGCCTTGCCCCGGGGGACCGGCCTATGTCGCCACCGACCGTTCCGGAGACTGGGCGCTCACCGCTTGTTACGGCAGCGGACAGGTGCGCGCTTATCGCTTTTACGGAGACGGAACCTTGAGCCCCAGAGCCGTGCTGTTCCCCTCTGGTCGCTTTACGCACGCTGTCGTGCCTTCACCAAACGAAGGAATGCTCATCGCGGCTGTCAAGGGAACCGACCGACTCTTGCAGTTGCGTCTCGACCCAAAGGACGGCTCCCTCACCGAAAGCACCAGTCAGCGGACCCGATCTGGCAGCGGACCGCGTCATCTGGCCGTCAGCCCGGACGGACAGCAGGTGTACCTCATCTGTGAAAGTGACTGCACGTTGATGGTCTACGATGTCCTCAAGAACGATGTCCACAAGGAGGATCTTCGTCTCAGGAGCGTCGTCTGCACCCTCCCTTGCGCTCCAGGGCCGGGCGACACGGGAGCAGACGTGCATGTGAGCGATGACGGACGCCATGTCTACGTGTCCAACCGCGGGCACGACAGCCTGAGCGTGTTTCAGAGGAACGCTTCCGGGGTCGAGCTCATCCAGAACCTCCCGACGGGTGCTGTCCCCCGCAACTTCTGCCTTTTGGGGACCGAGGGGCTCATCTGCGCCAATCAGGAGGATCGAAGTCTTTCCTTCTTTCGCCGAGATGAGCAAAAAGGCACTCTGAAAAGAGCGGGGGACGTCCCCTTGAGTGAGCGCCCTTTCTGGGTAGGTAGTCACGCAAGCACTTGAAGACCACCGCCGACAAGCAGCGCGCTTTCCTCATCCCTTCGTACAACGCCGGTCCGCACGTGATCCAGGTGCTGTCCGAGCTCAAATCCGCGCTCGCGACTCAGAACGTCGCAGATGTTCCTATCGTGATTGTCGATGATGGCTCGACCGATGGAAGCCTCTCCTCGGTCCCTTCCGGGGTCACCCTTTTGATCCACAACACCAACTTAGGCAAGGGTGCGGCACTCAAGACGGGCCTTCGGTGGGCCCGGGAGCACAGCCTCTCACAAGTGGTGACCTTGGACGCCGACGGGCAGCACCCCGCCCATGAAGCGGTCCGGTTGTTCTTGCTCCCCGGGCATGAGCGGGCGCTGGTTCTTGGGGTCCGAGACCTCAAGGGCGCGGGCGCTCCTCGCGCCAATCAGCGTTCGAACTCGTTCTCCAACCGGGTCCTGTCCTTGTTTGGTGGAGAAGAACTCAAGGACACTCAATGTGGCCTGAGGCGCTATCCGGTCGAGGAAACCCTAGCGCTCGGGAGCGAGGCCAATGGCTACGCCTTCGAGTCCGATCTCGTCCTCCGCGCGGCCCGACGTGGACTTTTGATCCACCATGTAAAAACCGAAGTCCGGTACCCGAAAGGGTTGCAGCGAGTTTCGCATTTCGATTCCGTGCGCGATCCTGCCCGCATCGTATGCCAGGTCGTCTCAACGACGCTGCAAGTGCCTCACCACCGGGCCCGCCGACGGTGGTTCCGCTGCCTAACCGTGCTCTTTTTGACGTTGCTCGGAGCTTTAGCGTTCCTCCTGTGAGAGGTGAGCTTTACTCACTCTCAGACGCTGAGGCCTCGTAACAACCGCGCAAATCCAGATCTTCCAGAAATTCCCAGGAATAGATCTCGCTCACTTCTACCGGACGCCTCATTTCAAGGCGGTAACTGCCACCACTCACGTCGCCGGACGTGACCTCAAGCGGATCCTCTGGCCCGTAGTGCAAAGACCCCTCGGAAAAAAGCTGAGGCAGCGTCTCCCCCTGAGGGCCCGCTCCTGCCGTTCCAGATGTTTGTGCGTCACCCGGAAGGAAAATAGAAAAGTCGATAAAGTCATCGAGATGTCCGCTGCCGCTCGTGTTGACGAACGTGCTGAACGTTCCGTCGATCTCGACCTCCGGAAGATCCATCAAATGATCGTAAGAAATAATGGTTTCTGGAGAAAGCAGTCCTTCGAGGACGATCGACTGCTCTCCCTTTAAGAAACCAGCAAAAGTCGAAAGGTTGTTCTGGTAGATGATGGTTCCGCCTGCACCAAAGTTCCTGATGCGAGCCTGAACAATCCGGATCGTGACTTGCACAAACCGAAGCAGGCAGCCTCTGGCCTCTGGCTTCTCTAAATCGAGACTCTTCGTCCAGTCTGAGGTCGCATCAAACGTACCCAGTCCGTCGACAACAAACCTTCCGTCGACAAGATCAGCGGGATACGCTCTCGTCGTGTCGACCTCCTCAGATTGTGCGCCGATACGGCTACCCACAGATCCCGTTTCCTTCGGAAAGTTGTAACGGAGAGTGCTGTGCAGGATGAGAGTTTTCCCTTCGATGCTGAACTCACCAAACTCGAGGCGTACGGACGTATTGTAACCGACTTCGGCGTGGAGGAATTGCCCACTGTCACTGAGGACGAGCACTCGGGTTTGAGACGACTCAGAGAGCATCCAGCCCTTCGCCTCCCCGTCCACAGGATCGAGCGGATCGAGTTCTTCCAGAAAGGAGGGGAAGGGACCCAGATTACAGCCAAAAAATCCGAGAGGCAGGGCGCCAGTCAAGGCTACGAAAAGAAGCCAAGATGCTTTCACTTCTTTTTATCTCCGAGAGTCCAGCCGATGGAAACTCCCAGCTGACCCTGCACGCCTCCCACAAGATCTCCTCCCCGCGAAAGGTCAATGAAATCGTAGTTGAGGTCGAAATGAAGGCCCAGCTCCGGATAGCCACCCCCAAGGCCAGCGCCCAGGGATTTTCGAG
>CAYMQT010000081.1:0-6727 GCA_964392575.1 uncultured Polyangiaceae bacterium
GCCGCAGGAAGGGCAAACGCGCGCGTACTGAGGGGCGTCCGCTCGACAATGAGGACAGGGGGCCATGACTGGAAGTAGCCAATTGTCGGAGATTTGTCCAAATAGCTCAGCCGCCGGGGTTAGCGGTGCCTTGTCATCCCAAGCAATTTGTCCAGGTGGGGCAAATCACCTTATGGATGCTTCTGACCCCCCGCCTTGGGTGCTCCCACTTTTTCTCCCTTTCACCCCGGATGACTCTTCGTGCTCGCTAAGCGCATCATTCCTTGCCTCGACGTGCGTGATGGACGCGTGGTGAAGGGTGTCAACTTCGTCAATATCCGTGACGCTGGAGATCCGGTGGAGTGCGCGGCGAGATACGACGTGGCAGGAGCGGACGAGATCACGTTTCTCGACATTACCGCCTCCCATGAGGGTCGGGGAGCGCTGCTCGAAATCGTGGCCAAGACCGCGGACGTGGTGTTCGCGCCCCTCACGGTAGGGGGTGGCGTGGGATCCAAGGATGACGTGCGGGCGCTCTTGGACGCAGGAGCGGACAAGGTCAGCGTGAACAGCGCCGCGGTGCGTCGACCCGAAATCATCGAGGAGGTGGCCGCAGCGTGGGGCTCCCAGGTTTTTGTGCTTGCCATCGACGCGCGACAAGTCGCCGCCGACAAGTGGGAAGTCTTCACCCATGGGGGGCGCAGACCTACGGGCATCGACGCCGTCGAATGGGCAAAGCGTGGCGCTTCGAGCGGAGCCGGGGAATTCCTGCTCACCAGCATGGACCGCGACGGCACTCAGTCCGGCTACGATCTTCCCTTGCTGCGCGCCGTGTGCGAAGCCGTCTCGATCCCGGTGATCGCCTCTGGTGGCGTAGGGACGCTGGAGCACCTTCGAGAGGGACTTGTCGAGGGGGGCGCCGACGCTGCCCTCGCCGCCTCCATCTTTCACGACGGAACGCATACGGTGGGTGAAGCCAAGCAGTATCTCCGCCGCTCTGGGGTGCTCATGCGCGGAGAAGACCAATGACGATCAGCCTGAGAGACGTAGTGTTGGCCATCCGCTACGGTGAGGCTTCGCTTGTTGCAGAATCCGCCGGGTACTTGGTGCTCGGTGCCGCGGACGCCGCAAGACAAAGCCCCACCATTGCCAGCGTTGATGCCGTCAGTTTGGGCGAGGACGGAACAGTGAGTCTGCGTGGGGCTCCGGGCACCGAAGGAGAATCAGAGGAAAGCCTGCGCTTTCTTTTGGGACAACTGCTGGAAAATGTGCGCGCCGCCTCGCCCAACCTCGAGCGGGTCGTCGGGCGTAGGGATCTGCGCTCCTTGCGCGGGTTGGTCGAGGAGCTCGAGGCTGCGCTCGTACCGGTGAATCGCCGCGCAGCGGCAAGGACCTTGGCGCGGCTTTTCCGTGAGACGAAACGCTCCGTTTCACAAGCGACGGCGACGCTCCAAGTACAAGAGCGCCCGTCTCCAGAGATCTTTTTGCGCGCTCCGGTGCTTCAGCAGGCGGAGCCTCTGCCGGAGGAAGCTCCTCTGAACGTGGCCGAGGCTCTCCTTCCCCCTGTGGCGGTTCAAGTCACGGAGCCCCGGCTGAAACCCCCCGTCATCACCCGAGCCTCTCCACCTGTGGGAGTCCTTGAAACCATCGCGCAGAGTTTCGGCGCAACCACTCCGGCTCCTCCCGAGCCCCCGTCGTCACCCGAGCCCCCACCGGAAATGGGCTTCGCCGAAGGCGAGCATTACGTGGACGTAGAAGAAGAACACTACGTAGACGTAGAGGAAGAGCCAACTCAGGACGACGACATCGACGAAGAGCCGACTCAAGTCTTTCAGGGAACGATCGCCCCTGTTTTCAGCGGATCCTGGCGTGGCGCCAAGGTGGATACACGCGCTCATACCCCCATCCCCGACGATGTTTCGCTGATCCCAAAGACCCGCGCCCGCGCCGCCCACCGTCCCAGCGACATCACGGCCCTTCTCGACCAATCAGAAGTGAAGCGTCAGGCCACCGATGAACTGTACTCGGGGCTCAAGACCCTTTCCCGGGTGGATCTCTCCCCTCTGGCCCCCCCTGTAGGGGCGTCGTGGATGGACAACGAAAGGAGCTAAGCACTTCTCGAGCGCTTGCTCCGGATTGTGTGCTAATTAGGGCCGGAGGGAGGCATGCGGGTAGGCGGGTTCACGCGCGTTCGAGCGAGCGGAATTCTATTGGGCTTGAGCTTGCTCTTGGGTCCGACGGATTCGGAGGCTCGCGGCAGTTCAGCAGTTCGCGGCAGTTCAGCAGCTCGCGGCGGAAGCGCGAAAACTCCGGCTTTGACCGAGGAGGAGCGAGACCTTCTTTTTCAAGGCGCGTCCGTCAAACGACAGTTCATCATCCACAGAAATGGCACGAGGTACCACGCCGGTCTCTCCTACCGCCTCGTGCGCGCGAGGCCCCTTGACGTGTTGCGCGCCCTGCGCGCGCCGGGCGGCATTGCCCAGGTGCTTCCCTACGGGATCTCTGCGACCACCCACTCCGAAGAGGCCGGGGTTGCGAAGATCAGGGTCCGTCAGGGTAAACCCCCCGTCGTCGGTAGCTACACCGTGCGGTTGGTCTGGGATCTCGCCAAGTATGAGGCGAAGTTCTGGCTCGATCCTTCGGAGCGGGCGGATGTAAGGGACATATGGGGAGTTTTTCAGGCAAGAGAGGTGAGTCCTGGCGTCACACTCGTTTCCTTTGGGTTTGCCTTCGACATCGGCGGTATCGGCGCGCTCTTGGAAAAGAAGGCCCAGGGCTGGGCTCTACAAGTGCCAGATCGCTTGTCCGATATGATTGAAGTGCAGTCTCAAGACCGCGGACGGTTTCCCGGGAGGCGATGATCGGGTATTGAGTGTTTGCATGCTTTGGCGGATCGCAGCCATCTCCTTCAATACCTATAGAGAAGCCGTACGGGCCCGAATCCTCCACGGGTTACTCGGGCTTGCCGTTGGTACCTGCGGCTACGCGCTCGTCGTCGGCGCGTACGCCTTGCGCTCTCAAAATCGCGTCGTCGCTGACCTAGGAGCCGCTTCTATTTCGCTCTACGCGACTGTCGTGGCGATTGTCCTCGGGGCCACTTCCCTCTATCGGGAACTCGAACTCAAGACCATCTTCCCCATCTTGGCGCGCCCGATCCGCCGCGGCGAGTACCTTGTGGGTAAGTTTTTCGGAACTCTGCTGACGCTCACCGTGTTCATTGCGATCAACTCGGGGCTTCTCCTGTTTGCCGTGGGCGCTCTCACCACTCGTTCGCTGGGGGCTTCGATCGGGGTGCCGGTGGGGATCATCGTCGCTGTCGGGGTCGCTGCGTTTCGCTTTCCTCGGCTTCGCACTTGGGTTCCTGTGCCCCTGGCCGTCCTTTTGCTTTCGCTGGGGGCTTACTTTGCCCGCGATGGAGTCAGTGAGAGCGGAGTGATTCTCGGGCAGGCACTTTTGACGTTCTTTGAGGTGAGCATCGTGACCGCGATCACTCTCCTGTTTGCCTCGTTTTCGTCGCCGTTCTTGACTGCGATCTTTTCTCTGTCGGTGTTTCTCGTCGGTCGCTCTGCGGATACGTTGGCTCGGCTTCCGGCCAGGATTTTTGGACAGTTCGTCAAGGAGCTGGGGATCTTTTTGAGTAAGGTCTTCCCCAACTTGATGGTCTACGTGCCTCCCCGGAGTGTGCTCACCGGAGAGGCGGTGGGCGTCTCGTACTGGTCGTATGCGTCGCTCGGCGCGGTCCAGGCGTTCGGTTGGACCGTGGGGCTGCTCGTCCTTGCGTCGCTCGTGTTTAGTCGCCGAGACTTTCTCTAAAGGACAGCTGCCTTGACCGACGACGAAGGCGACCTACTTGGGAAGGTGCTGCGGCTCCTTTCGGTGACGGTGCTCCTCGTCGTTTCGACCTTGGTGCTTTCCGGACTCTTCTTGACCGGGCGAGGCCAAGACGAAATGAAACAGAGCGATCAAGCCTTTCATGAAGGTGATCTGCGCGCTTCGATTCGCTTTGCACGGAAGGCTGCCCTTTCTTACGTCCCTGGCTCAAGCCATGTCGGCGCCGCGCATGCTCGGCTGGAAGCGATCGCGCGGGGCGCCGAGGCTGAGGGCAATTTTGAGATCGCCCGGCTCGCGTGGGATTCCTTACGCCTCGTTCATGTGCAGACAGACTATCCCGGGCGCCCGAAGTCTGGCGCCCAGGCCAAGGCGGAAGAACGCTTGAAGGAGCTGATGACGCCCCTTCCTTCAGAGAAGTAGTCGTCGGGGCAAGAGGGGCGCTATAGTGCCGAGGTGACCGAGCTTGAGGCAAAAGAGCGCGAGTTAAAATCGTTTCTTGAGCACCTTCGTTCTGAGCGGCAGCTGTCGCCTCACACGGTCACCGCCTACGCAGGCGATCTGCGTCAGTTTCTGAGTTTTTTGGATCGAGAGCGTTTTGGCGCTCTTCTCAGCGCAGGCAAGCTAGAAATTCGTCTCTGGCTGCGCGAGATCTCGCCCGGCAGTACGTCGACGACGCTCGCGCGCAAGATGGGGAGCTTGCGCGCCTTCTATCGCTTCAGTCAGGCCCAAGGCCTGATTTCTGAGAACCCGGCGGCCCGCATGAGGCTTCCCAAGATCAGAAGAAAAGCGCCGCTGATCCTGTCCGCTGAAGACGCGGATGCACTCATGTCGGCGGCTCATTCCGAGGATCCATCAGTAGAGGCGCGCGATCAGGCGATTCTTGAAGTTCTTTATGGTAGCGGACTTCGTGTGAGCGAACTCGTTTCCCTCGATTTGCCTGCGGTGGATCTTTCGGGGGCTAGGCTCATGGTGCATGGCAAGGGGAAGAAGGACAGGATCGTTCCCCTCGGTCGGCCTTGTGTGAGCGCGGTCGAGCGCTACCTTTCGCTGCGCAGCTCGCTTTCTCATCCGAAGACGAAAGCGCAGGATCCGCTCGCTGTGTTTCTGAGTTCGCGCGGTCGGCGTCTAGGCGTGAGGAGAGTTCAAGAGATGGTGCGCCGCTATGGGGCCCTGGCTTCAGGGAGAGATCGCTTGCACCCCCATGCCCTCCGCCACGCATGCGCCACGCATATGCTCTATGGGGGCGCGGACTTGCGGGCGATTCAAGATCTTCTGGGTCACGAAAGCGTGGCTACCACTCAACGGTACACACATCTGTCCACGCACCAGCTTGAGAAAATTTACGATAGGGCGCATCCGCTCGCACAATCTCCCGCCTCTTTTTCGCTCGGCTCAGACCGATCGGAAAGGAAGAAGGCGTAGTTCAAAGCGAGTTTTCACTCTAGTTATCGGCTTTTTTAGATGTGATGAATGCTCAGGCTGCTACAAGCCCTGCGATGAGCGCGAAGCCCACTTCCGAAAGCCCGCCGACACTCCCGCTGAGTGGCTCTTTTTTGGGGGCGCTCGTAGGGAGCTTGTTCCTGGCATGGCTCGGGGCAGATCGGGCGTCAGAAGTCTTACCCCGGGCGGGTCTTCTGCTGCCTTTTGTTCTGGGAGTTTCCTTGGTGGGGGCGCTGCTCGGGTTGATCTTCCTCCGTCTTTTCCGGCTTTTGCTCACCGAAGATGGGCGAGGCAGTCGACTTTTGCGTCTTCGAGTTCTCTTGAGCGGACCCTGTGTTTTCCTTTCGACCTTGCTCCTCGCGCTGCTCGCGGTTCCTTTGCTGGAGGCATTTTCAGGGCGAAGCCAGGTCGGAGGCATGCTTTTAGCAGCGCTTGCGATTCTCCTCTTTTCCTCTTCTGCCTGGTGCGCGACCGCTTTCGCTACTTTTCTTTGCAAGAGGAAGGGTGAGATGCCTTCGCTCGTCTGGGTTTTTCTCGTCGGTGTCGCGCTCCCCCTGCTGGGAACGGCTCTGCTCATCGCTCTAGGAAATCCGTCGGGGCAGGGTGCTCCGCTTGCTTTGTTTGGAGTGCTTCGGCGTGCCGAACTGGATCTCGCTCCCGTTTTTGAAGCGACAGCGATCGGATTTTTAGCCCTGGTGGGTGCATGGATCCCTCTGAAACCCGCACTCAAGAATTACGCCAGAGGTGGTGCTTTTCTCATCCTTTGCCTTTCGCTCTTTGGACTCTCTCTCTCATCAAACCTTTCGGTGCGGGCCGCTGCTATGATGGAAAGAAAGGGAGGGCTGACTCCTTTCGGACTCAAGATCGGTCGCGCTCTCAGCGATACGGACGGGGACGGTTACTCTGCTTTTTTCGGGGGAGGAGATTGCGCTCCTCAGAATTCCTCCATCTTTCCGGGAGCGATGGACATCCCTGAAAACGGAATCGATGAGGATTGTTCAGGCAGCGATCGCCTTTCTCACAAGCCTGCCGCCCCGGCTTCTCAGCCTCAAGCGCAAGAAGCGAAGAAGCTGCCAGAATCCCTGAATTTTCTCCTGCTGACGATCGACACTTTGCGTTTTGACCTGGGTTACATGATCCCTCAAAAAGGCAAGAGTCGCTCTCCGCGTTTGGATGAACTTTCCAAGCGGTCGACCGTGTTTACTCACGCGTACGCACTCGCGTCCTATACGAGCAAGAGTCTCGGTCCCGCCTTGATCGGACGCTACCCTTCCGAAGTTCCTCGCACCTTTGAGCATTTTGACCGCTTTTCCCCCTCTGTTCCCTTCGTGCAGGAGCGGCTGAAGAAAGCAGGGTTCGAGACGGTCAGCGTCCAGGGGTACTGGTACTTTTTCTTCAAGGGATACGGATTCGAGCGAGGGTTCGACGTTCTCGACAGCTCCGCTGCACCTAAAGTAGTCACCATCGAGGGCGACAA
>CAYMQT010000081.1:6737-18019 GCA_964392575.1 uncultured Polyangiaceae bacterium
TCGGGTCGCAGACGTAGCCATCCGCGAGCTCACACGTCTGGCTCAGACTCAGTCGAGATTTTACTTTTGGGCCCATTGGGTCGATCCTCACTACGAATATGTGCGTCACGAGGACTTCGATTACGGCGCGGACGAGCGCTCGCGCTACGATTCAGAGGTGTCCTTTGTCGATCAACAAGTCGGGCGCGTGCTCGCCGCGCTAGAAGAGCTGGATTTGTCGAAGAAAACCGTGGTCCTGGTGACGAGTGACCACGGAGAAGCCTTCGGTGAGCACGGCATGATCCGACACGGGTTTGAGGTCTGGGAGGAGCTCGTCCGGGTGCCGCTGTTGCTGTTCGTTCCGGGTGTGCCGCCCCGAAGAGTGACACAAAGGAGAAGCCTGATGGATCTCGTTCCCACTGTTCTTGAGACCTTCGGAGTGACTCCGGAGGGGGAAGAAGATTTCGTGCGCGGGACTTCTCTCTACGCCGATGTGCTCGCGCCTCTGGACAAGGAGCTTGAATCCAGAACCGTATTCGTCGACATGGTTCAAGGTCCTCACAATCAGGAGCGGCGCGCGTTCTACAAGGGAGATCACAAGCTGATCACAAGTCTGGGTCGACCGCTGGGGCTCTACAATCTCGCGGAGGATCCTGACGAAAAGGCAGATCTGTCTGCTGAGGAGGCGCTCCTCGAAGGGATGCTGCGCGACATGAACACCTTTACGGACTCCCTCAGTCCGGTTCTGCCTCAGAAGTGATTTTTCGGGTTTTCTCCAGGGGCTGCCCATCGCACTCTAGAACGCAGGCAGCGGTCGCGCAGAGATTGTATTCGTCCGCCATCCAATCAGATAAAAAATCGATGAACGCACGGACTCGGGGTGGTAGGTGGCGCGAGCTTGGATACACGGCGTACACGATCCCTTCTTCTCCTTGCACTTCGGGCAGCACCCGGACCAAGGTGCCCCTGTTTAATTCTGGGGAAGCCTCGATCAGGGGCAAGAGAGCGACGCCGAGACCGGCGACCGCGGCCGCCTTGAGCATGCTCAGATCGTTTGAAGAAAGGGGGCCTCGGACGGGTATCTCCTCGTGAGTTTGCGCAGAGAAGAGCTTGTAAACGCCTTCCGTTCCCTCCAGACCGAAGACCAGGCACTGATGCTGCGTGAGATCTTGAGGTGAAGTCAGAGGCGCGCTCCGCGCCAGGTAGTCTGGGCTTGCCAGGAGGCCGAAGGGAGTGGAGGTGAGTTTCTTGCTGATGAGCGAGCTATCCGTCAGGTGCCCCGCACGCACCGCGAGATCGTATCCCTCTGCCACGAGATCCACCCGCCTGCCGGTCGCAAAAACCACGAGACGAACGTCAGGAAATCGTTCACCGAACTTGCGCGCCATGACTGCGAAGGCTCCTGACATGCCTCCAGGGATCGTGACCCGAACCACGCCACGGGGCTGTGTCTGCATTTCCTCAAGCGCGATTTCGGCGCTGCTGAGTTCGTCTAGGATGTGCGCCGTGCGCTGAAAGTAGAGCTGACCGGCTTCGGTCAAGCTGAGCTTTCTCGTGGTGCGGTGCAGCAAGCGAACACGGAGCGAGTCTTCGAGCTCAGACACTCTGCGACTGACCGTCGATTTGGGAAGCGAGAGACTTTGGGCGGCCTTGGTGAAGCTGCCGAGTTTGGCAACGTGAAGAAAAACGCGAACGTCTTCGAGGTCCATCGTGACCAAGGATAGCTCCACAATTGTCCCATAGGTAGGATAATGATTCCCAATAGTAGTAGTGGCGCGGCGATTGTTCCGTAGACAGGTTTATCGGGCGGAGACGGCGGCCCCAGGGAGCCATCTCCGCAGGGAAACCGGTGAAGTGCCGGGAATTTTTAGGAGTTCGTCATGAAGTCATTCAAGTCAAAAGCAGCGCTCGGCGCTCGCATCTTTCTCGGCCTCGTTTTCACGGTTTTCGGTCTCAATGGGTTTTTGGGGTTTCTACCTCAGCCGCCCCTCCCTGAGGGAGCCGGGGCGTTCATCGGAGGTCTTGCGGCTTCCGGGTACCTGTTTCCGCTTCTCAAAGGAACGGAGGTTTTGTCAGGCCTCCTGTTGCTCAGCAATCGTTTCGTACCTTTGGCGCTGACTGTCCTTGCGCCCATCACCATCAACATCGTGTTCTTCCATGCGGTTCTCGCGCCGGGAATCGGTCTGCCTCTGCTGATGGTTCTTGCTCAAATTTTTCTCGCCTACACCCATGCGGACGCCTTTGCGCCCCTGTTGACGGCTCGTCACAAAGTCGGTGCCTCGGCGGCTGAGGAGAAAAGCGTGGGAGCCGGGCAGCTCAGCTCTGCGGCTTCCTAAGGGCTATGACAGCTGCGCGACTTTCGAGTTCCGCGCACGTAGGCCGCGCTCGAGGAACATCACGAGCACAGGCACCATGCTTGCTACGACCAAGGAGAGCCAGGCTATCCGCTCCATGCCCACGAGCGCACCGTCGGGACGAGCATAGAGCATGAGCGATCCGAGGAACGCTCCGAGCGCCGAGGCCATGTGCTGCACGGCCGATTGAGCCGACATGAAGCGAGCTCGCTCCTCCGGAGTGGGGACGCTCGTCGCTAAGGTCTGGATCGGGACCATGCGTACACTTCCTGAAAGCATATACAGGGTGAAGATCACGAAGACGGGAATCACCTTCATGGGGTGAAGGAAGAAGAAGTCGAGCGCCAGCAAGTGAAACAACGTCCCGACGATGACGAGCTTGGTGGCGCCGAACCGATCCACCAAGCCGCCCACGATTTGCATGACGACGAAGCTGGCGATGCCGCCCACAAGGTATAAAAATCCCAAATACTCGCGCGGGTAGCCCATGTTGTGCTGCACGTAGGCGGATAGATTGGGGACGATGGCAAAGACGCCAAGCATCACGAGGGATGTGTTGGTGAGAGAGAGCAGCACCAGGCGGTTGACGCGCGGGAAGAACCCTTTGGGTCGTGCTTTGGCCAAGTGCTGCTTCATGGGCGGCATCAAGCGGATGGCGAGGAACGTGATCACGAGCCCGACCCCAGCGAGAGCGAAGAAGGGCGCACGAAAACCCAGGCGCCTGGAGAGTTCCAGGCCGATGGGGACCCCGAGGATGGACGCGAGAGAGAAAGCGGCCATCACGGTACCGAGCGCTTTTCCTCGACGAGCGGGCGGTACGGCGTCTGTGACGATGGCAAGGGAAAGGGAGGTGGCCGGACCACCGAACGCGCCTGCCAAAACGCGCGCCACGAGAAGACTCCCGAGCCCTACGGCGAATCCGCCGAGGGCCGTTCCGAGAGCCAGGCCGAACATCGCGACCGCCAAAGCGGAGCGGCGGTCGAAGCGATCGAGGAACAGGGAGCCAACGATTCCGGCGACGGCGGCGGCGGCGGTGTAGATGCCTCCCACCAGGCCGATCTGTGAAGTGGGGATAGCGAGGGCGTCCGCGAAGTCGGGTCCGAGGGGCATGACCATCATGAAGTCCAGGACGTTGACGAATTGCACCGCCGCGACGAGAAGGATGAGTCGCCGCTCTCGCTTGCGCGCTTCTTCTTCGCGCTTGCGCTCTTCCTTGGTGAGAGACGACTCAGGGGGAGGCCCCCCACTTGGCACAGGGGCGGCGCCCGGATCGCTCAGCATCGCGAGAGCGCATAGCCCACCTTCCGGTCAGTGCAAGGTGGAAGCGGACAGGCACCTCGCTTTCCGTGTGGGCCCTGGGTTCGGGCGAGGAGATCCACCAGGTCTATTCACCGCGAGACGTAAGCGAAGTAGAGTCTCGCATCAAGAAAGGCGCGCTATGAAGATTGCAATCCTTGGTACTGGAAATGTGGGCACGACTCTCGGGACGAAGCTCCTCAGGGTCGGTCATGAAGTGACCCTTGGCTCACGAAGCGCGGACAATGAAGCGGCTCTCGCTTGGCTCGGATCTGTGCCGGGATCCTCGGCTCAAGTGGCGACCTTTGCGGACGCCTGTCGCGGATCGGAATTGATCTTCAATTGCACCGCGGGTGTTGCCTCTCTTGCTGCCCTCCACCTGGCAGGGGCGGAGAACCTCAAGGGGAAGGTTCTCATCGATGTCTCCAACCCCCTCGACTTTTCCGCAGGCTTTCCGCCCACTCTCTCCGTCTGCAACGATGCGTCGCTCGGCGAACAGATCCAGGCGGCCTTCCCTGAGGCGCGCGTCGTCAAGACGCTCAATACGATCTCGTGTCACGTCATGGTCGAGCCGTCGAAGGTGCCCGGACCTCATGTCGTTTTTCTGTCGGGAAACGACGCCGAGGCGAAGGAGTTGGTGCGGACCGAGATCTTGATCCGATCTTTCGGTTGGGCGGAGATCCTCGATCTGGGGGACATCACCACAGCCCGAGGCACCGAGATGTATCTACCACTCTGGGTGCGGATTTTTAAGCAACTGGGGACCGGAGACTTCAATGTCAGCCTTACGCGGGCGGACAGGTAAAGAGCGCTGCTATTTATAAAATATAAAATGGTATTTTGAGGACGAGGACCGAAGCAGCGGGGCGCGCAGCAGGTTTGCGGACGTGCTCTAAGAGCCGTATTTTACCGAGCACCCATACGCTTTCGTTTCCGGTACGGCTACCGGGCTCCCCGAAAGGACGCTCTCTACGGAAGAGGTCACGTAGTTGATGAGGGTGCCCCCTTCGGGAGACTGACCTTCGCCGTCCTTGGAGTTGTCGATCGCGCCGCTATAAACAAGTACGCCCTTCGGATCGATGACGAACAGGTGAGGTGTGTTCGTTGCTCCGTAGGCGCGACCCACTTCTCCGCTCTCATCGAGGAGGATGGGGTGCGTCATTTTGAAGGTCTCCTGGCCGGCCTGGTTGACTTCTTTTCCATGGCCCTGTTTTCCGGGTGCGCCTGAGTTGATGGCGACGTACACGACGCCTTTTTCTTGGAGCTTCTTGGCCGTATCGACGAGGGAGCCCTTGGTGTGAGCGGCCTTGACGAAAGGGCACTGTGGATTGAACCACTCGAGGACGACGGTTTTCCCCAGAGCGTCACTGAGCTTGAAAGGCTTGTCATCCAAATCGGTCAGAGTGAAGTCCGGTGCAACCTTGCCGACGGACGCGCTGGTCATGCCGGCATTGGTCGGTGACTTTTCTTCGACAGGTGCCTTTTCCTGGTCAGTGGTGGGGGTGGAGTCCGTATTTGCATCCCCCTTGGTTTCGGGGGGAGATGCGGTCGGCTTGCAAGCGAGCAGAGAAATCGAGAGGCCTGCGGTCAGGAGCAGAAGTCGGGCTTTCTGAGGTGATGCGAGGTTCTTGTCTTGCTTTTGCATGTCTTTTCCTGAAGCTGTGCAGCCTGCCTTCCGAGACCGGTGCGTCCATCGAACCATCTTAGGTGCTGCGTAGTCAGATCGCCAAGCTCGGGGTTTGGACTGATTTTCTGACTGATTTTTGGGCGATGTCCCGGCTCCATGAAACCTCCATGGTTCCACGAGACCTCCACGGTTTCCCTATGGCCCCACTGACGGGCCTGGGCTAAGGGTGGGGCGGTGAATTCGCGTATTATCGGTACAGGCTCGTACCTGCCGGATCAAATCATCCAAAATGAGGATCTCGTTCGTGACGGGCTCGATACCACCGATGATTGGATCGTCTCCCACACGGGCATCGAAAGCCGTCGGATCGTCGCGCCCGATCAGGCTACCTCGGATCTTGCCGTTCACGCCGCCCGCCGGGCTTTAGAGAAGGCAGGAATTGCGGCCGAGCAGCTGGGGTACATCGTTTGCGCCACATCGACGCCGGACCAAAAACTTCCTGCCACCGCCAACCTCATTCAGCATCAGCTGGGGAGCTCCTGCGGGGCGGTCGACCTCAATGCTGGCTGTAGTGGGTTCGTTCACGCTCTTGTCGTCGGCGTCGCCATGCAGCAGCAGCTCGGAGGAGCGCCCGTGCTGGTCGTCGGGGCGGATGCTTATTCTCGCATCCTCAACTGGAAGGATCGGACGACGGCTGTGTTCTTCGGGGATGGCGCCGGGGCTCTCGTCTTGGGCGTGTCGGGTGATGCCCCCTGCCTGCTCGCTGTAAAAATGGGTTCTGACGGCTCTGGTGCCCCCTGCATCACGACAGTGGCCGGGGGCTCTCGCCGCCCGACCACTCAGGAAGATCTCCTCTCCGGCGCAGATCGCCTGACGATGAACGGACGGGCGGTGTGGGAATTTGCCATGCGCACGGTGCCCGGGGCCATTCGAGAAGTGGTGCACGCGGCAGGTCTTTCGCTCAAAGATGTGGATCTGATCATCCCCCATCAGGCCAACGAGAAGATGCTGACGGCCATTGCCGAGGAATTGGGCGTTCCTCAGGCTACCTTCTTTTGTAGCGTCAGAGAGCAAGCGAACACGGCGGCCGCGTCCGTGGGCATTGCCCTCGATCAGGCGCTTTCGAGCGGACGTCTTGCTCCCGGACAGATCGCTGTGCTCGTTGGATTCGGCGCTGGACTCTCCTGGGCCGCCGCGTGCGTGCGGATCTAGGCGCGCTTGTATTACGCGACGAGGCCGTCGATACTATGCGACGAGGCCGTCGATACTATGCGACGAGGCCGTCGATACGCCCCTTCGAGTAGGCCGGGTTTCCGAAATCATCGAGCGGCCCCCCGGCTCCGTTGAGAAGCCCTACGGCGGCGCCGATGGTGTTGTGAATGCGGTTGATACCCCAGTTTCCGTCCAAAAACTGACCCGTACGGAGGGATCCCCCGCAGCTGCCGGCCAAAACCCAGGGCACATTCCGAGAGCCATGACCGGGACCGCTGGCCAAGTCGTTGAACCAGACGGCCACCCCATCATCGAGGAGCGTACCCGTCGGCGTGGTGATCGCGTCCAGCTTGTCGAGAAGGTACTTGTAGTATCCGGCGAATTTCTTGTCGATTCTGTGATGAAGGAGCTCGGCGTTGGGGATGGGTTCGCCGTCGGAGCCGTCGCTGCGCACTCGGTGCGAGATGTGGTGAAAGCGTTCCATCACCTGCCCGTCTATCGTGTACTGAGTTTGATCGTTTCCGTTTCCGATACACAGCGTGGCAGCGTGACTCTTGCCGCAAGCGATCGAAAGAGCGATCAGATCGAGGTGAGCGTAAACGATCTGATCCACGCTGTCCGGATTGATGTCACCGAGGGGGGTGGGGGAGCAAATGGCCGGAGGAGGCATGTTCACCTCGACATCACGAATGGCGTCGAAATGCGCCTGAAGTCGCATCTTATCGCTGCTTGAGAGTTCTCGCCGGCCGAGCAGACTCAGCATTTCGTTTCTCACGAGGTCATTGACGCTCTTGCGACGCTTGGCCAGATTGACGGCCTCAGCGTTGGGATCCTCGGTTTCGACTGGCGCTGAAGTGCCGAACAGCCTTGAGTAAGCATTTTGCGGGGACCTCTCCCCGGCGCGCCGCTGCTGAGCGCCGCGGTAGAGAATGACATCCCCGAGAAAGCTGCTCGTCGCGCCCGCGTAGAGGCTGACCGGCTCACTTCCAGGAGCATCGAGAGCTTGGGAGATGACCCAATCGAGCGAAGGCCCCATCGCCAGCGTCGAGTTGGAGTTAGGTCCGTTGGGCGCCGCCGAAGTCAGGCATTGAAAGCAGCCGTCGGCATGTCCACACCCGGTACCGGAGAAATCATAGCTCAGGCCCCTGATGAAATTCAGCTTGTTCGCATGGGCGGCAAGCACGCCAGCGGTGCGATCACTCTGCTCCAGATCGGAGGTCAGACTGCTCGTGGAGATCGCGCCGGCTTGGCCGGGCCAGAACGACTCTTGTACGATGCCGTTTCCTTGCCGCAAAAAGACGGCAAACGGAAAAGTATTTTCCTGGGCGCGGACCGTCGGGACGCCCAAGCTTTCAAGCAGGGGGAGCCCAAGAGTCACTCCCGCGGCCCCCTTCAGAAAAATGCGTCGATGGTACTTCTTAGTCATCGGAAAAGCTGTCCTTGGGCCTGGCCCGAAAAGTGTCCAAAGCTACGAGGGAGGAGAGAAGCGTGCTGGCTGCCCCTTGGGTCCGCGAGATCTCTGAGAGTTCACCGAGGGCGGTGTCTTCTTCGGAGACGGGTGGTCTTCCCATCAAATACTCAAGCCAAGCCTTTACATAGCAGCGGTGGAGGCTCGGACTTTCGGCAAGAAGGCGAGTGAGCTCAACCGCTCCATCGTAAGAGACGAACTCTCCATCCAGCTCGTAGTCGGACGTAGCATCAACGGGCTTACCGTTGTCGGTTTCGCGGAACGCCCCCACGGCGTCATAGTGTTCAAAGGCGAACCCGAGCGGGTTGATCAAGGTCTCGTGGCAGTTGTTGCAGGGCGATTCAGAGGTGGAAAGTTCCACGCGTTCGCGATTCGTTTGATTTTCCTCGAAATCTGGCAAAGGCGGGATGTCCGCCGGCGGCGCAGGCAAATCAGAACACAAGAAATCGAGTGAGATATGAACTCCGCGAAGGATCGGATCGGATTGTGTTTGGGACGCGAGACGACTCAGAAAGCCGAGCTGAGTGAGGATCCCTGAGCGCCGGTCGGGGTCGAGAGTGACGCGCGTGAGCTGATCTCCAAAGGTGCCGCCAAGATCGTAGTAAGGTGCAGTCTGTGCATTGACGAAACTCACGGGGCTCGTCATCAGTTGCGCGATTCCGCCGTCGTTTTGCACCACGACCTCATGAAAGAAGAGCCGCGCTTCCTCGCGCAAGGTAGGGGCGAGTTCTGTGGTAAAGCCAGGGAAGAGGGTTTGATTTTTTGCGATCGTTCCGTAGTCCTTGGTGTGGAAGAATTGCTGGTGGAAGGAAATGAGGGTGGAGACGGCGCGCTCGTCGTTGAGCATTTTTTCCGCCCAAGAGAGCACGCTTGCTTCGTCGCTGAGTTCACCATTTTGCGCGGCCGAAAGGAGTTCATCCGAGGGCATCGTGTTCCAGAGCGAGAAGCTCAAGCGGTTGGCAATTTCACTCGCTGAGAGCCAGATCTTGTCCCCGTCAGTTTCCGTGGACGTTTCGGGACGATAGAGAAAGTGCGGCGACTGAAGCGCTGCAGTGACCACGAGCCTCACCCCGGACGCGAAATCGCTAACGGAAACTCCTGAGGCCACTCCCTCGTCGAAGACTTCACCATAAGCTTCGATTTCATCCGCGCTGGGGGCGCGACGAAGGGCTCGCGGAAGGAAGCCCAGAAGAAACGTACTCTTGTCGCTGGCTCCGGGTACGAGATTTGAAAGGAGTGCAGGATCATCGGTTACGTCTTCCGCGATGGTCTCCGCCGCGCGTTGGTAGTCGAGCCAAAGATTGGAAGAGATGAGGGTTGCACCTGCGGTATCAAAGCGAGAGTCGTCCGGATCGAGGGAAAAAGTCGCTGAAAGGCCGGAGGACGCGGGCAGGCGGAGCAGGTCGCGCACGGTGTTTTCCCATTGAGCGTGACTGAGACGGGGGTACCGACTTGACCATCCGATCCCGTCGACGCCCTGCTCATCGACGGGTCCTTCGCCAGGGCCGTTTGGCTTTTGACTTGGATTTTCCTCCTTTGAGTCTTCAGATCCGCCCGGACCCCCGCTGAGGACGGCGTTGGAACAGCCGAGAGCGAAAAGCAGAGGAGCGAAGAGGAGGGGACAGAGGAAGAATGTGCTCGAAGCGAGGCGTCCAGAGCGGCGAGGGCTCACCCGGTCACGCTTGCTGCGGGAGAGGTTGCTGGATGAAAGAATCGGACGAACGAACATGGGCCCCCTGCTGTGGTTCAGCAAAATGAGTGACGTTGTTCCTCCATGCTCCAATCGCTTTCGGATTGCTTGAACAAAATTCGGGTAAAGCGCACCCACGACTCGCTTGAGTCGAGGCGGTGCGGATCTTTCCGCTCAGAGCTTTTTTGGAAGGGCTTCCGTGATCGGGGCGTAGCGTGAGCATCCGTCGACACACGGGGGATCGCGCCCGGGGTCAGAGCTCAAACACCGAGATTCGTTTCCACCAAACGCGCCGTTTCAATCCAGGGATGATCCTTGGGTACGAGCTTTTTGACTCCAGCCACTTCTGCCAAGGGCACAGGCACTGTTTCGGTTCCGCTCACGGCCACCATGACGTCGTAGACACCTTTCGCCAAGAGCTTGCCCGCCATGGTTCCGAGGCGAGTTGCGAGCAGGCGATCCCCTGCGCTGGGCTCTCCTCCTCTCTGGACGTGACCGAGAGCGGTGACGCGAGCTTCCGTGCCCGTCATCTGCTGAAGCCTTCTGGCAATCCTGCTCGCAACTGATTCGCGCACGAGGTGGACCTCCTCCGGATCCGTGAAAGGTTCGATGGGAGACTCGTCCTCCTGGTGTTTTTTCTTCTTTTTCTTCTTTTCGGCGGTTTCTTCTAAAGCTGCGGCAGCTTCTTGGACGCTCTTGACCCCCTCGGCGACGGCGATGATCGAGAAGCGCTTGCCCTTCTTCCGTCGATTGCGAAGGTGTTCGGCGACGGCTTTCAGATCGTAGGGGATCTCGGGAATCAAAATGACATCGGCGCCACCGGCGATGCCCGCGCCCAGCGTGAGCCAGCCGGCGTCATGCCCCATGATCTCTACGACGATGATGCGATGGTGACTGGTTGCGGTGGTGTGTAAGCGGTCGATAGCCTCGGTGGCGATGCGCATGGCTGAGTCGAAGCCAAAGGTAATGTCCGTGCTGCCTACGTCGTTGTCGATCGTTTTAGGCAAGGTCATCACCGGGATGTCCGAAGCCTGGCGGAGTCGGTAGGCGTTCTTCTGCGTGCCGTTTCCGCCGAGACAAACGAGGCAGTCCATGTTCATGCGCTTCATGTTGGCGACGGCCACTTCCGTCATGTCCATCACTTGCTGCCCCATGCGCATCTTGTGAGGTTTGTCGCGGGAGGTTCCGAGGAGAGTACCCCCTTCCGTGAGCAAGCCACTGACCACCCTGCTGTCCAGAGGAATGGTGCGGTTCTCCACCAGACCGCGAAACCCATCCTGGACCCCAATCACCGCGATGTCGTAGTGCATCGCAGCTTTTGCAACTCCGCGGATCGCTGCATTGAGACCGGGGCAATCACCTCCGGAGGTGAGAATTCCGATGGTTCTTGTGCGGGACGGCATGGCAGCTAGGTTATCTCTTTCAGCACGCACAAAACAAAGATTTCATTTCCATGCACTTTGTTCGTAGAAAAACTGTGTCCGTAGAAAAGCTCTGTCCGTCGGCCCTATTGTCGAAAACGGCCTGTCGTCGAAAAGTAGGAAACGTTTCGCTGCGGCACGGCAGGTTGACGATACATAAGCATATTCTGATGTTCAGCTACACATGGCCGCTGTTGCGCTCTCGGAGGGCTCAGGTCACATGCTGTCGTTTGAG
>CAYMQT010000081.1:18029-21007 GCA_964392575.1 uncultured Polyangiaceae bacterium
GTTTGAGCCAGTGATCGATCAAGAACGGACCGCAGGGGAAGAGAGCGGCAAAGAAGACGATGCTGCCGTTTTTCTTGGTGAAGCCGTGTTCAATGACCGCCTGGAGGATGACCATGCAAAGCCACAAGAACAGGGCACCATGAACGGGACCCATGACTTTTACGACCAGCGGCTCTCCCTTCAGGTACTTTAGAGGCATCCCGACGCCCATGAGCGCCACGAACGAAAGACCCTCCAGAAATCCCACCACTCGCATTTTCCCAAGGGGAGATTGATAAAGCTGCGTCAAACTCATGCGCACTGATTAGTGCGCCGGCTTATCACTGGTCAAGGCTCTGCCGCCGCTCACCCGTTCAGGGAGCGAGCACCGCGTCGAAGGCAGCCTTGGGCTGGAAGCTCGCGTCCCAGAGCAGGGGGTAATTGTCCCTGCCGGAGACGGGTTCGTTGTTGAGCCAGCTCTGGTCGTCGTTGACGCCCCAGAAGGTGACCGAGGTGATGTCCCCGCTGAACTCCCGGAACAGCGCGAAGAGTTCCCCATAGCGCGTCGCGACGAGCTGATCGATCTCATCGCTGAAGGGCACCTCTTCCGCCGCCTCGAGGGAGTAGTCCGGCGGCGGGTAGTCGTTGTAGACGTTGACGTCGAGCTCGCTGAGCTTCAGCTTGTAGCCGGCGCTGACAATCGCCTGAAAAGTCGTCCTCAACTCGCCCACGGAGGGCCAGTCTGTGCGGTAGTGAGCCTGCTCGCCAATGCCATCGATGCGGATGCCCCGGGTCTCGAGTTCGGCGACGAAATCGAGGACTCCGTTGACCTTCTGGTTGATGTTGAAGTCGTTGTAGTAAAGCTTGCCCACGGAGCTGCAGGGCTCCTTCGCCTCGAGCGCCTCACGCGTGTAGTAGAAGGCCCAGTATGCGTAGTCGATCCCGCCGAAGTATTCGTACCAGGGCGAAGTCGTCCGGTAGCCCTCGGTCTCCACGGCTTCGTTCACGACGTCCCAGTTGCTCACCACGTCCGCGTAGCGATCGACGACGGCCTCGATGTGGAGCCGCATGCGGTCCTTGAGTATCTCGATGCTGTCGGCATCTCCGGGGGTGAGCCCCGCGAAGAACCAGTCTGGTGTCTGGCGGTGCCACACCAGCGTGTGGAAGGTGATCTTCTGCCCGCGGGCGCGCGCGAAGTCGGCGAGCTGATCCGCTTCGGTGAAGTTGAAGTTCCCCTCCGACGGCTGGATGGACTCGGGCTTCATCGTGTTTTCCGCCGTGAAGTGGTTGAAGTGGGTCTCGGCGATCTCGCTCGCCTGCGCACTATTCAGGTGCCAGGTCGAGAGCGCAGCGCCCAGAGAAAACAGGTTGGCGTAGCGGTGACCCAGAGTTCCGTCCTCGAGCGGATCTCCCCAGGGGCCCGCTTCGGGCTCCGCGCAGGAGGAACCTCCGCCCATGCCCCCGGTTCCCGCGCCGCCGGTCCCTGTGTCGCTGCCGCCGGTGCTGTTCCCGCCGCCAGTGCCCGAGGAACCTCCCGAGGAGGTGGAGCCGCCGGTCGAACTCGAGTTGCTTCCGTCCGAGTCGTCCGAATTGCCCGAGCAAGCCGTCCCCAGGGCGAGGGCGCCACCGAAGAAGAGGAAGAATGCTACAAGGTGCCCAGAGGTACGATATGTGCGGCTCATGAAAGCGCTTTTACTACACTGGCTAAGAACTGCAAACCCCAGATTTGCCGCAATTTGAGCCTCAGAGAGGCCAAAGTGCATACATGCATGCAGAATGCATGTATTGGTGCAGGAGGGCATCGAGACATCGGGCTGGGTCCCGGCGCCACGAGAGCTCTAGGCTGCTTTTTTCTCCTTGAGGGCTTCTTGCTCCTCGAGGAACTGAATCATCTTCTCACGCAGAGCGTAGTATTCTGGATGAGTGAGGACCTCTTGGCGGTCGCGCGGACGTGCGAACGGAACGGGGATCTCCATCCCCACTTTCGCGCGTGGGCCGTTGGTCATCATCACGATTCTGTCCGCGAGATAGAGAGCTTCGTCGACGTCGTGCGTCACCATCAGGGCCGTCTTTTCGTCTCGCTCCAGGATCCCGCCGAGCACTTCCTGTAGTTCCATCCGCGTGAGCGAATCAAGCATGCCGAAGGGCTCGTCAAGCAGCAGCATCTTGGGGGAGACGGCGAAGGCGCGGGCCAAACCGACTCGCTGCTGCATGCCAAGCGACAGCTCAGCGGGCGCCTTCTTCATGGAGTCCCCGAGGCCGACCAGCTCCATGTAGTATTCAACCGTCGCCCGGCGCTCTGCCTTTGATGCCGTCGGGTACACCCTGTCCACCCCAAGCATTACGTTTTCAAATGCGCTCATCCAGGGCAGCAGGCAGGGCGATTGAAACACCACCCCGCGGTCGGGTCCGGGACCCATGATCTCGCGCCCCGCCACCACGACGCCTCCATTCGTGATGGAGTTGAGGCCGGCCACCATGGTAAGGACGGTGGATTTTCCGCAGCCCGAGTGACCCAAGAGCGCGATGTACTCGCCTTTGTTGATGTTGAGGTCAAAGTTCTCGACGATGACCGCCGGTCCTTTGGCGGTTTCGTAGGTCTTGCCTAGATTGAAGAGCTCTACATATCCACGCATGTTTGATTCCTTGGCGAGAAAATGAAAAAGGCTACTGAGCGCGGAGATCCGCGGGTTCAAGTTTGGGGAGTTTTACGACAGGGCGCTTTCTGTTCGCTTGCGCCTCTGCGCGGGATTCGCCGCGCACGCGGTTGAGATAGGCGACGATTTCGTTTCTGAGCGCCTTGAAGTCGTCGTTGTGATTGAGGGCCTGGCGATCCCTGGGGCGTTCGAGATTCACGCGAAATTCCTGACCTAGGGTCGCATTCGGGCCTGGCTTGAGGGGTACGATGCGGTCCGCCAGCAAGATCGCTTCGTCGACGTCGTTGGTGACCAGGACCACCGTGGTCTTTTCCCGGGTCCAGATCTTTGCGATCTCATCCT
>CAYMQT010000082.1:0-277 GCA_964392575.1 uncultured Polyangiaceae bacterium
GCTCTCGTGCGAGCTGGGCGACGGTGGACCATTCGCCAGCGGCGGACGCTCGTTCTAGGGCCGTGGCGAGGGCGACTTCTACGGGGTCGACTGGCGGCGACTGTGCCACCTGACACACCGTGTCAAGCGCTTCACCATTTTCTATTTCGGACCCATCAGGGTGAGTCCAGGGTGAGTCCTCGTGAGTCTTCGCGTTTCTTCCGGTGTCAGAAACAGCTGAAAAAGGCTCTTCCCGCTCCCCCGAAAATGCAGACTGCAAATTTTGAATCCGCTGCGT
>CAYMQT010000082.1:287-20945 GCA_964392575.1 uncultured Polyangiaceae bacterium
CAAAAAACCAGGCCTTTGAAAACCCAGTGCTTTCGGGGGCCCGGCATCTAGCGCGGCCGGCGGCCCGTGTAAAGAATGCGGTTTTCGTGGATTGTTGCAGAGGCGTATCCGCGACAGAATAGGGACCGTGACCCAAAAGCAACCCCCTGCTTCGGGATGGATCCCCGCGCGACCTCACAAGAAGGATAGAAAGCTGACTCCGCTCTCGGACGTGCTGATCGGAGCGCAAGAGTACGCCACGAAACGTTCGGGCGCCGCCATGGGCCGCACCGAGTGGATTTCGATCGTCGGTGAAAAGATCGCCGCCAGAACACGAGTGGGCTCTCTGGTGAAGGGGAAACTCACGGTCAAGGTGGCCTCCAGCGCCTGGAGCCAGGAGCTGTCCTTCTTGAAGGAAGACTTGATCCGAAAACTCAATCGCGCGGGACACGACGTCAGAGAGATGAAACTCTACGTGAGCAAGGTCGACAGCCCCGAACCTCCGTCCGCCAACAAGCCCGTGGGACGCACCCGTCCCACGCCTTCCCCCCTCCCGCTTGAACTCCAACGGCGCCTGGAAAAAATCGAAGACGAAAACCTCCGCTCCGCCATCTCAGAAGCCGCGCGCTTGTCCCTCGCGCGCGGTGCTCTTCCCTGAGAGCACGTCCGAAAACTGCTGCTTGGGAGAAGGATGCAGACATTATAAAATATAATGACGACCAAAAGAGCGCGCTTCGACCGACAGAGCGGGCCGCACAGCAGGTTTTTTGGATGTACTCTGAGCGCCCGCCCGCTCAACCTTTCAGGCGAGCTGAGCTTCCAAGCCCTCGATGCGCTTGAGCACGAAGCGTTCACCGGGGCCGTAGCTCGATGTGTGCTCCGACAGGACTTCCAGGTACGCACGCAGACGAGCCGGAGTCGAACCCGTCATTTTCTTGGACACGGAATAGAGCTCATTGACGACCTCCGCATCCATGAGTTGTCCCCGAGCGGTATGAATGCGGAACAAATAATCAAGCCACTTGCCTTTCTTGGTCAGGCTCCCGATCTTGAGGGCGTAGTGCACTGAGCGCTCGAATTCTTCATCGCTGAGCTGTCCACCCCCTTCAATCTTGTCGAGAAATTGTTCCAGCTGGCGGCCTAAAATACGCTCAGCTTCTTCTCCATGACCGAGGGTGAGGGCCTTTTGCGCAAGTCCTCCCAGAACGCCAAAGGCCTGCATTTTTGCCGTGACAGGCTTCTGAACGAGGGTTTCCGCCCGGCCTCGCCCTCCTCGTCTGATGAGGGTCATTTGCTCCCCACCGATGCGGATGACGTCCCCGTTACTCAGCTCCATGCTGTCGGTGACCCGCTCCTGATTGACGAAAACGCCGTTCCGGCTTTGCAAATCCTGCACCAGAACCCGGCCGTCGACCACGGTCAACGCCGCGTGATTGCGCGAAGCCATAGGGTCATTCAGACAGAGCTGACAGCTTTCACTTCGTCCGATGATGAACCGCCCCTCGCCTAAGGGGTAGTCATGCTCTCCATGTCGCAAGGCGAAGCTCATGGGTTAATTTCCTGACAAACGCGAGAGCTGCCGGAGAAGATTCATGGTTTCTTCATCCACGACCTCTCCGCCTGCGGCATGGGGTCTCAGGCTCATCAGTACATCGCTGAAGGCGGGAGCAAGCGTGTCCCGCGCTTCAGGAGAGAGCGAACTTATTTGCTGCGAGATCTCAAGCCCAGGCGCAATGCCTCGCCGGGCGTAGAGACTGAGCGCCCAACGGGCCCATTCGAGGCGGTCCCCTTCCCTGGCAAAACGGATAGCGCTATCAGCCAGCTGATCGATCCTCCGTCGATCGATGGTCACCGAATTGGACTCCATGACCCCGCGGGCCTGAATGAGCAGGCGCTCGATGTCATCCTTCCTGCCGAGCGCTTGCGCTCGATGCATGGTTTCAGCCAAAAGCTCGATGCTCCAGGCTTGCTCCGTCGTCGTGGTCGGTTCTTCTTCACCCGATTCCGCGGGGCTATCCCCGCAATTGGGGCAGACGAGCGCGTCGGTGGAGTGCGGCACCCCGCAGACCTTGCAATGAATCATGAACCCCGTCGCGCGGCGGCGCGGCGGCTGACTCGTGGCTTTCTCAATCACGCGCAGAAGCACTTCCTGGGTGCCGAGCCTCACTCGGGAGCCGTCACGAAGAGGCGTCCGCGCGCGGATGGTCCTGCCGTCCACGCGAATGCCGTTGCGAGAACCCGCATCTTCAATGAAAGCGCCTGTTTCGGTGATCACGATGCGTGCATGCGAGCGCGAGACGAGCGGGTCGTCGATAGTCAAATTGCAATTGGCACTTCTCCCAATGAGAATATCCCCCATCGGGAGATCCATTTCGTGCAGTAAAAACCGAAGACGGTACCTAGCCAACTGATTCCTCACAGTGAGTCGACGGCGCGGAGGCGTTGATCTCAAAAGGGAATTTAGACGAAGGGCCCCCTTCGGTCAAAATCCCTTTTCTACCTGCACTGAAGGGCAGCGACCGCGAATCGAACGGCGCTCTGAACGACATTTCCGCCGGCATTTTTCCGCGACCGAAGAGTCATAACTACATGTCAGGTGAAAGGCGGGCTCTCCCTACCGAGGGCAAAGACAAGGACGCCGGGTAACGGAGTGAGAACGAGCGGCTAGGCGCGCCCGTAAGACCGCAAAAATTCGCACAGGACGTCCACGGATTCCGTGGAAACCGCGTTGTAAATCGAGGCGCGCAAACCGCCGAGAAGACGATGCCCTTTGAGTCCCACCAGGCCAGAAGTCGTCGCCGCCTCGATGCACGCTTTCTCTTGCTCTTCCGTGGGGAGGTTGAACACCACGTTCATGAACGAGCGGCTCCCGCGTTCTACGGACAGGCGGTAAAGATCGCTTCTCTCCTCCAGCACCGAATAGAGCTGAGCCGCCTTCTTCAGGTTCTGTTCATAGATCGCCGCTACCCCGCCCACGTCCGAAAGCCAGGAGAGTACGTTGCGCAGCATATAGATCCCGAAAGTGGGGATCGTGTTGGCCAAGGAGCGCTCCTTGGCCTGGGTGCGGTACTGAAAGATGAACGGAATGTCTTCTCGCCCCTGTTCAATCAAGTCCTTGCGCACGATCACAATCGTAACCCCGCTCGGACCTAGGTTTTTTTGCGCGCCAGCGTAGATGAGGCCAAACTGAGAAACCTCGATCGGCCGCCCCATGATGTCGCTCGACATGTCACAAACCAAGGGAACGCCTGGACTTTCAGGGAAGACGGCATACTGAGTTCCCACGATCGTGTTGTTGCTCGTCAAGTGCAGATAAGCAGCCGTCGGATCTCGGTCGATCTCATGACTTTGGGGGACTCGAAAGTATTTCCCGCCCTGCTTCGTCGTGCCCGCCTCACGCGCAAGACCGGTGTGCAGCGCCTCCTTGTAGGCTTTTTCGGCGAACACACCCGTATTCAAATAATCTGCGCTCTGCTCCGGGCGCCGAAGGTTCATGGGGACTTGCGCGAACTGCTGCGTCGCCCCGCCCTGAAGGAAAAGGATGTCGTGACTGTCAGGAACCTGAAGCAAACCCCGCACGAGACCGAGGGCTTCTTCATGCACCCCTTCGTAGACCTTGGCGCGATGACTCTGCTCCATGATGCTCATCCCTGAGCCCTGATAATCGAGCATTTCTTTTGCAGCGCGTTCGAGCGCGCTGACAGGAAGAGCGGAAGGACCGGGACTGAAGTTGTGAACGCGTGCCACTAGATGCTTTCTCCAAGCGCTCGGAATCCGATGTCCCGGCGCCATTGTTTACCTTCGAAATGAATCCTATCGGAAGCGCGATAAGCGCGCTCCTGAGCTTGCTTGAGGGTTTCACCGCTGGCGCTCACGACCAGCACCCTACCCCCAGAAGTCACGACACTATTGCCCTTGCGGCTCGTTCCCGCGTGATAGACGCGCACACCTTCCACGGCGCTTGCCTCCTCGAGGCCGGAAATGACATCTCCCTTGCGGGGGCTTTCGGGGTAGCCATGGGCCGCAAGCACCACAGAAAGCGCGTGATTCGTCCCGCAGGAAAAGGCGGAAGTATCAGGCAACCGGCCTTCTGCCGCGAGAAACAGCATCTCCCCCAAGTCACCTTCAATCAGCTGCATCAAAGATTCCGTCTCGGGATCACCGAAGCGAACGTTGTATTCGAGCACGACGGGACCCGACTCCGTGATCATCAAGCCGGCGAACAAAGTCCCCACGAACGGCGTCCCGTCCTTTTTCATCCCTGAAACGACGGCGGACATCATGTCTCGCTCGATCGTTTCGAGCGCGGCTGTGGAAACCACAGGAGCGGGCGCGTAGGTGCCCATTCCTCCTGTGTTGGGGCCCCGATCTCCTTCGAAGATGCGCTTATGATCTTGCGCGGTCGGGAGCAGCACGCACCGCTCGCCGTCACAAATCCCATGAATGCTGACTTCGGAGCCGATCAGGCGCTCTTCCAGCACCACAGTGGACCCTGCCTCACCGAAGCTTTCTCCCGTGAGCATCAGGCGCGCGGCACTCCGTGCTTCTTCCATGGTTTCAGCGACGACGACCCCTTTACCCGCCGCGAGTCCATCTGCCTTCACGACAGGTGGTGCTGCCTCATCGAACAGAGAGAGGGCAGCGTCCAGATCTTCAAGTCTCGTCACGATAGCGTCGCGAGCTGCCCTGATGCCATGGCGCCGACAGAAGTCTTTCATGAAAGACTTCGATCCCTCGAGACGTGCAGCAGCCTTCGACGGACCAAAACAGAGAACCGACTGTGCGCGCAGTTCATCCGCAAGTCCCGCGCACAAAGGCACCTCGGGCCCGACTACGACCAGGTCGATGCGCTCCTCACGCGCAATCGCTACAGGGTCACCTGCACGATTGCGGAGGGTTTTGTGAGCAAGTTCAGCAGGCGCACTTTCGGTGCCTGCGTTGCCAGGACTCACGATGACTTCCGCCACGGAATCCGACGCCAGAAGCCGCAACGCAAGCGCGTGCTCCCGTCCGCCGGAGCCGATGACCAAAACCCTACGGGTGACGCTCATTTTGCCTGGTGTTAATCCATCTCAGGAGCCTGGCAAGGCGACCCCAGAAGGCCCGACACGGGCGCCACGAGCGAACGCCTGCCGGACCAAGGAGTCCAGCAATTCAGCAAAGGAAATGCCTGCTGCGAGCGCGGCCTCCGGGAGCAAGCTGGTGTCGGTCATGCCGGGAATCGTGTTCACCTCGAGGAGCACCGGGCCGCGCTCCTTGGTGACGATGAAATCGCTTCGGGAAACATCCCGGAGACCCAAAACCCGATGCACCGACAGCGAAAGATCCTGAATGCTCGCCGTGAGAGCAGCGTCAAAAGGCGCGGGGCACGTGTGCTTGCTTCCCCCTTGCTTGTACTTGGACTCAAAATCGTACCAGTCGCTGGCCTCTGATTGAATGAGCGTCACCGGAAGGGCGCGCAGCGTATCATCGAGCTCAAGAACGGCGCAGGTGACCTCCGGGCCGCGGAGGTATTCCTCGACCAGCACCGTCGGATCGAGGGAAAGAGCCAAATGAAGAGCCCTTTCCAAATCATCCGCTTCCGCCCCTTCCAGGAGGCGTGAAATACCGATGGTGGATCCCCCCCCGGAAGGTTTGACGATGAGAGCGCCGCCCAGCTCCTCTCGGAGATCCCGGAGGAGCGATGCTGAAGACCCCGAGAGAGCAGAGCGGTCCAAGAGCTTGTCTCGCGCAATTGAGAGACCGGAAGCGCGAAACCACACCTTCGAAGCGGCCTTGTCAGCAGCGACTGCGCTCGCACGAACGCCACTCCCCACGTAGGGATACCCCCCGACTTCGAGTAGGCCCTGCAAGCAGCCGTCTTCCCCCTGAGCCCCATGTACGGCGGGATAAACCACCTGCGGCTGAAAAGCCTGAAGCTCACCCGGGAGCGCCGCCGCAAGCTCGAAGCTTTTCACTTCATGCCCGCCTTGCTCGAGCGCACGAACCACTGACCGGCCCGAGGCACGACTGACTTCGGCTTCCGTCGAGGGTCCACCGACCACCACGGCGACTTTCATGGCGTCGGCACCTCCAAGAGTTCTACGCCCATGAGCTTCGAAAACTCATAGATCTTTTCGTCTCGATAAAACTCATTAAAGTAGATTCTTTTGATTCCAGAGTTTCCGATCAGCTTGAAACAATTGAAGCACGGGGACGCCGTGACGTAGATGTCCGCGCCCTCCACCATCGTGCCGCTGCGGGCGGCCTGCACGATGGCGTTGGCCTCCGCATGCACGGTCCGCACGCAGTGCCCGTCCTCCATCAAATGACCCGCGGTGTCGCAATGTTCGAGCCCTCGAAGTGATCCGTTGTAGCCTGTGGCGAGTATCATTTTGTTCTTCACGATCACGGCGCCCACATGCTTTCTGGAGCAGGTGGAGCGTGTGGAGACTTGACGCGCGATGGCCATGAAATATTCGTCCCAGGTGGCGCGCGCCGGGCCTTCTGCGGAGGACGACAAGGGTGAAGTGGGCTCTTTCGGGGCGACAGGGGCGGCCATGAAGCGCATATAGCTGCGTCTGTGGGGTCAGCTCAAACGCCCCTTGACCGGCCTCCCCTGTCATGGCTTGTTGGGGCCGTGAAACGCCCCTCAAGAGTCCCTTTTGCTCGGATCACCGCGCTCGTCTTGGTCACTTCTGCTGGCACCTCGGCCGAGAGCGCACCTCACGTGGGCGAAGCCGCAACGCAAAGCGCAGCCCACGCCGATGAGCGATCCAAGCAGGCAGAAGCAGCGCGCAAACCCCTCGTCGCCGAGCGTTTGAAGGATCTATCCCGTCTATGGAAACGAGTGGCCGAAGAAGAGAAACGGGCGGCCGAACAAGAAAAGCTGGCGGCCGAGCTCGAAGAAAAGACCCTGGATCTGGAATCCAAGGCACGCCGAGCCTCTTCGCTCCTTGAACAAACGGAAGCACGTCGTGCGCGCGCCTTGGCCCGCCTGCAACAGCTCGGGATTGAGGTTCCACTCGAAAAGTCTTCGGCCAAACCGGAATCCACAGCATCCGAAGCCCCGGCGAATCCCTCCGGAGGCACAGACAAGAAATGAGACGTCGCCAAAAAATAAGATGGAGACAAAAAATGAGGAGGCTCGGAAGCGCCTTGAGCGTACTCGTCCTGGGCGCTCTGGTTTCGCTCGCCTGCGCTCCCCGGGTCATCCCTCCTGCCCTGACTCAGGCGGAGGCCATCTCCGAATCAAAAGCGGCTGAAGAGGCCCGCACCTACGCGCCTCAGGCCTTCGCAGCGGCTGAAAAACTGAGAGCCGAGGCGCGGTTCTTGCTCGACGGCAAGCGGGAAGAAGAGGCCAGTGCCGCCTCAGAGCAGGCGATCGCGGCTTACACCCTCGCGTTCAGTCTCTCCCGCGTCGCGCGCGCGGAGGAGCGAAGGGAAGCCGCTCAGAAAGCCCACGACGCGGCCCTCATGAAGGCGGCCGAACTCGACCATATGCAAGCGAGCGTCGCCAAGGACGCCGATACATACGAGCTCCGAGCCAAAGTGCACCTCGACACTGAAGCAGTCTCGGACGTGGACTCGGTCTCACCAAGCCGCGCAAAAGCACGCCGGACCGCCGCTCAACGTCTCTCTGCGGAAGCGGGGCTGCTTTGTTTGGCTGCGCGCTTGCTCGGCGAAAAGTCACAGAAGCTCGGAGAGCTAGAAAAATCCCAGACTGAGCTTCAGACTGAGCTCGACCAGGGTTCGGTCAAAAATGATCTCTATCCCAGGGCTGCAGGCGCCCGGGCCGCTTGCCTCACCCAGCTCACTCAGGCGCGCCGACCCGCCCAGACCGCACACCCCGAAAGCGCAGAAGCGGATTCCCTCCTCACGGCACTGACCGAAACGGGAACTCTCTTTGCGTATCGGGACGACCGAGGCATCGTGGTCCAGGTGGGATCGCCTGTCGGTCCGGAGGGCAAGCTGACGGAAGCGACCGAGCGCGCCTTGAAATTGCTCGGAGGGACCTCTCGTGCAAACCCGCAATTTCCGCTGCTCGTGGTGGTGCACACCAAAAAGGCGAGCGAAAAGGAGCGCGCCGAGCAGATGGGAAACTTGGTCTCAGAAGCGCTCAAAAATTCTGGCGCCGCACAGGTCACGGTTCACTCGGTCTTCGCAGCCCAACCCGTCGTGAGCGCGCAGCTTCAAGGCGCCGAGGGGCGCAATGAGCGGATCGAGGTCGTGTTCGTCACGCCCGGCCGCTGAGCTTCGCGCAGCACAGATCTCCCTGAGTTGTACCTCTGCGAGCCTGACCGTGGTATTTTCCTCCTCCTTCGGAGCCATCTGGGCGGAGCGCCCGCGGCAAAGCTCCTGATAAAGCAGAACGGCATCCTCTTCACCCGACTCCTGGGAGCGGACGAGGGCTTTTCCTAAGAGCGTAAGAGCAGACAAGAGCTCGTGTTCTTCGGGCGACAAGAGCAGTTCTTTGAAATCGTCGGCCCCGCTGACCGCCGCTCGACGTCGGTTGGCTCGTTCGGCGGCCTCCAGATAACGAGCCATTGCAACACGCTCTCCTCGCGACATTGACAGAAGACCCAGACCGAGCAGCGCCCGCACTTCCCAGGGCCCCCGCGGAACAAGCTCGCGAGCCAAGAGAAAGTCACGCTCCGCATGGTCAAAAGCACCGTCAAAGACGAGAGCGTATCCACGCAGAATATGCAGGCGACCTCGTGTTTCGGCCTGCCATGCGACATCGAGCGCAAGATTCAGCTCTCTCGACGCCCGAGATCTATCTCCACTCTGATGAATCAAATAGAACAGTTCCTCATGAGCCCAAGCTCGATAGGTGGACGAAAGCTCCTTCGAAAGCGCCCTCTCGATGCGCTTTTGACCCTCACGCGCCACCGCAAGACCCAGTTGACGACGGAGCCGAGACAATAAGATCACGGCCAGAGGATCTTGAACTTCTCCCCGCGAAAACGAAACCAAACCCACCCGAACCGCAAATTGATCGCGAGGAGTTCCGGAGCCCGAAAGCACGCGTTCGAGGGACTGAACGAGCTGGCGAGCGCTCGGGTGTGAAACCTCACGCGCCCGCTCCCAAATCGTTTGCGCCCAAGCCTCCGAAGGACCGAAGGTCAAAAGCAAGAGCAAGAGCAAGAGCGCCCGAGTCACTTGCGCCACCCTCACCGTTCAGCCTTTCGCTCCTTGAGATGAGAGGGAAGATCGTCCTCGTCCCCGTCCATCAACTCCCATTCCGCAACGGCTTCTGGTTCCACGAAGCGGGCGACCGCAGCGAGAGCTCTCTTCGTCTCACCCTCGGGAAGGGCGGGCAGTGGTTGTCCGCTCTTGCTTTGGGCACCCTCCACACGCTCGAAGATCCATGACAATTTCCAGGTGTTCTCAAACACGCTGGCCCGCTGCTTTGCTTGCTCTGGTCGCCCGTCGCGCTCGAAAGAGAGAACGACGAGGGCATCGATGAGCGGATAGAGGAGCGGAGCGTTTTTCACGCGCGCGTTGGTCAAATAGGCCCGGGCCTCCGGTCCCGCACTCGGCTCGGCGAAGGTCACGGCCGCTGCCGCCTCGATGAGCGTGCGGGCTTCCTCGCTCGGAGACTCGCTTCCAAGAAGGAGCGCCGCAGCTCGGTAAAACCGAGCCGCCTCTGAATATTGAGAGGAAAGCAGGGCGGCTCTGCCGGCGGAGGCGAGCTCTTGCGGGGTCAGGCGCCGAAAGACAGACTGAGCACTGTCCGCGAGCAGGTGAGAAAATTCTGCGTAGGCGGCCGCTGCGCTTCCGCTCAAGAGGAGCGCCTGTCCGAGTTCCACCCGGGCCAAAAGACCTCCGGGACGGAGCGAAAGCGCCTGCTTGCTGAGAAGGACCGCGGCGCCCGGATCCGTCGAACGTCGAGCGCGCGCAAAGAAAATCAGGCGACAGTATTCGGCCAGGGAAGGATCGGCTGCCCGCCGCCACAGGCCAGACGCAACCTGACAGTCGACGTCGAGGCCGGAGGCGGCTTGACAGTCGACCACCGCCGTCAGCCAACAAAGCCCACAGGCAATCAGACTGCTCCTCAGACGCACCACCACGGGAGCTAAGGCTACTACGACCTTGTGAGGCACGCACCAAGCCTTTTTCTCGGCCCGCGTCTATTTTTCAACCTGCATCACTTCTCAGGCCGCGTCTATCTCTCGGAACCGCGTTATGGCGTTCCCGCGCGACCTACGAAGGGATTGTGAAGCACGATACTAGCGTCTCGGCTCGGGCCGACGCTCACCAAGTACATGGGGACACCGGATCTTTCTTCTACGAATCTCACGTACTTCCGCGCGGCCTCGGGGAGCTGCTCCAGCACCCGAGCGTTCTCCAGGTTCTCGGTCCAGCCAGGAAGTTCCTCGTAGACCGGAACGGCCTTGTCAGGCTCGTCCAAAAGGTCGATCGGCAAGTCGTCCACACGACCTTCGGGCGTGTCATAGGCAACGCACACCTTGATGGTCTTCATTCCCGTCAGCACGTCCAGCTTGGTGAAAGCCAGACCATCGATGCCGTTGACGCGGGCTGCGTACTTGAGCCCAGGCAAATCGAGCCAACCGCAACGACGAGGACGACGGGTCACAGAGCCGTACTCGTCTCCGACGTCGCGCAGGTGCTTGCCCTGATCATTTTCGAGCTCCGTCGGGAAAGGGCCGCCTCCAACACGGGTGCAATAGGCCTTGGTGATGCCGAGAACACAGGAGATGCGGTTGGGTCCGATGCCTGCGCCGATAGACGCGCCCCCCGCGACCGCGGAGCTGGACGTGACGAAGGGATAGGTACCGTGATCCACGTCCAAAAGAGTTCCCTGAGCGCCTTCGAGCATGACCCGCTTGTTCGCCTTGATGGCCGCCTCGGTCTCTACAGAAGCATTGCCAAGCAGAGGCACCAGGCGCGCAGCGATGGGCCTGAGGTGCTCGATCATGGACTCGACAGAAGGCACCTGACCGCCCAGCTTCTCGATCACCGGAGTCCAGGCAGAAATGGCAGAAGCGATGCGCTTCTCTAGTTTTGCAAAATCTCGAAGCTCCCCTGTCCGCACTCCCGTCCGCCGGACCTTATCCTCGTAGCAAGGTCCGATGCCCTTCTTGGTGGTGCCGATGGCGTCCACCTGGGAAGCCGAGGACTCGCGGAGGCTGTCTATCTCGATGTGGTACGGTAGAATCAAGTGAGCGCGGTCACTCAAGAGCAAACGCGACTCGACCTCTTGATGACCGCGACGTTTCAGCTCGTCGATCTCGCCGAGAAGAACAGTACCGTCGACAACCATCCCCTGCCCCATGATGCAGCGGGTGTTGGGACGAAGGATGCCGCTCGGAAGGAGGCGCACCACCAACTTCTCATCGCCTACGACGAGCGTGTGCCCCGCATTGGGGCCGCCCGCATAGCGAACGACGACCTCCGCCGACTCCATGTAGATGTCGACGATTTTTCCCTTACCTTCGTCGCCCCATTGGGCGCCAACAATGACCACTGCGGACATGAGTACTCTCGATTCTCGGTGACTGGATTGCGTGCTGATGGCGGCGACGATGCGCCCAAAACGAAACGAAACGGCGGAGCCTTACGCGCCCTTTGGCCGAACCGCTGCCGGGAGCTCGGAAAGGGCGACTGCGTTTTCAGGCGCAGAGCTTTTGGAGGTGGAGTTTGCCGGAGTAGCGCCTACCAGCGCCTCCACGAGATAAGATCCATCTTGTCCCCGAACGATGTGCGAGAATCGCCACGCGCTGGCGTAAGCCAACGCCGCATCCCCACCGTCCTCGGCATAGACTACGGCAGAAAGCCCAGCGCCTCGCAGGATCTGGATCGCCTCCTTTGCCCCTTTGCCTACCACGAGAATCCGAGGCGTCGAGGCGTCGAGGGAGTCCCCGAGCGCCCAGCGTAAGTGATCGAGTTGAATCGCTCCCCCTGCCGCGGGACGGGGCGCACCGAACAACCCGTAGAGCGCGTCGTAACGCCCCCCGGAGGCAACGGCTTGACCGGGACCTTCTGCAAGGACCTGAAAAACGGGTCCCGTGTAATAGGCAACCCCGCGCGTCTCACTCAGATCCACCACAATTTTTTCTGCAACACCGGCCTCGACGAGTGCAAGGTACAGTTTTTCGAGCTCCACCACGTAAGGCCAAGCCGCCGTACCCTCGAGGGTGCTTTCTGCCGCGGAAAAGACTTCTCCTGCTCCTTGCAAATGGAGCAAAGAAAGAAGCGCATCCCGTGATTCTTCGCTGAGCCCGGCCCGCTCAGCTCGCCTCTGCAAATCTGCCCCGTCCTTGAGCGACAGAGATTCCAAAAGCTCGCCCCGCGCGACATCGTCGATTTCGCTCAAAAGAGAGCTGGCGATTCCGCCATGACCCAGATCCAAGACAAACTCGGACAGCCCGGCGTTTCGTACCGCTTCGACGCAGACCTGAATCACCTCCAAATCCGCCTCAGTTCCCCCGCTGCCGATCAGCTCCACGCCCGCCTGGAGGGCCTGCTGATCATGGCGGGCGCGCTCGTGCTGCCGGCGCAGGACGGAGCCGCGGTAACTGAGTCGTGCCGGCACCGGGCGCTCCCGAAGCCGGGTAGCAACAAGCCGAGCAACCTGAGGTGTCATGTCCGGACAGAGGGCGACGACTTCGCCCCGTTCCGGCTCTACGAAGCGGAGGACACTCGTGGGCTCGATGGCGCCGAGGCCCCGTTCGAGGACGTCGGCGTATTCGAACGCCGGAAGGCTCACCTGTTGATAGCCGAAGAGTTCGAACACCGCGAGAACACGGCGCGTGAGCATCCGCTGAGCCTCAGCCTCAGCCGGCAGAAGGTCTCTCATCCCTGCGGGGAGAGGAAGCGCAAGCGAACCGACACCTCGACGTGCGGGGATCGCCTGCGAAGCGGTGTCGCTCGGGGGAATGCTAGGGCGGCTCAAAGCCGGCGGAGCTTATCAAAAGGCGCCGTCGAGTCACGGACTGTCTCAGCTGAAATGGAAACCCGGAGGGCTGCGTCGTTGAACGGTAATATATGCTCTTTTTACCCAAGAACGGGACCTCGTCCTGGGCCGTACCCGAGCAAGTTGGCTCGGAGCCCCCTGGGGTGTATTCCGCTGCCCATGGACAACCTCGATCAGCTCGATTTGCGCGAGCGCGGCGCTCCTATCGATGGCGAGCCTCAAAGGCTCGACGCCCGCATCTTCATGCAGCTTCTCGTCGTGACCCCCAAGCGGGTGGACGCAAAAACCGGACATGCGCTGGGGAAAACCGTCGCCGAAAGCGGAGTCGGCGTAGTGATCTACGAAGACGTGAATCATCCCCGTAGCTTCGGCGTGCTCACTTTTAGCCAGAATCCGGACGTTTTCGTGAAAAAGACACGCCCTGCCCTTTTGTCTTTCGACGAGGCCCTCGACGTGCGGTCCGACATGACGATGATCGGCCGTGCATACTCAACAGGATACGAACCTGATCTTGAATTTTGGATGCTGAAACGCCCCGTAGAAACGGTCCTCAATGAAGCCTGGCCGTGGGCGATTTGGTATCCGCTCAGAAGAAGCGGCGCTTTTGAGAAACTGGAGCCGCGAGACAAGGGCAGCATCCTGCGAGAGCACGCCGAGATCGGCAAAGAGTATGGCCGTCATAACCTTGCACACGACGTCCGCCTAGCGTGCCACGGGCTCGATCAGAACGACAATGAGTTCGTGATAGGACTCGTGGGCGAGAAACTGCACCCGCTTTCACACGTCGTTCAGCGCATGCGAGGGACGCGGCAAACGTCCGAGTACATCAATCAGATGGGGCCCTTTTTCGTGGGCCGAGCACTCTACCGAAGCCCAGAAAAATCGGCGTGAATGCACCTCTTTCTGACGTCGCCGTCGTCCTGAACGGAAACGCCAAAAGCGTCAACGACGAGGTTGTCTCTTCCCTGCATGCAACCCTGCCGTCTGGAAACCTGTTTGTTTCTACGAGCATCGAAGAGGCACCTGTCATCGCCCGCAAGGTGATCGAAAGCGGTTACCGTACAGTTCTCACCGGCGGTGGGGACGGCACCTTCACCATCATGGTGACGGAAACGGAAAAGGCCGCAAAACTCGCGGGAGTCACAGCGCCCAACTACGGGATCCTGAAGCTTGGCACAGGAAACGCGCTAGCCTGGGTCGTCTCTGCCGCGCCCGTTTTCGAATTAGGCGCAGGGCAAACCCTTTCGACCCTCCTCGCATCCGCCTCCCCCACAGATCTACACCTGATCGAGGTGGAGGGTCTCCTGTCTCCGTTTGCTGGCGTCGGCGCCGACGCGCAAATCCTGGCCGACTACAACCGTACGAAATCTCAGCTCGAAAATACCCCTCTGGCCTCTCTTGGGCAGGGACTCTCCGGCTATGGCCTCGCCGCCATGAGTCAGTCGCTTCCCAAATTTTTGTTCCAGCCGATGCCAGAGATCCGGGTGGTCAGCACCGGCAGCGAAGCGTGGGCCGTCGATCCCCGCGGGCGGTCTGTTGACCCCTTACCCCCCGGAAGTGTGCTCTTCGAGGGGCGAGCGCGCATGGCGGCCCTCTCGACCATTCCCTACTACGGCTTTGGGATGAAGCTCTTTCCGTTTGCCGATCCGCGTTCAGGCTTCATGAACCTGCGCGTCTCAAAGCTCGGCTCGCCTCAGTTTTTGGCCCATGTGCGTGGGATCTGGAACGGCACCTACCATGACAGTCGCTACCTCACGGATTACCTGGTCAAAGGGGTCCGCATCGAGAGCGCCTCCCCTGTGGACTTTCAGATCGGCGGCGACAGCCAGGGGCGACGAGACCGTGTCGAGGCCCAGATCAGCGCCCGGCCAGTCCAGTTGATGGATTTTGGGGGACGGGAGTGACGAGCGCAAGGGAGCCAGGTTTTTGCCCCTGCTCTCAAAAGAAGGGTAGTTCTGAGGTCGATGCAGCTCCCCGGCCAGCTCAAGAACACGACCCTCGGAGATCTCCTTGGCGCCCTGTGTCGCGATGGCGCGTTCGGAACGCTCGAACTCATCGAGCCGAGCGGGAAACGGCATCGCATCGACCTTCTGCGAGGTAAAGTCACCCGGGTGGAGACGGACGGCGAAAGTCCCCTCTTGGGCGATCTGCTCGACCTGTCGGCTCTGCCGGAAATGGGCGACGGAAAACGCCTGGGGGAACTTCTCCTCCAGTCTGGATGGGTGAGTCCAGAAGAACTCACCGACGCCCTCCATCAGCAAACTCTGGCCAGACTAGAAACCCTGTTCGAGATCCGGGATGCCTCCATCCGATTCCGAGCGCCGCGGCCTATCGACGCTGATCCCACAGCCCCTCCGCCCCTGGAGCGCGACGAGTTCCTCCCCGGTCGGGCGCGCACACGTTCCCGCGCCGGAGGTCAAAAGTTGCCGCAGAAGAGGCAAGCCTCAGGCGCCCTTCAAGTGCTTGGACTCCCAGAAAACGCGACCCGCGCGGACATCCAAAGGGCCTTTCGCAGCTTGGCCCAAGCCCATCATCCCGACCGACACCCAGGCGCGAACTCTCACAAACGAAAAGAGCTGTTTCGACGCTTTGCGGAAATCTCCCACGCGTATCACACCCTCATCAGCGCGGTCTAAAGTCAGTTCGACTCTGCTAGAAATCCATACAATCGAACTCCCCAAGCTCTCGCAGGCCCTAGCCACGGCAGCGGAGCCTTCGGATCGAGCCTTCGTCCGCTGGTGCCGCTACTTCAGCTCCCAAGATCCCCAGGAAATCCAACAACTCATCGAGGAAGATCCCATGCTCGAAAAAGCCGAAGAAAAGCTCTCCACGGTATCGACCGATCCTCAGCTGCGAGAGATAGCTCTGGAGCGCGAGCGGCGGGAGATCGCGCATCGGCTCACTCTGACCAGCGCCTGGGATGAAGGCCATGAGCAGGGGGTGGCGGAAGGACGGGCTGAGGGCAAAGCAAGAACTCTCCTAAAAATTCTGGCTCACCACCGTGTCACGCTGACAGAAGCCGAGCAGGAGAGGATTCTCTCATGTCGTGATCTGGATCAACTCGAACACTGGTTGGATCGGGCACTAGTGGCTTCCTCCGCAGAAGAGCTTTTCGAGTTTGCTGTCCAAGGTTGATTTTTCAATCATCCGTTCCCAGGTTGATTTCGGACACCTCAAAAATCCCTTCTTCGACGAATCGTTCGATTTCGTTGCGTCACTTTCTTCGTTAGAAAAATTGAACCAGGGTCGGGTTGTGCCAAGGAATTTCAGGCTTCGATCTACTTCGCAGCGATGAAATGCCAACGTTCGATTGTGGTTCCGAAGTTCATGCCGCTGCCTGCTTTCCAACCTTCGAGCTCGGGCACGGCTACGATGCGATCCGCGAGAAACAGCAGGGGTAAGCTGGGTAACCGCTTCGAGTACTCGACGAACAACAGATCGCGGATCTGTTCGCGACGCTCTGGATAGAGCGCTCGCTCTTCACGCGCGACGAGATCGGATATGTCGTCGCCGTAGGCGCGTGACCGGAAACTGCGATCGAATTTGCCGTCCTTTTGCGGAAGGCTCCAGTACTTCTCCGGAGGGGCATCACGCTCCCCTGTCGTCTGGGTGAGCACGAGGCCCCCGTGCTTACGCTTACGATACACGTCGTTGATCTTTGCGGCTTCTTGGAGTTCGAGTTTGAGTCCCACGGCCATCGCGTCGCGCTCGATGAAAGCGGCAATCGCCTTTTCAAGAGACGTCTTGCCGTGATGGAGAACGATCTTGTCTTTCAGTGCCCCTTCGGCAGCTAGTGTGGCCTGAGCGGTCTCCACATCGTACTCGACGCGCTCCGCACCCTCTGGCAACTCCCCCGGGACCGGCACGTGCGAGATCCGCGCCGACTCACCGAACAATTCAGTCCGTAGGCGCTCCCGGTCGATGGCCATCAAGAGCGCACGCCGAACCGAGAGCTTTGACAGGATCGGATGCGTGGGGTCCGGGTGCAGGAACATCTGAAGATCCGATGGTCGGATCTTCACGGCGTAAGGCATACGCTGAGCGAGCGCCAGCGCTGATTCTGGTGAGATCGCGTTGGGGGCAATCATGTCGATCTGTTTGGCTTCAAAGGCTGAAATGAGCGCAGCGTCGTCGAGATAGCGTCGAATCTCGATGCGTTTGATCGACGGCGCGGGACCGATGAAATGCGGGTTCGCTTCCAGATTGACGTGGTCTTCGGCGACAAACTCGACGACTCGATATGGACCGGCCGAAGGTAGAACCTTGGTCATGCGGTGCTCGCGAACCGCGTCGTAACCTCCTTTGGCGAACACCTCCTGAAGCACGTGCCGCGGCAGCGGGTTGATGTTTTCGAGCGCTTGGGCCACACGTGTTTTGAACGTCACGCGGAATATGCGCGCATCGATGACCTCGACGTTGGCAATGCGCGGATCGGGCGAGACTTGCAGTGCGAACTCAAGATCGCCCGCTGTGAGCGGCTCCCCGTCGGACCACTTGAGACCTTCGCGCAAGCGCCAGGTGACGTCGAGCTGCCCACCCGCTTGAAAACGCAGCGCGTCGTTCGTGATAGCGGGTACTTCTTCAGCAAGCACCGCTAAGCGCGTGCCGTCGAGCTCCTCCCGCACCGTCCCCCAGTTGGTGCCACGACCCGAAAGCCCGCCGAACGGCGTGGCGACACTGTTCGTTCCCACGCGAACGAGCCCCCGACTGGAGGCGGGTCGATCACCACCGAGCGGCGCAATCGGCGGAGACGGTGGTGCTCCCGGTTTCCACGTCGCAACCGTTACGGAAATCACCAGAGCCACTGGAACCAGGAAGAGCGTCGCGCTGTCCAGCCGCTGCCACGCGAGCGTTCGTTCTCGATCATACAAGTAAGAAGCGACGACCGACACACAGAGCAACACCGCCGTCAGCGCGTAGGCGACCAGGAACAACACGTCAGCCAACGTCATGTAGGCGACGCTCGGCATCGTGTCGGCGACGGAGAATTGAAACGCGAAGCACGACAGTAGCGCAGTGACGCCGACGCCAGTGCGTACGTCGAGCCACTTGGGATGAACGAGCACGGCAATGAGCGCTACCAACAAAATAACCAGCAAAGGAACGAAGAGCTTGATCGCAGCGGTGAGCAACGGTCGGTGCAGGTTCACCTCAAAGGCCACGCGATTGACGGCGGTCGCTTCACCCTCTTCCGCGATGCTACCGAGATCGGAACTGTACGTGTCTTTCCCGACCCGTGGAACGAACGTCGGCTCATACAACCACCCCGTCACACTGAAACGCTCGCGCATGCCGCTGCCCGCGAGATCCGGCGCGAGCTCACCGTCACGTTCCGGTAGCTCCAAGATCACTCGAAGCGTCTGCTCGTCGAACGGGAATCGTTGAACGGGAAACTCACCCCGTAACGTTCCCTGTACGCGCCAGCGCGCCGAGTGCCAAGCGCCTTCGCTCTCCTGTCCGAGTAGAGTCCGCTCGACGTCGGCCGCGTTAGCAATGCGGACCTTTTCTGGATCGAAGTCACCGCGCCACTTGGCCCACATCTCTATGTCGACGTCGAAGACACCGTCCTTCTGATCGAACTTCGCGACGTCGTGCAAGTAGACGCCAGCGTAAACCCGCTTGGTCGGTTCCGCCTGCGAGGTGTCCGGAACAAAGAAAGAAAGCGCGCTCAGCAAGAGCGCGAGAACAAGAGCTGCCAGTGACTTGGAGTGCATGAAGAGTGACCACTTTATATGGTCGAGCCAAGGCATTTCAACGCCATCAGTCTTTTGACGGCGGTTTTCCTCATCCCTTGACTAAACCTCGCTCATCGAGACTCGGCCGGCGAACACCGGGAAAGATCAGGCCGACAGCAACGCTCAAGCGTTCGACGAAACCTGGTCCCTCCGTGGTGACGAACACCGCCGCAAAGCAACGGCTGACACCGACGGAAAACGCCTCCACTTGCCCGCGGCCGTCGGACAAGAAGTGGACCTGGATCTGCCCACCGTAGCCCTCGGGCGAGTGAAGCGGACGTGAGTGAGAGGGCTCTGCTCGTAGGTCATGATCTTTCTGGTGCCGAAGAAGAGTGAACCTACTGCGAGCCGACTCTTCACATTCCTTCAAGGTGACGGTGCGACGGGCTTCGCTATGGGAAATCCAAACTTCACTTCCGGACGGAGGATGAGAGAGTCCCGTGAACGTCCCGCGCGTCCCGAGCAAAACCCACTGATCCGCTTCCGGTAGCGGGACGACCAGATCTTGCGTCCTCAAAATGCGCTTCCCCAAAGGCGCGTCTTTCCAAGAAGGGACTCCTCCTGCCTCGCGCGAAGCGACCTCGCTTTCGAGGTGAGGGTCGTCAGCAGCACTGCCAGAGCGAAGGGGGACGTCCGTCTTGGGGCTGGGACTCGCGCAAGAACCCAAAAGCAGCACAGAACCCAAAAGCAGCACAGCAGACACAACAAAAGCAGGAAGCGCCCCCCACAGAAGGGTCACAAGTCGATGATAGAGTTCTAAAATCACAGGTTTTTTTTCGGATCTCAAATCCGCATTGACGTTTTTTCCCTTGAACAGCGGATTTTCATGCTAGCAACTCACCAGGGCTGTGGCAGCTGTTCTCTGGAGCGCTGCCTGCCGAGGGTCGCAGAGTCCCTCTGCCTGGTCCCCTCCGGCCTTTTGGGAGGGGTCTCTTGGAGTGAAGGTTCGATTCCCTTGCTCGACCCAGAAATCTGCATCAACCGCACCTTTCCGCGGCGAGATTCGCACAATCCCTTCTGACTTTATGGACGCACAACCAAATCGCGGAGGCCGTCGCCGGCGCCGCAGAAAAGCACCCCCCAAGAAATCCGGACCCAAGGTGGAGCCGATCATCGTTGCCGCTCGGCGGCCCGATTCACCCCGTCTGGAAAAGCCCACCCGACGTATGAAAGCCGCTTCGGCCAAGCCCCGCGCGCAGAAGGACTCCGGTCAGGTGATCTTCGCCCGAGAGGTGCTCGAAGAAACTCCCAAGAAGCGGCGAGACGCGCGGATCGTCGTCCGCAAAGAGGACGACATCGACGATCGTGAACGCGAGCGGCGAAAGCTCCTCAGCCGCTACCTTGCCAGTGAGGGTCGCGCCGCCATCACCCATGCGGCAGATCTTTATTTCCAAGGCGGATTCGCGCTCCCCCTCGAACAAAACGTACAGCTGAAGCTGCTCGAACATTTTGACGAGATGCGCGCGAAGGAAGCCATCTTCGCCCTCAGTGATCTCATCGACGAACAGGAGCCGCAGCAGCTCCACGTCTTTAGGCAGCGTCTTCGACGCCTGGAAGATCACGCCGAGGACGAGTCCGTCCGATCGATGGCGGCTCAGTTGCGCCGCTCCCTGCCGGCGTAGTTGGCAAGAGACCTGCGATGGACAAAGAGCCGACGGAGTCGTCGGGACTGAAGTCCCTGCTTTCGCACCTTCTGGAAAACTGGGAAAACCCGGCGGCGCATGACACCTTTCTCGAGGCGTGCGACGCGGCTCATCAACTCCCGTTCGCTGCCCGAGAATATCGCAAGATCTCCCTCATGCCCGACCCGGAGCGCGCAGAACGAGCGGAAGAGCAACTGCAAAAAATCACGGCGCGCGCCCTTTCACAGCTGGAGGCCTCTCGCGCCACCCCGCGAGACACCAAACGGATCATGACTTGGATCGCCATCGTCGTAGCCTCGGCGCTTGTGCTCACTTGCGCCTGGCTCATCTTATAGGGGTGCGGACGCCGCACCCCTCGCTTTTTGGAGTGAATCCAAAAAGC
>CAYMQT010000083.1:0-3019 GCA_964392575.1 uncultured Polyangiaceae bacterium
CATCGCCGCAGCCCTCAGGGGCTGGAGCGCCGGAGCCGCCGTCTTGAGGGTCCACGACGTCGCGGCCACCTTGCAGGCATTGAACCTGATGCAGACCTGGACGGCCTCGCTTTCGGTCGCAGAAAACGAGGCCTTTTCAGTACCGTCCCGGCTAAAATGGGGGACTTTGGATGTTTGATTTCGTCAATTCTTATTTTGAGAGCGGAAGCGGCCTTCAAGTCGCGCGGGACGCGGCTGATGTTTTCATCGTCTATTATATTTTCTATCGCCTCTTGCTCGTCGCGAGGGGTACGCGCGCCATCCAAATTGCGGCCGGACTTGCCATTGTCTCCCTCTCTTACGTAGCGGCACAGGCGTTTGAATTAGCGACGTTCGTCACCCTCGTCGGCGCACTTTTGCAGAGCATCATTCTGGTGATCGTGGTGGTGTTTCAGAACGACATCAGAAGGGCACTCGAACGGGTGGGGAGCCGTGCCATCTTGGGGGGAGCGCGAGCCCATGAAACCGAAGTCATCGAACAAGTGGTCGAAGCCGCGCGCGAGCTGGCGCGTCATCGTATCGGCGCTCTCATTGCCTTCGAGCAAGACGCCAGCCTCGATGAGTTTGTGGGTCAGAACAAGGGGATCAAGGTGGACGCTCACGTCTCAGCGGAACTTCTGGTGTCCCTCTTCATCCCAGAAGGTTCCAACAAGCTGCACGACGGCGCCGTAGTGATCCGCAACCTGCGTATCGCCCGAGCGAGCGTCTTCTTCCCCATGCCTGAGAACCGAACCTTTGATTCCAAGTATGGATCGCGTCACCGTGCAGCAATCGGGATCACGGAAGAAACCGATACCGTCGTCGTCGTGGTGAGCGAAGAGCGAGGAACCATCGGCTTTTGTTACAACGGCAATATGGCCACCGACCTCCAAGCGGGTCAGCTGCGCGAAATGCTCTTCAGCATCCTCAGCCCCAAAGCCCTCTCCCGGGAGCGCAAGTCACGGCCTTCTGAGCGCATGGAAGACACTCGCCAAGGGCCACGGATCTCAGAGCCCGTTCGCCTCGAAGAAGCCCCCGCTCCTCTGTCGACTCGCCCTCCGGCCAAGGATTCCGCTCCGAAACCGTTGCGAAAAAGCACCCTTCCAGAGCCACCGGACCTCAGGGTCCCCGAACCCGAGCCCAGTTCCGTGCCCACGGCGAACGCCCGTCCCATGCCCAAAGCGGGGGAGGCTGAAACGCAAACGACGAGTCGATCCCAGAGCGATACGGAAACCGGGAGATCTCAATGATCGACTTTCAGCCTGCCATCACCTTCTTGCGTCAAGCCCTCACTCAAAACCTCGGTTTGAAGGCAATGGCGATGGCGTTTTCCCTCGGGTTCTTCGTCTACGTGCATGGCCAAGAGAACGTGCAACAGCGCACCATTCCCATCAGCGTCATCAGCTTGCAGCCAGAAGCTGGAGAACATGAGTTGATGACCAAGATCCCCCCGTCGATCCACATTACCCTTCGCGGCTCTCGTCGCTCGATGACGGATCTCGTCCAAGACGGCATCCCTCCCGTCGAAATCGACCTGCGCACAGGCTACCCCGTCGAGATCTCCTTCACGCGCGAGATGTTTCTCCTGCCCCCAGAGCTCGAATTGATGGTCGTCGACCCACCCCGGCTCGAACTCGACTGGGAGGAAGTCATCACACGGCAGGTTCCCCTCGAAGCGGCCATTACCGGCCAGCTCGCCGAAGGACTGATCGTCCACGGCGAACCCAAGGTCGAACCAGAAAAGATCACGGTGCGCGGTCCGAGGAGCCACGTCGAGACGCTCCAGTTCGCCCGCCTCACTCCGTACAATGTCACAGGACTCACCGCCGGAGTCTTTCCGCGCCGTATCCGCATCGACCCTCCGCCTGAGCGGGTCGACTTTTTGGGCACTCAAGCCGCTACCGTGATCGTCGAGGTCAAGCGCCGCGAGAGCGAGAAGTTGTTCAGCGACCGACCAGTGGACGTCATCGGTCCACCCGGCGCAAAGGTGAATCCAAAGACGGTCGACGTCACCGTGATTGGTCCGCCGGAAATCGTACGCAGCCTTCGACCTGAACAGGTCGTTCCTCAGGTCAACCTCATCAAAGCCAAACGCTGGTCCGAAGAAATGACCGGCAGCGGAGCGGCCTCCGTACCCATCGAGGTCAATCTCAGCAAGGTCCGCGTAGAAGTGCAGCCCGTCGAAGCCACGGTCAAATGGTAATCAGGAAAAAAGAAGCGCCACCGCCATAAGAGCACACCTCAAGGCGCAATTTGCGTGTTTCTGAGAGGAGCTTGCGCCGGAAACAGCCGCCTTGGTAGCCGAGACTCTGATGGAAAATCTCGCTCTCAGGACGACACTCGACGCCTTTTACAGGGAAGTTTCGCGGGTGATCGTCGAAAAACAGCATCCCGTCACCGGCCTCTTGCCGGCCAGCACTGCCGTGAGCACGCACGGCGATTACCGGGACGCCTGGGTGCGGGACAATGTGTATAGCATCCTGGCCGTCTGGGGCCTCGGGCTTGCTTACCGCGCCCTCGACGATGACGACGGACGAGGGCGTGAGTTAGAGCAGCGCACTGTGTTTCTCATGCGCGGCTTGCTCCGTTCCATGATGGCCCAAGCGCCGAAAGTCGAGGCTTTCAAGAAGACGCGCGATGCGAAAGACGCCTTGCACGCAAAGTACGATACGGAAACAGGCGCCACCGTCGTCGGCGACGACGCCTGGGGGCATTTACAAGTGGACGCGACGAGCCTCTTCCTGCTTCAGCTCACGCAGATGATTTCCTCAGGACTCGACATCATCTGGACCCTGGATGAGATCTCCTTCATCCAAAATCTGGTCTACTACATCGAGCGCGCGTACCGGACGCCCGACTTTGGGATCTGGGAAAGAGGCGCCAAATCCAATCACGGGCGAGTGGAACTCAATTCTAGCTCGGTGGGTATGGCCAAGGCTGCCCTCGAAGCGCTCGATGGATTCAACTTGTTCGGCGCGCGCGGGGGGCACGCCTCCGTCAT
>CAYMQT010000083.1:3029-20484 GCA_964392575.1 uncultured Polyangiaceae bacterium
CGTATCCCCAGACAACATCGCACAAGCCGAAATCACTTTGGGAGAAATGCTGCCTCGCGAGTCCCACAGCAAAGAAGTCGATGCGGCTGTCCTCTCCGTCATCGGATACCCGGCCTACGCGGTACACGACCCCGCGCTCATCAAAAAAACGCGCCGCGCCATCCGTCAAAAATTAGAGGGACGCTACGGTCTCAAGCGATTCTTGCGGGACGGCCATCAGACTGCCGTCGAAGACTACGGGCGCCTGCACTACGAAGCCGAGGAACTCAAGCAGTTTGAGAACGTGGAGAGTGAATGGCCGCTTTTCTTCACGTATCTTTTCCTCGACGCCCTCCTTCGACATGATGAGGACGACGCCAAGAAGTATGAGCAACTTCTGAAAGGCGTTCTCATCGAGCAAGACGGCGAGCAACTCCTGCCCGAACTCTACTACGTCCCTCGCGACCTCATCGCAAAAGAACGGAAAGAGCCCGGCTCCCAGGACCGCTTGCCCAATGAGAACGTCCCCCTGGTCTGGGCGCAGTCCCTCTACCTTTTGGCACGCATGATTCGCGCCGGGGTTCTTTCCGGTCGACAGATTGACCCCCTGGGGAGGCGTAGACACAAGCGCCCCGGGCGTCCGGTGGTTCAGATCCTGCTGCTTTCCGAGGACGAGGAACTTCAGGCTGAGCTTTCCTCTCATGGCGTACAGTCGGAAACGCTTTCCGATATTTTCCCGGTACTCGCCTACGTCCCAGAGGAAATCGCACGCGCTCACGGAGTCGTCGGAGAAAACGAGCGCTTAGGGCTCAGCGGAAGGGCCGCCCGCGCTCTTAAAAGTCTCACCACGAGTCGCTTCTACGATCTGAGCGGCAAGACCTCGCTCTGTTTGGCGCCCTTCTTCCTCCAGCAGGATTTCTTCCTCACTTATGACCTCGAATTTCTCGTGCAGCGTTTCAAAAGCGAGCTCACCTACCTGCGACGGCACTGGACCATGCCGGGTAGACCCACCGTGACGGTGCTCTTGACGCGCAACCTCCTCGAGACGGACCGAACTCCTTTCTTCGAGCTGATGAGCGAAGTCCGGCGCGGGAAGGTGGATGACATCCCTGTGCATCAAGGAACCTTGGTGCAGCTCATGCCCACCGCAGCCTTCGCACGGCTCGACATAAGCAAGCTCACCTCACCGCTCGTGCCCGCCCAGTCTGTGCTGCATCCACCGCACGCCCTGCGTCATGCTCACGCATCGACTCCGCTCGATGTCACGATAGAGCGGGAAATTGAGAGTACCGAGGACACGAAAGCCCTCACCCAGCGTCTGATTCAGACGGAAAACCTCTACGAACAAATCGAAGTCCTGACGGCGCTCTCGCGGCGCGTCGGCATGGACGCCCTCGTCGCTGTAGGTGAAGAAACCAGTCGTCTGCATGATCTCACGACCGAGGTCTACGAGGCCGCGGGTGCAGCGCGGTTCTGGTCCGTCGTACGACGAGCAGCCGGTCTGCTCCGCAAAGTCGACACCGACTTGAATCTGGCCTGCGCGGCGCTCTTGGTCGCCCACAAGAATATTCAGGTGGGGAGAGCTTACAGCCCGGAATCTCTGATCACCGCGCCGATCCCTGATCAGGAACTGCTCGACAAGATCGAGAAGTATTGCCGAGATGATGCCCGGGACCGGGTCCTCACTCAGGAAATCTTGCTGTACCTAGGCCTCCTCGTCCGCGCCCGCCCGCAATTGTTTCGGGCCCTTTTGACCGTTCGGGTCTCGCACATCATCGGCCTATTGACCGGAGAGTTGGCCCGCGAAAACGGGATCCCCGTCGATGAAGCCTACGACGTGCTCCTTTCGACACCGCCTTCAGAAATCCAGAGCCGACTGGAGGCTGCCCTCAGCCGCTACGCGGAGATCGAATCCCTCCCCCAACAACTCGAACACCTAGGCGTCGCCGCCTTCCCAGGAGAGCTGCTTTGGAACGAAGATCTGGGCCTCTCTGCTCTCGAACAGCCGAAGGAAGGTTGGCTCTCTTGGCGGCAATTTCGCGGCGTGATCGACCGCCGCCCGGAGGACTTCTACGCACGCGCTTGGCATGCGTTTCGCCATGTTCCCGGCATCATCATCGGAGACAAGCTCGACCGTCGTAACCGCATCGAAAGCCGGGCCGTCCTGAGCGACATGACCCCGGGCGAGCAAGCCTTCGCTCTGCTTCTCGAGCACCTTTTGAACAAGGTGCAGGCTCCAGAGTTTCGTCAGCTCAATATCGAGGCGCTCTCCGTGACCAGCAGCTTCTTCGCTCAGAATCCAGACTTGCAAATCACGGATGCTCTTTCCCTCGACGCCGTGATCGGTCATGCGGTGAGATTGCACTTTCTTAGGCGCCACCCCGAACGCAGCCAAGACTACGACGCTCACAAGGTGGAGGCCTGGAACACCTTCTATGCCTCGGCCCCCTTCGACACGTCGGCGGCTCTTGCGGCTGCCCTGAGGTACCTTCTTTCCACTCCGGGTCAGCCGGCACCGGGTCAGCCGGCAAAGATCGAAGGAGCCTCTATTTATAGATTATAAAATACTGCTGGGGACCATGACCGGCCCACGGGCCAAAGGAGCGGAAGGCGGCTCAAAAGCGCTCCAAAGGTGGTCCAGGCGGTCCAGTGGCGTCAGAAACCACGGATTGGGTGGACCGAAATAGGCTCTCTGGGTAGGGTCCTCGCCCCGAACCGCAACCCGCCCCCAGCCGCTCCTTTTGAGCGTGGGGCAAAAAGCAGGAGATCCGCGATGAAGCCAATGACTCATGGTAAGCGTGCAAGAAGTTTTCACCCCGTCCGCTCCATCGGAACTCACGCTCTACTGATGGGATGCGCCGCCCTCTTCCTGGGAGGCACCACCCTCGTCGGCTGTGCGCCACCCGCGGCGAAAACCCCCGCGCCCGAACCCACGCCTGTCGTGTCCGAAACGCCTGAAGCCGCCGCGTCGGACGCGAGCGCGAAGGGTGACCGCTCGACGACGAGCGATGATTGGTGGCCGAACCGTCTCGACCTGCGCGTACTCAAGGAGAATGCTCCCAAGGGCGATCCCACCGATACGAACTTCGACTACGCGAAAGAATTTGCGAAGCTCGATCTCGCTCAGGTGAAGAAGGACATCGAAAAAACTCTCACCACCTCTCAAGACTGGTGGCCCGCGGATTATGGCCACTACGGCGGCCTGATGATCCGCCTCGCGTGGCACAGCGCTGGGACCTACCGTGTGACCGACGGACGGGGCGGCTCAGCCGACGGAACCCTCCGTTTTGCGCCGCTCAATAGCTGGCCCGACAACGCGAATCTCGACAAAGCACGCCGTTTACTGTGGCCTTTGAAGCAGAAATACGGGCGCAGTCTTTCCTGGGCAGACTTGATGATCCTCACGGGCAACGTGGCTCTGGAGTCGATGGGATTCAAGACGTATGGCTTCGCTGGCGGTCGCGAGGACGTGTATGAACCGACGGACATCAACTGGGGTCCGGAAACGACCTGGCTCGCCGATGAGCGCGTCTCCTCTGACGGCAAGAGCCTTGCGCGCCCCCTGGGTGCGACGCAGATGGGTCTCATCTACGTGAATCCGGAAGGCCCCGGAGGCAAGCCCGACCCGCTCGCAGCCGCGCATCACATCCGCATGACCTTCGGACGCATGGCCATGAACGATGAGGAGACCGTCGCGCTGATTGCTGGTGGTCATACGCTCGGAAAGGCGCACGGCGCGCATAAGCCCAGTGAGTGTGTCGGACCCGAGCCGGAAGCTGCCGGTGTCGAAGAGCAGGGACTCGGCTGGAAGAACAAATGTGGCACCGGAAAGGGCGCCGACACCGTGACGAGCGGACTGGAAGGCGCGTGGACGATGACGCCCGTAAAATGGTCCCACGACTATTTTGGGAACCTTTTCACCTACGAATGGGAGCTGACCAAGAGCCCCGGCGGCGCGCAGCAGTGGACCCCCAAAGACGACGCCTCAAAGACGGTGCCCGACGCTCACGACCCCAAGAAAACCCACAAACCGATGATGCTCACGACGGATCTCGCCCTCAAGGAAGATCCGAAGTACCGGGTCATCTCCAAGCGCTTCTACGAGCACCCGGAAGAATTTGAGGTCGCCTTCGCCAAGGCCTGGTTCAAACTCACACACCGGGACATGGGGCCGCGCTCGCGTCTTTTAGGCGCGGAGGTTCCCGAGGTGCAGATCTGGCAGGATCCGGTCCCCGTCGCCGACTACCCAGAGGTCACCAAGGCTGACATAACGGCTCTCAAAGCAGAGATCCTCAAGTCGGGTCTCAGCGTGGGAGATCTCGTGAAAGCAGCTTGGGCCGCGGCGTCGAGCTACCGCGACACGGATATGCGCGGCGGCGCAAACGGCGGAAGACTCAGCCTTTCCCCACAAAAAAGCTGGACGGTGAATGAACCCGCGGAGCTGACCAAGATCCTCACGGACCTCAAGAAAATCCAGGAAAAGTTCAACACGACGCACGGCAAGAAGAAGGTCTCTCTGGCGGATCTGATCGTGCTCGGCGGATGCGCCGCTGTAGAAAAAGCCGCCAAGGACGCCGGGGTCAACATCGAGGTTCCCTTCTCTCCCGGACGTACCGACGCCACACAAGAGATGACCGATGTGGAGTCCTTTTCGGTACTGGAACCGACGGCAGACGGCTTCCGCAACTACTACGCGGAAGGCAACAAGCGAAGCGCTGCAGAGCTTCTCGTGGATAAGGCGGATCTCCTGAACTTGACGGCTCCCGAAATGACGGTGCTTGTCGCCGGGATGCGCGTCCTCGGCACCAACTACGGAAAGTCGAACCACGGTGTCTTCACCGACAAGCCGGGCACCCTGACGAACGACTTCTTCGTCAACCTCCTGAACTCCAGCCTCGATTGGAAGAAATCTTCCGGAAAATCAGACGTCTACGAAGCCAAAGACGCTAAGTCCGGCGCGGTCCGCTGGACCGGGACCTCCGTCGATCTCGTCCTCGGTTCCAACTCTCAGCTCCGCGCCATCGCTGAGGTCTACGCTGCCAACGACGCCAAGGAAAAGTTCGTCAAGGATTTCGTGGCCGCCTTCTCGAAGGTGATGGACCTCGACCGTTTCGATCTCAAGACTCGCAAATGAGCATCGGCGACGGCCGCTCCCGGAACGTTCTCTGAAAATTTTCAGCCCGAACGAACCTTGGGCGGCCGGCCTGAGGGCCTGCTAGGGTAGCGCTGCCATGAAAGCTTTCCTTCCGGTTTCGCTCCTTTCTCTTTCCCTCTCGGTCTTGGCTGCGTGTTCGGCTGGCTCCGGCAATGGCGACGCCTCTGGGGATGGGGACGGCGATGGCGATGGTGAGGGGGGAGATGGCGATGGCCTTGGCTCCGGTGGTCTTTCCGGCGACGGCGATGGCGATCTGGGCACGGGTAGTGGGGGTTCAAGTACGGGCGGAGGAGCGGGCACGGGGGGCGGCTCTCCTGGCTCCGGAGGAAGCTCCGCCCCGGGAACACTCTTTTCTTCCAACTTCGATAGCGACCCTGTTGGTGCTGTCATGAAGGGGGGCACGACTTGGACTACGTCCTTCGAGGAATGGGACACAGCGGGAGCTGCCTCCATTGTCAGTGACAAGTTCCTCTCTCCCCCCCACTCCGCCTACGTAAAAAAGGGGGGCGCCAACCACGGATGGCTTCAGCTGACCGATGCCTCGGTTTTTCCGTTCGCCGGAAACAAGATCCATGTGCGGGCCTACATCAACATTCCGGAGTGGCCCTCTGGCCATACGTCGTGGATGGAAGTGGGCGCAACGACCAACGAGCAAAGTGAAATGCGCATCGGGGCCAACTCCAGCATGCTCGAGGTCAATCACTATCCTGGCGACGAAGAGACGGTCGCACCGGGAGTGACGATGACCGCAAATACGTGGCACTGCCTGGAATACGCCTACGACAAGGCAGCGAACAGCCTCGAAGTCTGGCTCGACGAGACGAAGATAGAGGCCCTCAATGTTGTAAACGGAGAGTTTGGGAACGCTCCCGGAACGAGCGTCACTCCCCCTCCCATCGATGCCGTCCGTTTCGGTGCTGAGATCATCGCCACCGAAGCCTGGTTCGACGATATCGTTGTCGGCACCGGCCCCATCGGCTGCGACTAAGAGTTCTTCATGCCCGTGCCTAGCCAAGCTGGCATGGCCAGGGCTTGGCCCGGGGTGAGGGTGCTCTTGAGGTGAGCGAGGACTTTGTCTGAGGCGGCAGGCCAGTCTTCGCCGAGCTTTTGGCGGAGCAGGACGATGGGCAGGGAGCCGCGCACGGCTTCGTCCCAGAAGTCCTCCACCGTGGTGACGATGAGATCGTGGGCGCAAGGGACGACGGAGACGTCCTTGAAGCCGGCCTGAGTGAGTTCATCGGCGAATACTTCTGGGTCGTCGAGACCGCGGACGGGTGAGGGCTCTTGAGGCTGGACCAGTCCCGTTTCGACCAAAGCACCGAAGAGTGCGGAGAAGGCGGGCGATTTTTCGGCCGGTTGCCAGCTGGTGATGGCGACCTTGCCGCCGGGTCTCAGGGTGCGATGCATTTCCTTCATGCCCGCAAGGCGATCGGGAAAAAACATCAAACCGAAGTTGGAAAAAGTGCGGTCAAACTGCTCGTCGGGGAAGGGCAGCTTTTGTCCGTCGCCCTTTTGGATGTCGGCGTTGGTGATGCCGAGTTCTTCCGCCCGCCTGCGGCAGTGACGCACCATGTCTTCAGAAAAGTCGAGTGCCGTTACTTTTTTTACACGCGGCGCGAGCTCCAGACAAAGAGTGCCCGGGCCAGCGGCGACGTCGAGCACGCTGTACTCAGGACTGATGCCGAGGGCATCGGCGGCACTCTTGGCATAAGCCGTCAGACTGACGCGGGTAGTGTCGACGTAGCCGTCAGCGACGAGATCCCACGGTCCTGGTTCAGAGAAAGGTCCAGCCATGCCAACGGCATTATGCCCAAGGCTTAGAGTTGTCCAGGGGGGGCGAAATCTCCGGTAGCTTGTGTCAACGGACGTGCAAGATGCGACACGAAGTGCCGCAAGTGCTCGGTGCGCCAGGCGCATTGAAATCACACTCTTCCTCGTCCTGCAAGATTCCGTCCCCACAGTATCCTCCGAGGGTACAGCCCGGTTGGCACTCGTTGTAACCGCCGTCGTTGATTCCATCATCGCATTCTTCATCGGGGCCGATGATGCCGTCGCCGCAATCAGAGAAGCATTCACTGCGCCCCATGGTGAGACCATCGAGCGTGAGCTTGAAGCTCGACCCATCACGCTTCCTTTCGGCGTGGAAGATGCTGATCGGGTAAACTTTGCCGTCGACGAGGCCAAGGGAGCTCGCCGTTGAAGCAGAAACGGTGACTGAGTCTGCTACAGGTGGATGAAGCCCGCCGAGATCGATGACGAGCTTCCCGTTGATGAACACCCAAACGTCGTCGTCCCCGACGAAGTCGAGCGATGCGATTTCATCGGCGTCGTAGCGGAACCAGTACTTGATCTCCGACGTGAAGTGAAAATTATGCGGTATGGCCGTTCCTGTGAAATGACTCTCCTGCGTCCAGGTCCCCGCTCCACCTATCTCTGAGTAAATGTTGTTGACGGTAGCGAGATCGCCGTACGAGTTTACAGGGGTGAGCGCATTTGGATGATGGTCGATGGGGAAGAAAAACGGTTGTCCGTCGAGCTGTGTACCCAAATCTGAGACGAAGCGCGTGCCGTCGTCCTTGTAGCGATTCACGAAGACCCCACCCGTGGATTCAAACAGAGTGATCTCACCGACAATCGTTTTATTGATGCTCGTCACGTCATTGTACCAGTCGCTGAACTGACTGATGCAGGGCGCGCTGGTCGTGCTGGTGGAGCCTGCGAACACCGGTTTACCGTCTAACCCCAGAGTCGCGCTTACGGCGCCGGTGGTGGTCCCTTCGCAACTCACGTTTGTGTTCTGCATGTCTGGGTGAGAATCATTGAAGTCGCGATAAACGACAGGAACTTTGACGACACACTGCCCGTTTACTGTTTCGCAGGATGTGCTCGTACACATGGATCCGGGCTCAATGGTGCAGTTGGACGAGCAGCCGTCTCCGCTCACGGTGTTGCCGTCGTCACACGCTTCGTCGAGGACGAGTCCGTCTCCACACTCGGAAGTGCAGCCGTTTTCATCGCACGTGGGCTCGACTTGGCAGTAGATGCCACAACCATCTCCGGGGAGGTTGTTTCCGTCGTCGCAACCTTCACTGCCCTCTTTGATATTGTTGCCGCAATCCGTGGGCGTGCATACGCTGGGCTCGCCTGAGCAAACGATGTTCATTTCAAGGCGGCAGCGCCCAGAGCAGCCGTCCCCGTCTTCTGTTCCGCCGTCGTCACACTGCTCAGGAGGCGTAACCACGCCATCGCCACAGCGCACGAACGGTCGACAGAACTGGCCTGGGATCTGACAGATGAAGTTGGGTTCGACGTTGAGGCAATCGGCAGCACAACCGTCGCCGTCTTTTCTATTGCTGTCGTCGCAGACTTCATCTTCCGCCAAGATGCCATCGCCGCAAACCGAGTTCTCGGCGCATTCCGCTCCGGTGCAGGGGACCATGAGGTCACCGTCACCATCTCCGCTATCGCCGTCGCCATCCCCGTCACCATCCCCATCGCCTGATGGTCCTGGGCCGTTTTTGCTTTCACCGCTTGTGCATGAAATCAACGCAGCGCTCACGAGAAGAAACGCAGCTGCCCAATGGGTCGATGTAAAGTGACGGTAGTCCATGATGGATTCATTGCCGCCGTTTTCGGCTTCTGGGGAGGTCAAAACGTGGTCAATTCCGAAGCTTGACCACGTTTTGTAGGTGCAATAACGATGCTCACGCACACCAGCCCAAAGGGCGAGGTTTGCCAGCAGTCACCTCACAGCAAGAACAGCCCAAGGCACGCGAGCCCAAAGGGCGAGGGGTGCGGCGTCCGCACCCCTACAAGACTACGGCATCCAAGGCACTTTGACGCAGTTACCGCTGCCTGTGCAGGTGCAGTCTTGTGCGGGGAGCGTCGGGTCGCACATGTAACTACAGTAATTGCCCGCACCGCATTGAATATTGCAGGTGGAGCCTGCTTCGCAGCGCACATCGCCGATGGTCGTGCTGCCGGAAGTCGTAGTGATGCTGCAATTGCCTGCATTTTCACACACGATGTCGAGGCTGATCGTCCCCTGACCGTTGAAGCTATACTGGCAGTCAGCGGCTGCGCAGTAGGCGATGCCTGTGGGGTTCACTCCGGTGCCGCGGTTGGCGTTGACGCTACACGCCGAGCCTCTTTCACAGTTGATGGTGCAGGGGCCACTTTGGTCGCCACAGGTCGCCTCGCAGGTGGCACCAGCCGCGCATGAGTAGGTGACAGCTGCGCCTCCTCCCTCTGCCGTATTGGAGCAGTGTGAGCCGCTCGCGCAAGCGAGAGTACAGAGCGCGCCCGAACCACAAGCGGCGGAACAGCTCGTGTTTTTTTGACAGTCGAGGTTGAGGTAACCCTGGTTGTTGGCGTTTGCGTTGCAGGTGGAGCCTTCGTGACACACGGTGCTGCACGTCGCGGACTCCGATCCACACGAGATCGTGCAGGAAGCGTCGCGGCCACAGGAGAGGTCGTTGCAGTTTTGCCCGTTTCCGCAAGAAAAGGTGCAGCTCGAACCGCTGCCGCATTGAACGCCATTGCACTGTGACGGGCCATTGCAGGAGCCTCCTTCAAGACAGCTCTCCGGATCGATACCGGCGGTGCACGCGCTACAGATAGAGGTGTCGTATTCACAGCGCGTAACGTCGCAGGACAAATTAGCTCCGCCACTCTCGCCCTCAGGGAAGCCATGGCCGACGCAAGTTTGTGCGGGAACATGCCCGCCATCGCATTCTTCGCCTGGTCCGTTGACGGTTCCATCCCCGCAATACTCACAGGAGGATACATTCCAGCCGTTGCCTTCGGTATTGCAGACGGCCGCACCCCCCGTGTACTCGTGGGCTCCGCCCTGGATGTCCTCACAATCGATCGTATCGACACCAGCTACGCAGATTTCACAGGTGCCGATGTTCCAGTTTCCCTTGCCGCCATTTTGAACAGGATCACAAGTCGCATTGCCAGAAAGGGCGGTTGTGTTTCCGGGGACGTCTGCACAGGGGAGAGTGTCCCCGCTTTCGCACAATTTGCACTCCGACCAATCATATCCATCCGCTTGGCAGGAGGCTTCACCGGCCTTGTAATCCGTCGAGTTGCCATCGCTATCGCAAGAGGCCGTGTCCACTCCGACAGCACATTCTTTGCAATCAGACGTGTCGTAACTCACGCCGTCTTCATTGCAGGTAGCCGTACCCTCCGGTCGTGAAGGGGCTGCTATAGCGCAAGAGACCTCGTCGCCCGGGGTGCAAGCTACGCAACCTGATAGGTCCCACATGGCATCGATGCATTCGGCCACGCCCAGAGAGCCAGGCTGAATGATGCGGCAATCCGCCTTTTGCCCGCTGGTGCACGAGGGCACGGTACTGCTTCCACCCGAGCCGGTGCCGCCAGCTCCGAGCGGTGCTCCACCAGAACCACCACTGTTCCCATCGCTCCCGCCTGTACCGCTGCCTCCAGACGAACGATCACCATCGCCCGAGTCGGGAGACTCTCCATCATCTGCCGTCGCGCAACCGCCGACTGCGCTCGCTCCGAGGATGCAGACACCCATGACGAAAGTGAGGAGCATCGAGGTGTTCAATTCGCGTTTCATGGCAAACGATCATTGAGCAAAGCGCTGTGTGCACCGCGCGAAATCGTAGTCAAACTCTCGTTTTGACCACGATTTGTAGGACGATGTACGTTGGAGCGGGTTTCCGATGAGCTCGCTTGGCTCAAATCACCGGCCCCTACGGGACTGCAACCTCGGTACCGTCCTGAACCTTGTCGCTGGGGTGAAGCCGATCACCGCAATCAGTGCATCCTTCCCTGTTTTCGATATGGGGTCAGCCCCCATCCGGTTTCGTTGGTCGCAGCCTCGTTGGGCTGCTCCGGAAAGTCTTTCGCTAAAGACGTGAGCCTTTGGACGTTGTCGTTGGCCGGCTCTGAAGACTCAATGTCGTACTCGTCCCAAAGGTCTTCACACGGATGCAGGCTCCACAGGTACGCGGGATGCTCGCTGTACCAGTCGATTCTCTCGGCGGCTGACATCCTACAGAGACTTCATCAAAAATCAGTTGAACACATCGTCGAGTGTCGAAGCCGATAGCACACGCATGGTCCAAACGTTCAGCTCATCACTACTCGCTTGGGTGATCCTGAGCGCTACTTCCTCCGGGACCTCGCCAAACTTCAATTGCAATAAACTGACGAGCGTCTGGCTCACTCCTTGCTGAAGTCCCTTCTGAAGTCCCTTCTGAAGTCCCTTCTGAAGTCCTTCTTGTCTCCACTGTTCTGCTAGTGTCATGAGTACTTCCTTCGTTTCCGGCGCCGCTTCCGAGACGATCGTTTCCATCTGCTCCCGCGATAGCTCTGCCTTCGCCTGAGCAAGATAGCCGATCACCGCAATCAGTGCATCCTTCCCTGTTTTCGAGCGGCCAATTTGCCCTAAAACACCGCCCCAAACCGCCAACGACGCCATCAGACGGTCCGCCGTGCGCGCGTCCCGAAACGCCCACAACACCAGCGGCACAATCTTCTCCGATTCTGCCACCGCTCGGGCCAAAAGCTCCGCGTCACTCGCTTGACTGAGGTCATCCAAAACAAATGAAAGTCGCGGGACGTAGCGCTCAAGCTCCAAGTCGCCCCGTAGTTGCTCAGAAAATAAATCCGCTACTTCCGTCGAGGCCTTCCACCCGCTCTCGCTGTGATGCACCACCACCGGTATCACGACGGGCAAAGGGAGGCGCTCCTTCTTGGAAGACTCCGCGACGTGGCGCGAGATGACTCGCACCACATATTCGAGAATCCGAAACGCCATCAGCGGGTCCACGCTGCTCTGGTGCTCAAGCAGCAAGTAAATGTAGCCCGGCGCTCCGCCAATGGTGGCGCTGTAAAGAATGTCGCAATGCCGCACCGAGAGGTCTTTGCCCACCGTCAGCTCACGAGCCGGCTCTAGCGTTGCCAAGTCTATCTTCTCAAGCAGCTTCGCTGGCAGCACCGCCCGCAGTTCCACTGCCGCGTTCTTCGGGTTTTGAAACGTCTGCTTGAACAGCCTATCGTGCGGTTCTTCGGCCATCGCGCTGCGCACGCTAGCACGAGTGCGGCTCTTCCTGGTCGCAGAAAATGGCTCTTGCGCACGCCATGAAGCCCCTCGACCTTCCCGAAATCCCAGTTCCCCAACATTGGACCGCTGACATCAAACGAGGTCTTCTCGCGGCTTTCACGCTCGCTCACTACACACTCGTCAATGTCCGTGCGTGGGGCCAGGGCACGGAGCAGGGGCTTGCCTCGTCGCCGCGTCCTGCGCGTAAACAACGCACGGCGCCAACGTCACCCAAACGTGGGCGGCGAGGGTGACCGAGGCGGTCAGTGTGCGGCGGGAAGGGAAAAGCATGTTGCTCAATACTCCTCAGTCAGGGGCATTCTGTTCCTATGGGCACAACTTCAACTTGTACGTTACGAGGAGGCGCACCTTCTTCGGGGATCAATGCCACGCCATGATGCAGTTCGTTGCTAGCAGGCACGACGACACATCCTGTAAAGTGTTCCTCAGCGCAGAGATCAGACCAATAGCTGCCGATGCCCTCGAATGCCACCATCTGCCATCCCTCACCAACCGTTACTCTCAACCAGGCGCCCTTGCTCGTTGTATAGATTGGAATGAACGTCTCCTCGCATCCTAATCCGACTCCCTCGGTGCACGTGGCACTCGCACTTACCCTGACTACGGTCTCGGCAGCGGACTCAAGTTCCACCCAAGCGCAATCCGGCACTCCAAAGCATGCGTCTGCTTGTGCTCCACAGTCGCCAGCACAGTTTACCACTGAAGAAGGTGGGCAGTCGTCTCCGGGAAGACATCCTCCGTCTTCACACCCCAATCCACATGGCCAACGCTGCACCCCGAGACCGTCGTCAATACACTCCAGCAAATCGTCCCCGTCGCAGATCAACGTGCCATCAGCAGCTCCCGCACAAGCGGCATTCTGCTCCACACAACTCCCAAAACTCGCAGACGAGGGTCTCCAGTCACAAATTTCTCCGCTGCCACACACGGCACCCGCCGCCCATGCACCGTCTGCACCGCAAATGAGGGTCAGCTTTTCGTTGTTTCCACTGCATGAAGAAAGACCAGCTTCGTCGCATTCATCTCCAAGCGTTGGCAGTGTTGGGACGCTCCCACCTTGGCCACCGGTAGACGTCCCTCCGCCTGTGGAGGCACCACCGGTGCCACTCTCATCGCCATCGCCATCGCCGATACTCGCACCAGTACCATCGCCGTCTCCATCACCGGAAGTGCCTCCCGTGCTGGGGTCATCGTCGTCCGCGGAAGACTTGCCGCCGCATGCGGTGACAACACACATGACGAGTGTCGCAACAAGGGTTGATGGTCGTTGGCGCGCAAAGTGTTTCATCGTTCTCCTCAGTCGCATGTCGTGCCGGGCTCGACGACTTCGATCTTTAGGTTCCGGGTGACGGTGTTTTCCGAGAGGGGAACAAGAATCGCGCCACGGTACTCTCCTTGCTCGGGATCACCTTGGGCAGGAGGCAAGATAAGACAATGTTCCACTGTATTGTCGCAGCGCCTCTGAAAGGCATCGTCATCGAATGGAATCATTCCCCATCCCGACCCCACGGTATAACGAAGTGACTGTTCTGGTTGATCGAAGGCAATACCAGCGATGAACGTCTCTCGACCGCATGCTTCTGCGGTACAGAATCCCGTCGTTGGCAGACGCAAAACGACTACTGGACTCACAGAAACTGACCCGAGCCAATGATGATTCTCACAACCGTCGTTCGGCCAACAAGCATCGCTCGGAATCACACATCCATCATCGATACAGCTATACCCAGCTTCAAGGCACGGATCCGCTACCCAAATACACTCTGCGTTCTCGCAGCCCTCAGCACACTCTTCGAACAGGTTGGTATCAAAGCCTCCGTCGTTGCACTGAAAGATGTCCTTGCCCCCGCAAACGAGCTTCCCATCCTCTGTGCACTCCGTCAGCGGCACCCGACACGTCCCCTCATGGGGCCCCGCATTGAAATCGCAAAGCTCTTCTCCACTGCACGTCTCGCGGGATTCCCACTCTCCATCGCCTCCACATATGAGAGCCAGCTTCGGGTTGTTCTCCGCGCACGCGAAGCTTCCGGGCGAAGAGCAGTCGTCACCCAACGTCACCAGCACATGCCCCGGGCTCCCGCCCGTGGGCATGTTGCCTCCGGTCGAGGTTGCGCCGCCTGTTGCGGAGCCTCCTGTTCCTCCACCGCCATTGCCACCAGACCTTCCTGGAGAATCCCCGTCACCGTCTCCGGTGTTAGCTCCCATACCGTCGCCATCGCCGTCTCCATCTCCATCACCGGAAGTGTTGTCCGCGGAAGACTTGCCGCCGCATGCGGTGACAACACACATGACGAGTGTCGCAACAAGGGTTGATGGTCGTTGGCGCGCAAAGTGTTTCATCGTTCTCCTCAGTCGCATGTCGTGCCGGGCTCGACGACTTCGATCTTTAGGTTCCGGGTGACGGTGTTTTCCGAGAGGGGAACAAGAATCGCGCCACGGTACTCTCCTTGCTCGGGATCACCTTGGGCAGGAGGCAAGATAAGACAATGTTCCACTGTATTGTCACAACGTTTCTGCAGGCCATCGTCGTCGAAGGGAATCATTCCCCATCCCGGCCCCACGGTAAAACGAACGAATGATTCTGGCTGATCATAGGCAATGGCGACTAGATAGATGTCCCGTTCACACGCATCCACATGGCAGAGCTCAGTCACAGGAAGCCTCACACCCGTTATGGAAGAAATACCAAATCCACCAACCCAATGCCTATTTTCACACATGCCACCTGACCAACATCCGTCGCTCGGATTCATGCATTCGTCATCTGCACAACTCTCGCCAATCTCAAGGCACGGATCAGCCACCCAAACGCACTCTGCGTTCTCGCAACCCTCAGCACACTCTTCGACTAGCGCCGTATCGAAGCCACCCTCCTTGCATGTGACGACGTCCTTACCCCCACAAAATTTTCCTGTCTGACCGTCACATTCAGCGAGCGGCACCCGGCAGGTTCCTTCGTTGGAACCAGCGTTGAAGTCGCACAGCGCATCTCCGCCGCATGTCTCGCGCAACTCCCACCTGCCATCCCCATCGCAAATGAGCGCGAGCTTCGGGTTGCTCTCCGCGCACGCAAAGCTCCCGGGTGAGGAGCAGTCGTCACCTAACGTCACGAGCACTTGCCCGTTTGTGCCACCCGTCGGCAGGGTGCCTCCGGTGGAAGTGCCTCCTCCAGTACTACCGCCGTGGCCACCACTCCCACCAGACAAGTCACCGTCACCATCGCCAGTGCTCGCACCGGTGCCGTCACCGTCACCGGAAGAACCTCCCGTGTCAGGGCCGTTGTTATGGGTGGCAGACTTGCCGCCGCATGCGGCGACAACACACATGACGAGTGTCGCAACAAGGGTTGATGGTCGTTGGCGCGCAAAGTGTTTCATCGTTCTCCTCAGTCGCATGTCGTGCCGGGCTCGACGACTTCCATCACCAGATTGCGGGTGACGGTGTTTTCGGAAAGGGGAATGAGAATAGCTCCGCGATCATTATCCATCGTTCGTGGCGGAACAATCACGCACCCTTCAACGGTGCTTTCACAAACGTTCCAGTTGCCCTCCTCATACGGAATCAACCCCCAGCCAGCGCCAACGCTCACCCGAAGCGGCTTGTCGGGAGAATTGTCAAAAGCAGTAATAACAGCAAGATAGTAGCTGCGCCCACATGTTTCGGTGGAACATGCAGTAGTTGGCAGGCGAACAATACTTGTTCCGTCTTCCTGCATGGCCCCTGACCAACCACAGGCGAAGCATGCCGCGTCTGTCCACCCCGCACATTCGTCACCCGAGCAATTGAAGAGCATCTGTTCCGAACTGTCTTCTGCGCATTCATCCGCCACCCAAATGCACTCCGCGTCCACGCATCCTTCCCCTTCACCACATGCTTCAACCATCGTCGTCTCGAAGCCCCCGTCATTGCATTGGTAAACGTCCTTGCCTTCGCAAACGAGCATCCCTTCTTCAGTACACTCCGCAAGCGGCACCCGACACGTTCCCTCGTTTGACCCCGCGTTGAAATCGCATAGCGCATCTCCGCTGCACGTCTCGCGGGATTCCCACTCTCCGTCGCCTCCACAAATGAGCGCCAGCTTCGGGTTGTTCGCCGCGCACGCAAAGCTTCCGGGCGACGAGCAGTCGTCACCCAACGTCACCAGCACCTGCCCCGGGCTCCCGCCGGTGGGCATGTCGCCTCCGGTTCCAGGATCTTGACCTCCTGTTTCCGACGTGAAGCCTCCGGTGCCACCGCTCCCACCAGACCCTCGTGGCGAGTCACCATCACCGTCACCGGTATTGGCTCCCATGCCGTCGCCATCACCGTCACCTGAGCCTCCGGTGCTGCTTTCGACGTTGTCGTCCGTGGAAGACTTGCCGCCGCATGCGGCGACAACACACATGACGAGTGTCGCAACAAGGGTTGATGATCGTTGGCGCGCAAAGTGTTTCATCGTTCTCCTCAGTCGCACGTCGTCCCGGGCTCGACGACTTCGACCTTTAAGTTGCGGATGACGGTGTCTTCGAAGAGCGGAACGAGGACGGCGCCCCGATACTCGCTTTGAGTCGGGGGCAAGATAAGACACTGCTCAACTGTATCGTCGCAGAGTCTCTCAAGGGCGAGAGCATCGAATGGAATCATTCCCCATCCGGGCCCCACGGTATAACGAAGGGACTGTTCTGGTTGATCGGAGGTAATGCCGGCAATGAACACCTCTCGATCGCACGCTTCTGCAGTACAGAGCCCGGTCATAGGGAGCCGCACACCGGTGACCGTACTTTCAGAAACTGAGCCAGACCAATGATGGTTCTCGCAGTCTTCACGCGCCCAGCAGGCATCGCTTGGAATCGCACAACCCTCATCTATGCAAGCGACTCCTACCTCGGGGCACGGATCGTCCACCCAAACGCATGTTCCGTCCGCACAGCCCTCATCGCACTCCTCTACAAGCGTGGTCTCGAACCCTCCCTCTAGACACTTTGCGACTTCATTTTCCTCACAAACGTGCACAGCCCCATCCAGGCACTCCGCAAGCGGCACCCGGCATGTCCCCTCGTTTGGGCCCGGATTGAAATCGCACAACGCATCCCCGCTACACGTCTCGCGGGAATCCCAAGTCCCAGCCGCACCGCAGATGAGAGCCAACTTCTGGTTGTTCCCCGCGCACGCGAAGGTTCCCGGCGAGGAGCAATCGTCACCCAGGGTCACCAGCCCTTGCCCCGTGCTGCCGCCTGTTG
>CAYMQT010000084.1:0-6243 GCA_964392575.1 uncultured Polyangiaceae bacterium
GCAGCGCGCGGCGACCACCGATGGGATCCACCTCTGCTCCGTCGGGGCCCATCTCGAAGACCCGGAGCTGGCGGATCTTGAAGCGAGGACCTTCGTCGATCGTGACCGAGACTTCGATGCCGCTCTTGTCCGGCGTGAGCATGACCCGCGGGGTATGGACCGAGACTTGGAGGTAGCCACGGTCGTAGTACATCGCACTCACCATCGCGATGTCTCGCTCAAATGCGTCTTGTCGGAAGGGCCCACCAGACCCAAACCCCATGATCCCGGGGTTGCCCGTGAACATCACTTTGCGCAGCTCCTCGGTAGAGATTTCTTCGTTGCCGATGAAAGTCACTCTCTTGACGGAAACCTGAGAATGCTCAGTGATGGTGAAACGAACGGTGACCTTGTTGTTTCGTTCTTTTTCGACCTCAAAGGTCGCCTCCGCGAGGAAGTATCCTTGCTCGGCGTACATGTCGCGGATCTTCTGGGCCGCGCGTCCTAGTGCGGGTCGGCTCAGAACCGTGTCCGTCTTGACTTCGATGCCTTCGGACAGATCGTCCGTGTCGATCTCCTCGTTGCCCTCAAAGACAACGGCGGAGATGGTCGGGCGCTCTTGCACGTGAAAACGCAGGGTGACGTCACCCTGGCTGATCTTGAGATCGACTTCGATGTCGTCGAAAAATCCCGAGCGCCAAAGTTCCTCGACGTCCCTTCGCAGTACTTTTTTGCGGAGAGGTTCGCCGACCTTGATGCGCAGATAGCTACTGACGTCTGAGGCGGCGATGCGACGATTGCCGGTGACATCAATGCGGCGGACGGTCATGCCTTCTGCCTCGTCGAGGTCGCTGAGGTTCAGGGAGGGCAGAGGGACCGCTGCTGGATCGACTTCTGGTTCTTTCTTCTCTTCCTCGCTTTCGGGTCCAGCCGCGAGGGGCGGTACGCTCGGGTCGGCGCTCTGGGCCTCTTCGCCCTCTTGCGGGCTCGCAGCTGTGTCCGCTTGAGGAGCCTCGGCGCTTTCCGCGGGCGTAGTGGGAGCGGTGGGAGGGGGAGGAGTCTGAGCACCTACGCTCGTTGCGAGCAGGATGAGCGCACAACCGACGGCGTATGCATAGGCCCGAAGACGCGAGGGTGCCGAGCACAGGGGCAGCGCGGTTTCGTCGGGTGGAGCAGGCATGGACGTCAGAGGACGGGGCGTAGGGGGTCGAATCCGTCACTGGAGGCCCAAAGGAGGCCCCGGGGCCACGGCGTTACCCCAGAGCGGCTCCTGTCTCAAGCGAAGTCGGGTAAAGAAGGGGCATTTTTGCTTGTGAGGCCGCGGAGTTAACTCAAACGTCGAGTCCTTCGGCCCTCTCAGCCCCTTCCATGATGAAGCGAAAGCGTGCGGAGGCGTCTTTTCCCATGAGATCATTCATGATGCGATCCGTCTCGAGGCCGTCTGCAATCTGCACCTGAAGAAGTCTCCGCTTCTTTGGGTTGAGCGTGGTGTCCCAGAGAACCTTGGGCATCATCTCCCCGAGTCCCTTGAATCGAGTGACGTCGGCCTTCCGGTTGCCCTTGGCGTGATTGGTGATGATATTCTCTCGTGCGATCTCATCTGCGGCCCAGTACGTTTCGTTTCCGATGTCGATCCGATACAGGGGCGGGACCGCGACAAAGACACGTCCGGCGCGGATGAGCTCCAAGAGATGGCGATAAAAGAAAGTCAGGAGCAGGGTCGTGATGTGGTGTCCGTCTGAGTCCGCGTCAGCAAGCAGGATCACCCGCTCATAGCGAAGCTTGCTCAAATCGAACGCAGATCCGATGCCACAACCCATGGCAGTCACGAGATCGGCGAGTTCCCGGTTTTCGAGTACCTTTGAGAGCGCAAGGGATTCCGTGTTGAGTACCTTGCCTCGGAGGGGAAGAATGGCCTGTCGGGTGCGTTCGCGCCCCTGCTTTGCCGAGCCTCCTGCAGAGTCCCCTTCGACGATGAACAGCTCCGTATTGCGACGGTCTTTCTGGCTGCAATCGGCGAGCTTTCCGGGCAGAGTCAGCTTGCCGCTGGTGGCTGTTTTGCGGGAAATACTGGCGGAAGCAGCGCGTGACGCCTCACGAGCCCGCGCCGCCAAAATGATGCGGGCGATGATTTGTTCGGCAGCGGTGCGGTTGTTGTTCAACCAGCCCTCCAGAGCCGGGCGAACGGCGGAGTCCACGGCCGGAGTCAGTTCGGGGTTGTTGAGCCGGTCTTTTGTTTGCCCTTGAAACTGAGGTTCACGCACAAACGTACTGAGGACCGCAATCAATCCTTCGCGGATGTCGTCGGTGGAGACGGTCACTCCACGAGGAGTGAGGTTGTGGGTCTCCATGTAGTTGCGCACGGCCTTGGCCATCCCGGATCGGAGTCCGTTCTCATGGGTGCCGCCAGAGCCTGTTGGAATGCCATTGACGTAGCTTTTGACGTACTCATCCGTCGACTCGGTCCAGATCAAAGCCACGAAGATGCCGGGGTCTGCATCCTTCTCGATGAGGAAGCTTGCTTCGTGGACGGGTTTGGCGCGGCGGTCTTCGCGCAGCCGTGTCACATAATCCCGGATGCCATTTTCGTGAAAGAAGGTCTCCTTCTTGCCTTCTTTTTCATCCAGGAAATGGATCTTGAGTCCGCGATGCAGGAAGCTGGCGACGTCGATTCTTTCTCGGATGGTGTCTGCGTTGAAGTCAGTGCGCGGGAAAATCGTCGGATCAGGGTGAAAATAGACGCTCGTGCCGGTGCCGCGCACGCCGCTCTTCTTGGTGAGCTTGCCCTGGACGGCGCCGCGAGAAAATTCAAGGGTGTGCTCCGCGCCGTCGCGCTTGACCGTCGCAATTAGTTTGGTTGAAAGAGCGTTGACGACAGAGGCTCCCACGCCGTGCAGGCCGCCTGAAGTCTTGTAGTTTTGTCCCTCAAACTTTCCGCCGGCGTGCAAGGTCGTGAAGATGATTTCGAGCGCGGAACGCTTGAGTTTGGGGTGCATATCGACCGGGATGCCGCGTCCGTTGTCGGAGATCGTCATGCTACGACCGTCCTTGTGGAGCGTGACGTTGATGTCGGATGCGTATCCGTTCATCGCCTCGTCGATGCAATTGTCGAGGATTTCCCAGACCAAGTGATGCAGGCCCGAGGCGCCGACTCCACCGATATACATACCGGGACGCTTGCGGACGGGGTCGAGCCCTTCGAGGACCGTGATGTCCTTTGCGCTGTAGTTTTCTGCCATGACTTACTCCAGGATCTCCGGGTTTTCGACGGACTCGGGAATCACCTCGACAAGACGTCCACGTTTGATGATCTCGCGACCGCGGCCTCCTCGGGTGGAAACTTCGTACTTTGCCGTGTTGATGCGTTGCTCTCCACCTTGGCTCGTCTTGACGGTCAGAGTATCCGTGGGTGAAGAGGCGGCTTTGACCGCAAGGACGCGATCGCCCGCTCCCAACTTGATCAGCGACACCCCTTTGCCGGGACTCGAGAGGAAGCTGACCTGTTCTACCTCAGTGATGAGGACACGTCGGTCCATCGTCACGGCAATGATGGACTCGTCTCCTTGCACGAGATCAGCAGAAACGACTTCCTGATCCTTGTTGAGCTTCATGTAGCGTCGACCAGCTTTGGTGCTTGGCTCTGCGAAGGAATTGACCGGAAATGTGACGGCCAAGCCGTCGCTCGTGGCGGCAAACCCGAAGGTCTCTGGGAAGTACCCTTCCACCTCACTGAGGTCGCCGACGAGACGTTTGTCGAGAGAGAAGGCTGCCACGATCTTCTCGCTATCTTTGAGCTTAAAGTGCTTTTGGATCGGTTGCCCGTACCCCGTCGTCGCTTGCACGTCGGCAATCCGGAGGGTGTAGGCCGTGCCGAAATTGGAGAAGAAAACGGAGGTAGCGGTCGTTGAGGCAGGGAAACACGCCAGCACACCGTCACCCTCTCGGAGCCGGGTACTTTTAAGATCCTTGATTTCGCGCTGGCGTTTGAGCCAACCGTCCGTAGTGACGAGCACATGCGCATCCTCAGCGATGATCAAATCCTCGGCAGAGAGTTCCGGCGCGTCTCCGGCCGTTTCGATCAACGTTCGACGTTTGCCTCCGGAGACACGAAGGGCGCTCGCTACCTCCGTCAGTTCCTCACGCACAATCGCCCACCTGCCGCGGCCCGACTGCTCGCCGAGCAGTTTCTTGATTTCACGAGCGCGCTTTCGCTTCTCGGAAAGTTCTTTCTGGATCACGAGGATTTCCAGGCGCGCCAGGCGATAGAGCTTGAGTTCAAGGATGGCGTCGGTCTGTTCAGCGTCCAGCTTGAAGCGAGAAATGATCTTCTGCGCTGCGTCGGCCTTCCCTTCACTTTGACGGATGAGCTTTAAAATCGCGTCCAGCGCATCGAAGATGATTTCAAACCCTTCGAGGATATGGATCCGCTTTTGCAGGGCTCGGAGTTCGTGTTCCAGGCGGCGGGTGACCACATCCAGCCTGAAATGAAGAAAATGCCAGAGGATGGACTGTAGATCGAGACGCTCCGGCCTTCCCACTTCCTCATTTTCTGTCGGCACGAGGCAAGTGAGGTTGCAGGAGAAGTTTGTTTGGAGCGGTGTGTTCTTGTAAAGATAGGCGAGGACCTTTTCAGGGTCGGCGTCCTTTTTGAGCTCTAGCTCGATGCGCACATCTTCACCTGAGACGTCGCGTACGTCGACGATCAGAGGCATCTTCCGAGAGGTGACGACTTCAGCAATCCGCTCGACCAAGACGGCCTTGTTCACGCTGTAGGGGATGCTCGTGATGATGATCAATTGAGGTCCGCGCGCGTCGCCTCCGGTTTCCCAGGTGGCCCTGAGTTTCAGGGTGCCTTGGCCAGTCTCGTACACCTGCTTGATCTCCTCAGGGGTCGAGATCAGTTGACCGCCTGTGGGGAAATCCGGGCCCTTGACGGTGCGGCAAAGCTCCCGGTTGCTGAGCTCCTTGTCCTCCATCAAGGCGTCAAGGAGCCGAATGCTCGCTTGGCAAATCTCGTCGGGGTTGTGCGGCGGAATGTTGGTCGCCATTCCCACGGCGATGCCGCTGGCACCGTTGATGAGGAGATTGGGGACTTTTGCCGGAAGGACGACGGGCTCCTGTTTCGTTCCATCGTAATTGGGGCGAAAGGCGACCGTGTCTTGGTTGAGTTCTTCCAGAAGCGGCCCGGCTGCTGCCGCCAAGCGGCATTCGGTGTATCGCATGGCTGCGGCGGCATCGCCGTCCAAGGAGCCAAAGTTTCCGGAACCATCGACCAGAGGAACGCGCAGGGAGAACGGCTGAGCGATGCGAACGAGCGCATCGTAGATCGCCGCATCCCCGTGCGGATGGTAGTTGCCCATCACGTCGCCTACCACCTTGGCGCATTTTCGATGCTTGGCTTCCGCAGTCAGACGCTGTTGCCACATCGTGTAGAGGATGCGGCGCTGGACCGGCTTGAGGCCGTCTCGCACGTCGGGTAGCGCGCGCGAGGTGATGACAGACAGGGCGTAGTTGAGATAGCGGGCCTGGGCGATGTCGTGGAGCGGGGCAGGCTCTCCGGAGGCGGACTCGAAGGGGTCTTGTTGAGAGGTGGACTTCGCGCCTGCCGCAGCCGCCTTCTTCTTTGACTTCTTCTCGCTTTTTCCGGAAGTCGCCTTTTTCTGTGTCTCTCGTGATGAGCGTCGTGTTGCCAAGTGTGTCCTCGAGCCGATTTCGGGATGAGCGGTAGCCCGGCGACACTGGCCTGGTCAAGGCGGTTGGGCTCTACCGGTAGTCCTCGGCTTCGATGCGGTATTTCTTCATCCAACGGTGGATCTGCATGCGGGCCTTTCCCAGACGTCGGCCGACGGCGGCGACGTTTCCCGCTTCTTCTTTGAGCATGGAGCGGAGGACTTCCTCCTCGGGTGCCTCGACGGTGATCTGCGAAAGTCGTGGAGCGGAGGCGTAGTCCAGGATCGCTTGCTTGACGCTATCGGGAAGGTGCTTCTCCGAAAGAACAGGAGTGTCAGAAAGGGCGGCAGCGCGTTTGATAGCAGACTCTAGTTCGCGAACATTGTAGGGCCAGTCGTGGTGGAGAAGCCCAGCCATGAAGGGAAAGGACAAGGAAAGCTCCTGCCGCCCGTATTTTTTCAGGAAGAAGCGCGAAAGCTGAAGAAGATCTTCCTTTCGATCGCGGAGGGGAGGGAGCATCACCGGAAATTCGTTGAGCCGGGCAAACAGGTCCCTGCGGAACTTGCCCTCTTTCTGCAAGCGACTGAGATCGCG
>CAYMQT010000084.1:6253-20473 GCA_964392575.1 uncultured Polyangiaceae bacterium
GATGGGTGGCGGCTACGACACGTACATCGACCGGCTCGGCGCGAGTAGCTCCCAAAGGAAGAACTTCCTTCGACTGAAGAACCCGTAGGAGTTTGGCCTGGGCCGCAGGGGGCATGTCTCCGATCTCGTCGAGAAGCAGAGTGCCCCGGTGAGCGGCCTGGATGAGGCCCGTCTTGTCACGGTCAGCACCTGAGAAGGCACCTTTCTTGTAGCCAAACAGTTCACTCTCGATGAGGGTGTCGGGGAGAGCCGCGCAGTTGACGGCGGAGAACTGCCCCGGACGTCCGCTTTTTGCGTGCAGTTCCCGAGCAGCGACTTCCTTTCCGGTGCCGCTCTCACCCAAGATCAGGACGGAGAGTTCGCTTGCGGCGATGCGTTCAAGCGCGGCGGACAGCATGTCCATCTGGTACCCCCCGATCAGAGCTGAGGGGTCTTTGGTGAGGCGCATTGCTGAATCAGCCATCGTGCCGTCCAGAAGGTATCCCCCGTACTGCTCGGCCGCTCGATCGACGAACTTGAAGATTGCATCACCGACACGCACTTCAGAGTTCGCCTCTAGAGCACACTCGTCGACACGTAGCCCGTCCACGAGCGTGCCGTTGGTCGAGCCGAGATCGCGCACCCAAAACGTACCGCGTCGATGAGTGATTTCGGCGTGCCGCCGTGAGACCGCCGTGACCGGCAGGACGATGTCTGCGCTGACGTCTCGACCCAAAACGCAGGCTCCGAGCGACAGAGGGAAAGCCGCCCGGAGTGCCCCATAGCCTTCCGCATAAAGCAGCACGAGTCCAGGTTTTGCGTCGACGCCGCCCGGAGGGAGGTGTCCCTGGAAGTTCTGCATCGCTCCCGTGCTGGCGTCATTCATCGGCCCTCCGAGCCTAGCTTTTTACCGAGTCCGAATCGAGGCTACCATTGGTTCTCTGTACCCATGAAAGTTGCCGCAATTCAGCTGACCAGCCAGGATGACGTCGCAGAGAATCTGAGTGAAGCTGCTCGTCAGGTCGAAAGGGCGGCTCGTGAAGGAGCCGAGCTTTGCGTTCTACCGGAAGCGTTCGCCTTTTTCGGACCTGAGGAGGAAAAGGCCAAGCACGCAGAAGCACCGGAAACACCTGGGCCGATCCTTTCGAGACTCGCGGAACTTGCGTGTACGCATCGGGTCCATCTCATCGCGGGAGGGATGGCAGAAAAGAGCGACGATCCGAGTCGGCCGTTCAACACGAGTGTGGCCTTCAGTGCAGAGGGGGAGGTGGTCGGCCTCTATCGCAAGGTGCATCTCTTTGACGTCAGCCTAAAAGACGGGACCCTAAAAGACAGGATCGAGTGGCAGGAGTCCCGCGCGACCAGCCCAGGCACTGGTCCGGTTGTGGTTCAGCTGGGTCAGATGATCTTCGGTCTTTCCATCTGCTATGATTTAAGGTTTCCGGAGATCTACGCGGCTGAGCGCCAAGCAGGTGCCACGGTCCTCACCGTACCTGCCGCCTTCACCTCGACAACGGGGGAGGCGCACTGGCATTTGTTGCTCCGTTCTCGCGCCGTCGAGACTCAGTGCTGGGTCGTTGCGGCTGCACAAGAAGGAACACACCCTCAGGAGAGGAAAACCTTTGGCCATGCGATGATCGTCGATCCTTGGGGCAGGATTTCCGCGGAGCGGACGGCTCCCGGTCCTGGGTTCGTGCTTTGGGATCTCGATGACCGAGTGACCGCCGAGGTACGTTCCCAAATGCCCATGATTCACCGCCTGAGCCAGAAGTAGGCGTCAGGCTCGGGTCTAGAGCACCTCTTTTTTAGAGCACGTGCTCTATCTAGAGATGCCGCCGAGCGATGTCCGTCCAGGTGCCCTGGGGTTCGAGCGCGATGTAGCTCTGCCACAGGGGCCGGGCCTGCTCGGGATGTCCCGATTGTTCGTAAGCCATGGCTAGGTTGAAGTAGGCGTCGGAAAATTGAGGATCAGCTTCAAGAGCTCCCAGAAAATACTGGATGCTCTCCTGAGGCTTCCCTCTCTCCAGCATCAAATACCCGAGGTTGTACTGAGCCTCAGGCTGATGAGAGTCGACGGTGAGAGCTTTACGGTAGCGCTCTTCAGCCATCTCGATCTGCTGACGTCGGAAGGCGATGTTGCCCAGGTTGGTGTACGCGATGGCCAACCACGGATCGAGTTCAATAGCCTTTTCGTAGAGGGTCACCGCCTCGTCCATCGTGTTTGGATCTTCGTCGAGCTGGCTTGCCTTGAGATAGAGATCGTAGGCTTGTTTTGCTCGCTCACGCCCTGCCGTCGGCCGGAGGACGCGCACGATGTCTTCTCGCAGCTCCCTGACCTCAAGATGGAGCATCATCTGTCCCGTGATTGGTTCGTAGCCTCCGAGTTCGGTCTGCACGACGAGTTTGCCTCCCTCGGAGACGATGCGAAGTTCGTGCAGCGGGCTCTTCAGCTTGGGCAGCTCTTTGCGCAGGAGGGTCACCGCTCTTGTGACGTCCCTCAGGCGCACGTTTTGATCGAAGAGCGATTTGGCAGCGCGCAGCGCAATCAGATCAGAAAAGTCGTAAGCACGGCGACCTCGCCGCCGTGCGCTGGGGGAGACCACTCCGGCTTTGTCGAGGGTGCGCAGCTTCGAATCGGACAGGCCGATGAGGCGTTGAATTTCCCCTCGCGTGAACACCTCACTGACCGCATCCCGGTCTTGGGCTGAAGACTCTACACTCGTGCCCCGGTTCCGTGCGAAGTCCGCCGGGTTGAACCGACCGCCGCCGGGTCCAAAGACCACGTGGATGATCTTGTCTTCAGGTTTCTTCTTCCGAGTCATCGAGCGCCTGGGAGTGAGCGCGCATCCAGCCAACTTGGTCGCGCGCTGTCAACGGTGGGGCGAGAGAGCGAGGTTTGTCGCCCGCGCACCAGCACTCACCGAAAGGCGTGAGCGCGCCCCGGGAGGCGAACATCTGAGCAGCTGATCCGTATTGACGAAAGGGGCCTTGCTTGCTTGCGAGAGCGGTCCGGGCGAAGAAGAACGAAAGTGTACAGCGGAAAGCCCGTGCTGAAACGGTGCCTGCTGGGGTTCCTTGGGATCTCGTTTGCTGAGTCAGGATCGACAAAGCGCAGGACGCATACCCGTTGTTGGTTGGGTCTGGGGTACACGGCAAGGTGCGCTCGGAGTCCAGGCGAATCCGCCCTGCGGTGGGAGATAGATTTCTCTTCAATCTCCACCGCAGGCCCTCCACCGGATTGAGCTTTCGTGTCGACTGCCGGGCGTTTTCACGAGAAGATCAAGAGCGTAAGCAGTCGGGTCTTCGCGCACTCTGTTCATTCCGCGATGACGGTTTTCATTTGGTGACCAGTAGACGCAGACTTGCGCGCCTTCTCATGAAACGATCACATTTTAGATTCTCGGGGTCAGTCGAGGTCGAGGTGAGTGCTTCCGAGGGAGACTGGGAGGTCCTTGTCGGTGCGTCCCGTGAAGAGACTCCGGCGTGATGCTGGTTCTTCGGCGAGGGCATTGGTCGGGGGAGAGTCGCCCAGACAGAGGGGGGCCATCGATGCAGTGGGTCCTCGGGAGAGGAGAAATGCCTACATGTAGGTTTTTGTAGACAAGAACTTTCCCCATGGCCGCGTCTTGTCCGAAACTGCAACCATGAAATTCAAAGAAAATTCCACTAATAATGAAAGGCGCCTCAATCAGAGGTTCGTGACTCGCAATACCGAGTATTTTCTCCACAGGGGTGTGTGCATGGCCGTTCGCGACCGCCGGACGGAGTCCTGGCTCGAGGGTCATCTGGCAGTTGGACGAGCGCTTTCAGGCGGCGTGAAGGTACTCAAGAATGGGGTGGCGGTGCCTGTCCCTGAGTCGCCTTCGGTTGGGGAAGCCCTCTACTTTTCCGAAGGGGGTCGAGAGCTCATCACGAGCATACTCTGCCGAGTGGATCGTCCTCCCCGTGAGCTCGTCGATCAGTATCTGAACTGACTGCTGGTCAGACCTATCTTATGAGGACTGCGTACGAACCGGTCGTCACACTCGCTCAAGTGCATAAGCGTTTTCGCGACTTTGGCCAGTCTCACTGAAACCGGTCAAGCGGACCGACGCTCCTAGGCCGAATTTTATAAATTTGGCCGTTTCGGCACTAATCTTGAAGGGTGGGGCGCAGCACGCGCTGAGTGCGTGTGATTCGATCCGTCAGTGGTATGACCACCTGCCCTGCGGAGCCCTCAGGAGAACAAGCAAATTGTCAGCACAAGTACAAGGACAGAGCCGAAGCCCAGAAATTCTACGGGAGGAAGCCCCCGGGATTTTGGCGCGGAGCACCTATCGAGAGCTGCGGGAGGGTGGCCTGACGGATACGGACATCATGGCCTTCGCCGGGGAGTTGCTCTCCCTGGTTGCGTCAGAAGTACGTAGCCAGGCACCTGCTGAATAGAACCCCCCTCCTAGGTCGTGTCGGTCCGGTAGGCTGACGACCATCCCCTCGCCGCGAATTGACAACGTGCGTGGGGACTGGGAGATCTGAGACTCTGTGAACGCCGATCCCGCACCCGAGGCACTTCAGTTTACACTCCTCGTCTCTGAGAAGGGTGGAGCGGAACGGAGGCAGTTCTTTCGTGCCTCAGAGATCACCTTGGGCCGCGTCCAAGGAAACGATCTCGTCCTCCCCAAGGGAAACGTTTCCAAGCGGCATGCTCGGATCCTTTACAGGGAAGGTCGTTTTATCGTCGCTGATCTCAACAGCACCAACGGCACCTACGTCAACCGGAGGAGGATCGCGCAGGCCACGATCATCCGCGAAGATGATCGCGTGTATGTAGGGGATTTCGTCATTCGCATCATCCCCACGGAACCTCTCGACGACGAGGAGGCACCGCTCACTCCCACCGGTCTCCACGAGCTGACAGATGCGTACACCATCAAACCAGATTCAGCCCATACCACCGCGGCTCCTGATCCTCTCGAGCGCCGGAGTCAGCCGGATGAAATCGTCCGGCCCTCTCAGGCAGCGCGCAGCAGTCAGTCCACGGTAAGCCCTTCCTCCACGTCCTCCGCTCCACCATCGGTGCCCCGCGGGATCTCCGAACCACCCGTGGAATCAAGCAGCTCGGGCCAAAGGCTCGGTGATATGGCCTCTGGGCACCGAAGGGCCGTTGGTGAAGCCATTTCGGCCGTGACGGATGAGCTGGGGCGGCCCTCCCTCAGCCCCAAAGCCGATTTGGCAAGTCGCCTTTCGGAGGCGGTCGAGGCGGCTGTCGACAAGATGCAGGTCGACGGCCAGATCCCGGTCGGAACGTCGGCCGAAGCAGTGGCGGATCAGGCGATCGAGGAACTGCTGCACCTGGGACCTCTGGGAGAATTGCTGGCTGACCCGGCGGTATCCATGATTAGCGCAGCCCGCTTCGACGAGCTTGCCGGTACACGAGATGGACGGCAGCAGGTTTTCCCTCCAGGTTTTTCATCGGCCTGGACTTTTGATTTAGCCATAGGGCGGCTCTGCCTCAAGCATGGTACCGACGCCGACGACGCGGTCGTGCTCGATCGGACTCTGTCCGACGGAACGCGGCTTTCTATCGTTCATGGCAAAGTCAGTCCCGGGGGACCTCTTCTCACGATCCGAAAGCCCCGGCGCATTGCTAGCACCTTGGATGATCTCGTCCGTCGAGGTGCGATTTCGCGAGCGATGGCGACGTTTTTATCCCACTGTGTCGCCGGCCGTTTGAATCTGCTTGTGGTGGGACCCCGCGATGAGGGGGCGCACATCGTGCTTTCAGCCTTGTGTTCCAGTGCGACGCACGAGCGCATCGTCACGGCAACGGATTTTGACGAGGTGGCAGCTCATGGCGAAGGCAGTGTTCGTCTCGATGTCTCCGCGTATGAGGGCGAAGCGAGGCGACTCTTGGAGATCGCTTCGAGCATTCCCCAGACCCGTCTAGCCGTCACTCTGTCCACTCCTGAACTCGCCGCGGCAACTCTCGAAGCCACCGGTTCCGGGATGAGTGGTCTGCTCGCCGCGCTGCATGCGGCCAACCTCAGCCGCGGTCTTCTCCGCTTACCCGCGGATATTGTTGCGGAACGACCGGGCATGAGCCTCGAGGCGGCGGCTGGTTGGCTCCTTTCGGCGTTTGACGTCGTGATCGAAGTGACACGTTTACGCGACGGCCGCGTGCGGGTGCTGCGCATCGGGGAGTTGAGCGCCAACGGGGCGGGCGGGGTCCACGTCAGCGACATCTTCCGTTTTGTGGTCTCCCGCGTCGCAGCCGGGGGAGCTGTAGAAGGGACCTTCACCCCGTCGGGGCACACACCCAGCGTCGTGGGTCAGCTCCAGGCCCTGGGGATGAAAGTGGATTCTTCGCTGTTCGTCCGCGGGCCCGCGCGCTGAGCGGGGGCGTGGATTTTTGAGCCGGGGTTCTAGGCGCGGCTTTCAGCGAGAGCTTTCTGCACCTGTCGACTGATCTTCCGCTTCTTCAGCGAGCCCACTTTGTCGATCATTAGAACGCCATTCAAATGGTCGTTTTCATGTTGGATCGCGACGGCCAAAAGACCGTCGGCTTCAAGGGTGAAGGGGACTCCATCGAGTCCCAGAGCACGCACCTTGACCGTCGCTGCGCGCTTGATGCTCTCTGCTGCGCCCGGGAAGGAGAGACATCCCTCCTCGTACACTTGCTCCCCGTCCAGCTCTAGAATTTCAGGATTGATGAAAACTTTGAGATCGCTGGGTCCCTCCTCATCGGAGATGTCGATGACGAAGATGCGCTTGAGGACACCCACTTGATTGGCAGCGAGGCCAACACCGGGCGCATCGTACATCGTTTCGGCCATGTCTTCAGCGAGCTGCCTGATTTCGTCAGTGACTTCCGAAATGGGCTCTGCGACCTGCTTCAGGATCGGATCGGGATAGGCAAGGATGGGGAGGGTGGCCATGACCCACGATCCGTATCACCTGGCCCAGGGGCGGGCAAACGAAGGGAGTTTCTGCTCAGGCTTATTCCTCGGAGCTTATGCCGTAAATTATGCGGCCGCTCACGAGAGCATCGTTGCCGTGTAGTTCCCATTTCGGATTCTGGATCCTGGGCGCTCCGCTGATGCTGTCCGGCCCTGCCCAGTCTACGGCGCCGGCGCGCCCTCGGGGACCCAACAAGAGAGGTGCGACGAACGCGTACATGCGGTCGATCAATCGACCCGCCAAGAGGCTTCCTGCGAGCTCGGCGCCGCCTTCGCAAAGGACGCTGACCACTTCTCGCTTGGCGAGTTCGTGAAGAACGGCGTTCATGTCACAGCGACCTTCTGCTGTTGGCGGAAGTTTGATGATGTTGAGTCCGGCGTCGGCGAGGGCGCGCTCGTGATCTGTCTCGACATCCTGGGTGGTCAGGACGCAGGTGGGGACGTCGCGTGCTGTTTTGACCACATTTCGGTCGAGCGGGAGACGCAGTTTGCTGTCGACCACGATCCGAATGGGGTTGCGGCCGGCGGCGTTGCGCACCGTGAGCCGCGGATCGTCCGTCATGATGGTGTTGATCCCGACCATCACAGCGTCGCTTTGCGCCCGGAGTTCATGGGAGAAGGCCCGCGACTCTTTCGAAGTGATCCACTTGGAATCTCCGGTCTTCGTCGCGATGCGTCCGTCGAGAGAGAGCGCCAATTTGAGCGCGAGGAAGCTGCGGCCTGTGGTGATGAATTTTTCCCAGGGTTCAATCAGGCGTTTGGCCTGGTCGCCCAGAACCCCCACATCCACTTGAATGCCAGCAGCCACGAGCTTTTCCACTCCGCCGCCAAGGACGTTGGGGTTGGGGTCGCGGCATCCGATGACGACCCGGGCGACCCCGGCGGCGATGAGAGCGTCGACACAAGGCGCGGTACGGCCGTCGTGGTTGCAGGGCTCAAGGCTGACATACACCGTGGCCCCTTTTGCCTGGTCTCCTGCCGCCTTCAGCGCGGCTAGCTCTGCGTGGTCTTTGCCCACCTCATCGTGGTGGGCTTCGGCGATCAACACCGGCTCCTTTCCGCTCACGTAGGCGATGACACACCCGACGTGCGGATTGGGTGACGGTTCGCCCTGCTTGGCGACCGCAAGGGCTCGCGCCATCAGCTGTTCATCAAAGGGACTCACGGGTCGGAACCTACGAAATAGAAAACTGAGAAGCTAGAGGGAAACCCTACTCGTTCTCCGGTCGGGTCCGTACAAGGCTCCCGACTTCACTCATGAATTCATCAATGTCACGAAAAGACTTGTAGACCGAAGCAAAGCGAACATAGGCGACCTCATCGAGGTCCTTGAGGCGCTTCATGACCCGCTCGCCAATCAGTCCGGCGGGGATTTCTTTCTCACCGAGAAGCGCGAGTTCCTGTTCGATGTCTCCCGCCGTTTCGTCCAGTTGTTCTCCCGAGACCGGTCGCTTGCTGCAAGCGATTGTGAGCGATTTAAGCACTTTCTCTCGGACGAAGGGTTGGCGCTTGCCGTCTTTTTTGACGATGGTCGGCAGGACGAGCTCCACACGCTCGTAGGTAGTGAAGCGCTTCTTGCATTGATCACATTCGCGCCGACGCCAGGTCGCGGCACCTGCGGAAGCTAGACGGGAATCGACGACGCGACTGTCCATCTCTTTACAATACGGGCACAGCATGGCGGCTTACTATTACGTGACCCTCCGCAGGTGATGCGTCATTGTTCGAAACGCGAAAGGATGAGCGTGGCGTTGGTGCCACCAAATCCGAACGAATTGCTCATCACGTGCGACAGGGTGCGCGGGCGGGCTTCGTGGGGCACGAAATCGAGCGGGCACTCGGGATCTTGGTTGTCGAGGTTGATCGTCGGGGGCACGGTTCCGTTTTGGATGGCTTGGACGCACACAGCGGCTTCAACCGCACCGGCTCCTCCCAGAAGGTGCCCCATCATGCTTTTGGTCGAGCTGACCCAAAGCTTCTTGTCGGTGGCGTGGGCGCCGAAAACATCGACAATAGCGCTTGATTCCGCCAGATCGCCGGCGGGGGTCGAGGTGCCGTGGGCGTTGATGTAGTCGATTTGTGTTGGATTGAGCCGAGCGTCCTTGAGAGCACCCTTCATGGCGCGAATGGCCCCTTTGGCATCCGGCGCTGGCTTTGTGATGTGGTAGCCGTCGCTGGTCGCGGCGTAGCCGGTGACCTCCGCGAGAATATGAGCTCCCCGCTTCTTTGCGTGGGTCAAGGACTCCAGGATCAAGGTGCCGGCGCCTTCTCCGCAGAGAAATCCGTCGCGGTCTACGTCCCAAGGGCGGCTCGCGCGCTCTGGCGCGTCGTTGCGTCGGCTGAGGGCAAACATGGCCGAGAAGCCAGCGATACCAATGCCGGCGATCGTTGCTTCCGCGCCCCCTGCTACCATGATCTCCGAGCGGCCGTACTGAATCCACCGGACCGCCTCCCCGAGAGCGTGTGCGCTTGAGGAACAGGCGCTGGTGTGCGCAAAAGAGGGACCGCAAAACCCGTGTGCGATGGAGACCTGGCCGGCCGCCATGTTCGCAATCAGGCTGGGGATGAGATACGGGCTGATGCGCTTGGGCCCTTTGCTTTCGAGCTGCAAGCTACAGAACTGAAGTGCTTCGAGGCCGCCCATGCCGACACCGATGAAGACACCTACGTTTTCACGTTCTTCGTCCGTGAGCTCGAGCCCGGAGTCTTCGAGGGCCATTTTTGTAGCCGCCAGGGAGAAGGGAATGAAGCGAGAGCACTCTTTGACCTTCTTCTTCTCCATGAACTCCGTCGGGTCGAAGTCCTTCACCTCGGCGGCGATCCGCGTGGGGAATCGCTCATCGGTCTCAAACTGCGTGATCAACCCTGCGCCACTCTTCCCCGAGGAAAGAGCGGCCCAGGTTGCCTGGGCGCCAATCCCAACAGGGGTGACTAGGCCGAGACCTGTGATGACAACGCGTTCCATGAGTTTGAATGAGCTTTAGGAAAAGGACTTGTGCCCCTGTCTGCTCCCGGGCTGAAACCAGGTAACGGGGCAGGGGAGAGCCGCCACCCCAGAAAACTCTCCGCATGGATTTTCCTGGGGCTTGAGTCGTCAGGAGTTCTTTTGGATGTACTCCACAGCGTCGTTGACGGTGCGGATCTTCTCCGTCTCCTCGTCGGGAATGTCGATCTCGAAGGCCTCTTCAAAGGCCAGAACGAGTTCAACCAGACCCAGGGAGTCTGCGCCGAGGTCGTCGATGAACGAGGACTCAGGCTTGATGTCTGCCTCCTCTACGTCGAGTTGCTCTTTGATGATCTTCTTAACTTCGGCGAGTACGTCGCGTCCCTCTGACATGCTTTTGTTCCTCCAAGGAGCTCGAAACGAGCTCAAAGTTCTCGATGTGGTTCGATTGACGGTAAATGGGATGCTGGGTGATTCCTTCGGCGCCCAGCGGTGGTGTCTTACATGTACATTCCGCCGTTCACGCGGATAGCCTGACCGGTGATGTAGCCGGCCTCATCTGAGGCCAGAAAGCTGATGGTTGCGCCGATTTCGTGGGCGGTGCCCGGGCGCGCAAGCGGAACGCCGGTCAGCATGGCCGCCCGTTGAGCGTCATTCAAGGCCGACGTCATGTCCGTGGCGATGTATCCAGGAGTGACCGCGTTCACTGTAATATTCCGTGATGCGTATTCCCGGGCGAGGCTCTTGGTGATGCCCAAAAGACCCGCTTTGGACGCAGCGTAAGCCGTCTGCCCCGCGTTGCCTGCTTCGCCGACCACGCTCGACAAGAACACAATCCTTCCCGTGCGCTTCTTCATCATGAATTTGAGGGCGCCTTTCGCCGCAGCGACGGCTCCGCCTAGGTTCACGGCGAGCGTCTTGTGGAGGTCTTCCTCCGACAGGCGCATCATGAGTCCGTCGATGGAAATCCCGGCGCTTACGACGAGGATGTCGAGCTGCCCAAGCCGTTTGGCGAGTTCGAGGACGGCCTGTTCACTCCCGGAGAAATCTCCGGCGTCGATCTGGAGGACCTCGCCCTTGCCACCTTTCGCCTCGATTTCCACTAAGGTGGCGCGTGCCGCTTCCTCGCCGCGGACGTAGCCGACCACGACGTACGCGCCTTGCTCAGCGAGAGCCTTGCAAGTGGCCGCACCGATGCCACGGGAGCCGCCCGTCACGAGGGCAAATTTTCCAGAGAGGTCAAACATGAGGGATACGATCAAGGCGCTTCGGGCGCCGCGGGTTTAGCTTTCTAGGCACCTGAACGGAAGGGAAAATAGCTCCGTGTGTGGTTCAACCAGGGGATTTCTCTTCTTCTCAGGGCGGAAGTTGTTGAAGGAGAGCCAAAGACACCCCCAAACCGAGGAGGTTTTGGCCTCCAGAAGCGACGCCCGTCTACGGTCCGGAGACAAATGCATCGAGTCCGTCGAGGTCTGGGGGCGCTCCTACAGCTCTGACGGTGAGCGACTTGTCGATGCGCTTGATGAGGCCGGAGAGGACCTGACCGGGCCCGAGTTCGAGCGCCCGTGTCACGCCACGGGCAACCATGGAAGTGATCGAACTGTCCCACAGGACCGCTGAGTCCACTTGCTGAATGAGGAGCGCAGCGATGGATTCAGCATCCTCGTTGGGCTCCGCAGTGACGTTGGCGACTACGGGGAACTTGGGCGTTCGGAGGGAGACGTGTTCGAGGGCGTCGCGCACCTTCTCTGCGGCGGGAGCCATCAACGAGCAGTGGAACGGAGCGCTTACCTTGAGAGGGATGGCTTTCAGGGAGCGCTCTTTCGAGAGCGCAACGGCTCGATCCACTGCGGCAGCCGCTCCCGCGATGACGATCTGCCCAGGGGCATTGTAATTGGCCGGGGAGAGCGCTTCGCCTTCGGCTGCATCCTGACAGAGCGTCCGGACGGCCTCGGTGTCGCCGCCCATGATCGCGGCCATTTTACCTTGGCCGGAGGGTACGGCTTCCTGCATGGCCGAGCCTCGGAGGTGAACCAGACGCACGGCGTCTTCCAGCGAGAGCGCTTCGGCCGCGACGAGGGCACTGTATTCGCCGAGGGAGTGCCCTGCGGAAAAGGCAGGCAGAGGCAGTTCGGGGTATTTTTCACGAACGGCGGCCAGAGCGGCGATGCTCGTGGTGAGGATCGCCGGCTGGGTGTTTTGGGTTAGAATGAGATCTGCGTCCGGGCCTTCAAAGCAGAGCTTTGAAATGCTGAAGCCGAGGGCCTCGTCCGCGCGTGCAAACACTTCACGGGCCGCGGCGCTCTGTTCGTAGAGCGCCTGACCCATGCCGACTTTTTGCGCGCCTTGCCCGGGGAATAACCAGGCGTAGCTCATCAATCCTTCGCGCCGACGACCTGCCGACCCTTGTAGTGGCCGCAGGAGGGGCACACTCGGTGAGGGAGTACTGCGGCAGAGCAGTTGGGGCAGACACCGAGATTGGGGGCTGTCACCTTGTCGTGGTTTGCGCGGCGCATGTCGCGCTTGCTGCTGGTGGTGCGTCGTTTGGGTTGAGCCACTTGGCTACTCCTTTTTCTCTAACCGGGCCTTGAGGTCGCGCAGGGGGGAGAGTCTCGGGTCCAGAGGCTTCTCGGGCTGCTCGGACGGGGATCCGCTGGCGTCGGGGAGCGGAGGGTTAGCCGCTTGGAGCACATCACGCAAGTCCTCCCGGAGTGGAACCATGGGAACTTCCAGCAAAATGAACTCTCGCAAGAACGAATCCAGTACGATTTGCTCGCCAGAATAGGTGTCGCTCGCCGCCACAGCCGGGGAAAGCTCAGGGTCACTTTCCCAACCGCTCTTTTTTCCGCCGGATTTGTGAGGTTTTTTCCCACGGTCGCGCATCCGGGCGCCCCGGGCAGGAATTTCACCTGCGGCCGGAGAAAGCAGGAGGAACACCTCCGGTCGCAGGCGGTATCGCGCCGGATCCAGGGTTCTGGCGCAGGGCAAGGTGATATGGACGTCGAGCCGACCTTGAACGAGCACGTCCGTGCCGTTCTTCGTGAGGACGATTTGTAGGCGCCCGTCCTGTTCGGGCGAAATGTCCGTATCCGTGAGGAGCTGCCTCAGGAAATCCTGAGGCAGGATCCCTTCCAGTTCCTTCGGACCGTCCTCCAGTTCCTTGAGGCGCACGACAAAGGTGGGGGGCATCTGCGCCTAACCTTTCCGAGCAATGGTGATGGCCTTGATGGTCGGCGGGTCGATCGCTCGATCGCCCTTCGTCTTTGCGCTCGAGAGCGTTTCAATCACGGAGTCAGGACTGCACTGACCGAAGATCGTGTATCCCTTGTCCAGGTGGCGGGCGACGCCGTCCATGATGAAAAACTGTTGTCCGTTGGTGTTGGGTCCGCGGTTGGCCATACAAAGTTGCCCGCGCTTGTCATGGCGCGCACCGGGCCAGATCTCGTCGGGGATGACGTACCCGGGCTGCCCGGCTCCTGTGCCCGAAGGATCACCTCCTTGGATCATGAATCCCTTGACGATGCGATGGAAGGTGGTTCCGTCATAGGCAGGCCGTTTGACCCATTCTCCCTTGTCTTTGAAGGGCCGGAGGCCACGGGCCAGGCCCACGAAGTTTGCGACGGTGATGGGGGCTTTGTCTTCGAAGAGTTCGCACGTCATCGTTCCTTCGGAGGTTTCGATGGTTGCGGTCAATGTGCCGGTCGCGGGGAGCCCGGCGGTCGCGTCGGCCATGGAAAACTTCCCCCCGGCGGGATCATCCGGACTCACGGGCACGGTGGCCACTTTCATCACCTCGGCTTTGGGTGCTTCGGTCGGCTGTGCGAGCACGCTCTCCGGTTCCTTCGACGCCGGCTCGGGGGGAGCGGGATCACAGGCGGACAGGGTGACGAGAAGAAGGGCCGGGAGGGCGAGGAGAAGAGCAGAGGAGCGAAGGACACGCTCAGCGGGGAACGGAAATTTCATGGTGCGTGATGGATAGCGATGATGAGCCGAGGAGCGACTAGGGAGCGGGTGATGCGGGCCCGATGTTGACGTGTTGGCCGGGCTTTACCCCGTATTGTCTGGTCCAGCCGGCGCGGACTTCTAGCACATGGGCTGCTTTGCAAGGTACCTTGCGCGACACTTCGTTCATGGGCGGAACTTGTTCAAGAATGCCCACTATATAGCCGGCCTTGTCGAGGAAAAGCATGTCGAGAGCCAAGCAGGTGTTCTTCATCCAAAACGCCCGCGGCCCCTCCCAGGACCAGCTGAACAGCATTCCTTCCTCATCCCCGAGCTCAGGCCGAAACATCAAACCGTGCTGCTGATGGGCGGGGCTGAGGGCGATTTCTACTTTGAGTTCTGGAGCCTGACTGGCTTCCG
>CAYMQT010000085.1:0-20450 GCA_964392575.1 uncultured Polyangiaceae bacterium
CGACCGGCTCTTTCGCCGGGTGTACCAACCCCGCGCCTCTCATCGAAGGAAGAGACACCGGGTACTTCCGTTGCCAAGAGGCCATTCTGTGGAGGCCCGAAATCCTGGAATGCCCAAACACCCTGCCGCAAAACAATGTCGTCGAGTTTCCTGACGTGGTGCTGATGAATGCAGGTGGAGCTGCCGGCGAAAGTAACTATCAGATCGTCCTCGACGAATGTGCCAGCAATGCTGACTGCGGCGAAAACGATCACTGCTGGGTCGGTCAACTCAATGCAAACGGTGAATGCATCAGCCCCGGCGAGTGGCCTCAGGAATGGGGGCGAAAATGCATTCCAGGGTGCACCGTGGATGCGGACTGCGCGGAGAATCAGCTCTGCCGGTGCGGTGCTGAAATAGGATCCTGCTCCCCTGTGAGCCCGGTGCATGGGTGCCGGTCCGATGCGGACTGCGGTTCGGGGTATCACTGCCTTTCAAACTTGTGGGGGAGCTTCGCCTGCCAGCTTCCTCTGGACGCCTGTCATTCCAATGAAGGATGTGACTGGGGGGAGCACTGCACCTTCGACTACGAAGTCGATGCGCGGGTCTGTGAGATTTTCCATGAGGGCTGCTAGCGGAACTTTTTCATCTCACCCCCCTTGACGGAGGTGGAAGGAGTGATCAAACTGAGATTGTTTCTGATGTGTTTCGATCTGAGAAAGACTCTGCTTTCCGGGCTATTGATTGCCATGGGAATCGCATTTTTCAGTCTGAGCACCCTCGCTCTAAGCACTCTCGCTGTGGCTGCTGACCGGTCGGCCGGTTTGACTTTCCTTGCTGCTTTTGATGCTCCCGAAGGCGAAACGTCCACAGGCCTTATAAACGGCCCTGTATCTGCTCCCAGCGGCATGTCTGATCCGAACGGCATTCAAGACGCGCCGGATAGCTCTGAGGGCGAAAGCGAAGAGCAGCCCTTCGAGGAAGAATTAGAAGAACGAGCCGTCGTCTCGCCAGCCGAGGAAAACAGCTCCGTTTCTCATTTCGAGCGCCAGGAGTTGCCTGCCGTCCGGGGAGAACCCCGACAGCCATCCCTGCGCGGCCTCGAACGCCCTCCCCGCACCTAAACGGCGCGCTCAGGCGCGTCACCTCGCGTTCGCTTCGCTTCGACTCCTCCCGCAAGGGCTGAGGAAAGCGCGAGTTTCGTTCCGTTCGTTTTCAGAACGGAAGCCGTCCATCCCGAGAATCGCCACAGTCTTGGCGACCGATTTTCCGACGGCGCAATGAACCCTCCACACAGGTGCTCGGCCACAGCCTGGCTTGGCCCGGAGCACCCCCATTCATTTTCCAAAAATGCAAACGAAAGAATCCCAAATGAAAACTCTCTCTATCTCTCGCAAGACCCCCTCTGTTCGCTCCAGCCTCTGGATCTCAGGCGCGATTTTTGCCCTCGTTCTTCCTCTGGCTGCGTGCTCCTCCGCTCAAACCGCACCGACCGTTTCAACCGGGGCGAACTGCGCAAGTCTCACCGACGGTGGTCAGGTCCTGAGCGATTTCTACAAGCCTGGAGCTGTCTACGACGCCAAACCTGTCCAGGAGCGCGTCTTCCGAGCCCGCGCCATTCAGCCCGTCGAGACGATGGGAGCTTCGCTCTACGTCAAAGCCACTCCCGAGATGAACGCTCCGTATCTACGCCGGGTTCTTTCCTGCCATGCGGCGTCTTCATCGAGCGCCCATGTCAATGACCCTCTACATCCGAGCTCGGGGCCCATCGCGGCCTTGGAGGTCGGTGAGTCGCGCTACGGCTTCAAGGTGGACATTCGCGCCAGAGATTCAAAGGGCGGAGAAGAGATCTGGAAGCGCGCAGAGTCCTTGTCCCGACAGAATGGCTCTGTTCAAGCAGAGCAGGTAGGCGGGCTCGACAACCCTTCGACGACCTTCTGAGCCTTAGGACGAACCCCTTTGAAAATAGAGCCGGACTGTCGCCTTGGAGGCGATGGTCCGGCCTTTCTCATTTTGTGCCGGCGCAAAGCGGAGGCGCTGTGAGCAGGCTCGGGCCGCTTCGACGAGAGAACGGTGCGGAGAAGTCGCGCGGATCACCTCCTCCATTTGCGTACTGCCAGAAGCGGGAACGAGGAGACGAACGGTGACGGACTGCGCTTCACCTGGAGCGTTCCAAGGATACAAGTCGTCACAACTTCGTGACGCGAGCAGTTGAGCTCGCTTGGGTTCGAGTCTGGGCGGCGGATCCCCCCCTGCGCGCGCGGTGTCCCCCCCATCCCGGCCTCGCAGCGTCCCAGCAGCAAGCGACGTTCCCTCAACAGAAAGGGCACTAGCAAGAAGAGCCTCAGCAAGAGCACCTTCACTGGAATCGATGCCAAAGGATTCATGATCCACTGGGACCTCGGGGTGAAGGGAGAGCGCAGAAAGGGAGAGCGCAGACCCCTCGTAGGCCGTCGGCGCGTGGGCGCGGACCGGACTCTTCTCGGCCACCGTTTGTGCGACGGGCGGCTCTTCGCGCTCCGCAGGCTCAACGTGAGAGGGGGCCTCCTCTTCGCTGAGCTCTTCACTGAGCAGCACGACCGGAACCATCTCTTCCGCGCCCGATACCGACGTTTCCGCTCTCTCCAGAGCCACCCAGCCCAGGGCAGCATGAAGGCCAACGGCACCAAGAACCGCCCCGATCTCCCGAGACCGGAAAAATAGCGGGATACGACGCCCGAGCGGATTCTTGGAGGGGGGGGCCACGCCCTTGGATCAGGCGCCCGTCCAGGTATCGAGAATGTTTCTTCCCCGTCTCGCCATGGAAACATCGATTTCGTGAACCGATTTCCTCCCGCCCGTCCCCGCTCCCCCGTGGGCACATCAAGATTTCTTCTACTGTCGCTAATTTCTATCATCAGCGGAGTCGGTTGTTCCGAAACTGCCACTCAAGACGACGATGATGATGAAAAGGAGTGTCCTCTCGGATCCCTCGGGTGCGACTGCACTGCGGAGGCCACTTGCTCAGCTCCACTCCTCTGTGAAGCGGGTACCTGCACGGAAGAGGACTCTCCTCTACCAGGCGCCGGTGGAACGAATCTGGGCCCTGGTTCCGGCGGAGGCCCGGACGAGCTCCCCGGATCGGGGGGAAGCGGCGATCTCGGCACCGGCGGGAGTGAAACGAACACCCTCACCTTCACCTTCACCAGCAGTGAACTCGCAGAAGGCGGCGAGTTCATGACGAAACACACATGCCAGGGCAGCGGATTTGATGCTGACGAGTCTCCTCCCTTTTCCATTGCTGGAGCACCCGAGGGAACCCTCAGTTTCGCGCTCACCTTCATCGACCGGACGCTCGTGGACGAGGACGCGGCAAGCCCCTTTGGGTATCACTGGGCGCTCACCAACATCGAGGCGACCGTCACGGAAATCCCCGGCAACTTGCCCGCAGGAACGACCCTCACGTCGCCCATTTCCGCCACTCAATCGAGAGCGAGCTACCTCGGCCCCTGCCCCTACTATGGCGAAAGTTCGCCCCAGGGAGATCCCCACGTTTACGAATTCACCCTCTACGCCCTGTCCACGGCAACCGCCCCGGTCAGCGGTCCCATCAATGCTGCCATGCTCTCCACCCTGGAAGCCGCGGCGCTCGACACCGTCACGCTCAAGGGCACCTCATCCGCATTCGACCTATAACCAAGCTGAGCTGCCCTCAACTCTTTTGGCTTCTCTGAACGAGACGGTCCACGTCACGCGGGGTCATCCCGCCGCTCAGGGCACAGATCAAGATGGCCTGACGCTCATCCGGCCCGACTCCGTAAGAGGTCTCGGCCACGTCAACGGCCATCCCGAGGGCGAGTTCAAGCTGACCGGCTGCACCGAGCTGTCGCCCTGCTGCGGCAAGGACATTCTCCGCGCCTTCGGAGGCGAGGCGCGCTGTGCTCTCTTTGACCAAATCGCGGATGATCTCCATCTCAAGCTTTGCTTTCACCGCCGTGCGGATCAGCTGAGCGATCGCATTGGCCTCGGCGATGTCGAACTTGCCGTCGGCGCACGCAACGCCAACCAAAAGATCCGCCAAGTAGTGCGGGTGCGCAATGTGACCGATTTGACCGCGGGTTGACTCGCTAGGCTCGTCCATGACTCATTTTATCTCAGCCCGTGGCCAGAAGCACGAGGAGCCGCCGCGGGTGACGGTAGATGCCGTTCGGTAGATGTGGTTTGACGGGAAACGCGAAAAGCGAGTACCTTGCGCCCCACGATGCGAATATTCCAACTGGGGTGGTCGGTTCTGGCAGTCTCTCTGCTTCTTGTAAGCTCCCTGCTTCTTGCTTGTGAAAAAGACAAGCCGAAGGAGAGCACGGACGCCGGGGTCAAGCAGAGCGAGGCGATCAAGCCTGACGCCGAAAAGGCAAACGCGAAAGGGGCTCCTCCGGCTTCTGACGCCACGTCCAAAGACGCCGCAAAGCAGGCAAGCCCTTTCGAGGGACTCATCGAGATCAAGATCGACGACCCTTCTTCAAAGGACATCATCGGACTATCGCTCCGAGTCAAAGGAACGAGTTTGCGTATGGAGCCCAAGGGACCGGCCGCTGACATGGTGGGCGGAGCTTACGTCTTCATGGATCTATCCAAAAAGGACCTCGTCTCGGTCATTCCTGCGCAGAAGATGGCCATACGCATGGATTTTACGAAGCTAAAAGAACAAGCTGCCAGCTTCTTGCCCGCAGACGAAAAGGAACCGACGAAGGTGCCCTCATTCAAGAAGGTAGGGACGAGTCAGAAGATCGCCGGCCTGAGCTGCGACGACTACCAGGCCACGGACTCTTCCGGAGGAAAGCAGTCTGTGTGCATGGCTGAGGTGGGAGCGAGCTGGTTCAGCTTCCCGGTCGATCAGTTTCCCCTCGAAAAAGACTTCGCAACTCAATTGTTCGACGGAGCACACTTCCCTCTCCAGATGATCGTAGAGCGCGCCAAGGAAGGCAAGGTCACCGCAACGGTCACCGCAATGGAGCGAAAAGTCCTCCCCGACTCCGACTTCGCGATCCCCGCCGACTACAAGGTGATGGACATGAATCAGATGCTAGGCGGACTCGCCGGAATGGGGATACCAGGAGCCGGCAGCCCGGCGGACATGAAGCTCCCGAACGGCGCGCAAATTCCGCCGGAAGCCGCTGCCATGATCGAGCAGGCAAAGGCACAAGCCGCCGCGGCCCAAAAAGCCGCCGCTGAAAAGCAATAGTCGGGGTTGACCTTACCCCGTGCTACGCTCAGCCCATGAGTCTCGAAGCGGCGCAACAGCGACATAAGGCAATTGGACGAAACGACCCGTGTCCGTGTGGATCCGGAAAAAAGTACAAAAAATGTCACCAGGCTGAGGACGACCAAGTCATCAACGCTGAGTTGAAACGCCTCAAAGAAGCAGCCGATCTTTCGGCAGCAGCAGCCGCCGCCGATAAAGAGAGTGAAGAAAAAGCGGCAGCATCGAAGACGGGTTCAGCAAAAGCGGGCAGCTCAAAGGATGCAAGCAAGGGCAAAGTGAGTGCTACCAGCGCTGGCGGGAAGCGCGGCGGAAAATCTGGCGGCCAGACTGCTTCCCGCAGCGCGAAGGTCGACAAAGCCCAAAGCCTGCCCCGACGCGGCGCCGTGTAGCTAGTTCGTTCGGAGCGCCCCTCGGTCCAAGATGATGCCCTGGGCGCGCAGGAGTCTTTCCAAGTGAACCGAGCGATCAGTGAGCCACCTCTCGTACAGGTGTGCGATGCCTGCGACCGACTTTGCGGCGCGGGCGGCCAGAATGTCTGAGACGGCGCGTAAAAATTCCATGAGCTGTCCGAAGGCGAGGGCGAGATCACGAAGAATGTCGAAAGCGCCATCCGTACCGACGACAAGGGCGCCGGGCGGCGCTTCGAGGAGGGACGAGGCGGACTGATACGCGCGTTGGCCGAGACTGACGACGTAAGAGTCACCCACGCCGACGCGGCGCAAGTGATTTCGATAGAGGCCTCCGACCAACAGAATGCCATCACCCGCTTTGCGGAGTCGCTGAAATCGTTCGCTCGGAGCCGCTGCCATCGCGTCAGCCAGAATCAGAGCCAACGGTCGATCCACGGCCGGAGCGACGATGCTGTCATCGATGGCCGAGTCTTCGAGGAGACCCAACATGTACTCCTTCAAGTGGTCGTCAGGCGCTTGCCTCAAGTGGCCGCAAGTTTCCTCGACGACCTCACGAAAGAAGCCGCCGAGGTTTCCATCAAGGATTGGAGACTCGACCATCTCAACCCTGAGGATAGCGCGAATCATTCCATGAGGCGAAGAGCCAACGACGCGAACCTGCGGCGCGATCTTCGATTGTCAGCAGTCGAAGGGCGCGGCTGCCAACACTCTGAAATGAAGGCGATACCCGCGAGAAATAAGCGCTCCGGGCGCTCTGCCTGAGGCCGCTTTTACGCGGGTCGAGCAGAAAGTCCGACGAACCCTTTCGTGGGCGACGGAGTCTCTGTGCCGGCTCCCGCCAAAAGTTCACGCGCGCACGGAGCCACAACCTCCCGAAGTGCAGTGCACCGAAGCGAAGCGCAGTGATCCTCCGAAAAAACGCCATACGCCGCGAGCGGTCCAGGCTCCGTCGCTCTGCTTGCTTCACCAGCCCCGCCTGCTCCAGCCTCATCGAGAATATGCGCAAACTGTGCACTGATCAGACTGCGTATCCCGGGATGTTCGGCGAGCGCCCAACGCACGAAACGAAAAGCCAGCTCGGCGTGGCGCAACTCATCCTGAGAGATCTGTTCCAGGATCGCTTTGACGGTCAAATCTTCACAATGAGCCGCTGCCTCAGCCGCCAAAAGAGCGGCTACTGTTTCGCCACAACAACCTTCTATGATGGTCGTAGCGAGGATCACTTCGAGAGAAGCACTCGCCATGACTCCGGTCATATCGAGTGGCGCTGGCCCCACGGGATACCCCCGGTACGAACTCGCCAAACCGAAACAGAGCCGGGCGTGCCGGGTCTCGTCGACAAGCGCCTGATTGGTCCTCTCAATCAGCTCCGGCGGTGCTCCGAGCGAAAGCAACTGCAACGCAAAACGCGCGAAGGCCGCGATCGATGCGTGCTCCATCTGAGCCGCAACCTCCCAAGCTACGGCCAAGCCCGTACGTTCTTCTTCCGACAGATCCGTCCGTTCAGGCTCCTCCGTCACCACCCACTCCAAACGCTCACAGAGCGGCGCCACACGGATTTCCTCGCCGACGAGGAAGGGTCGCCCCACCTGACAGGTGAACTGTTGAGGCATGCATTTTCTTACGCCACTCGAGCCGTCACATTCCTCTCCTTCGCCACAGTCAATACTGCTAGCGCACTCGTCCTTTGACGTTTGACAGGTAAACTGGATCGTCGGCCCACAGCCGTTGTTGAGCACAAAGCTGGCGCAAAGCGCTGCTCCTGGGCAATCCTCGTCGCTCTTACAAACGGCACTCACGCACATCCCCATCGGTTCACCGCACTGACAGATGGCCCCCTCCCCACAGTCTGCGTCCGAAAGACAGCCGATGCTGCACCAGGTGCCAGGCTCGAAAGAACTCGACTGGCAGTACTGGTTATGCATGGTGCAGTCTGCGTCCGTCATGCAGCAGCCTTGCTCCGTGCTACAGACTTCGGGATTACCGATCTGCTCCATTCTCGGAACCGAAGTGGGGCACTGACCCACCCCCGTGCGGTGCGTATAGCCTTCGCTACAGTGATAAAATCCCCCGCCTAGGTCGATCGGATTCGAACAAACAGGAAGGACAACACCGTCGCCATCACCGTCGCCGAAAAAATCACCGTCGCCGTCACCCGGAGGAAGTGGAGGAACAACTCGATCCCCATCACCTGAGGAATCGTCCCCGTCGCCATCGCCGTCACCACCCCCAGGCTTCGTCTCGGCAACTCCACCACAAGAGGCGACGAAGGAGGCACCGAGCGCACCGAGAAGAGCCAAGCGAAGAAGATCAGCGCGAGAGGTAACAAGCATGAGAAGGAGTCTACCACATCCCAACTGAACAACTGAAGTCGAGACGGCCCTTGACGTCCCCCTTCTTTTACATTTGACTATACCCTATGAAGATCCCCTTTCCCCACATCGCATGCGCCCTCGGGGCATTCCTTTTCACCACGGCCTGCGGCGACGGTGGCAGCTCCGAAGACGACGCAACCGATCAGGGCGACGGTGATGGTGATGGTGATGGCGACGGCGACGGCGACGGTGATGGTGATGGCGACGGCGACGGCGATGGTGATGGTGATGGTGATGGCGACGGCGACGGCGACGGCGACGGCGACGACACGCCTCCCACCGGTGACGCCGCGGACTGCGCGGCAGAGACCCACTCTTTCACGACAGTCAGCGAAAGTGAGTACGCTCAATGGAACTACGGTGAAGGCGAAAAGAGCATCTTGAGCGACGAAACCAGCGGCCTCTACGAATACTACCTCCCCGCAAACAACCTTCTCACGATCTCAGCAACAAGCAGTGAGCTCGACAGTGTTCTCGTCTTCACCCTTGAAACCGACGAGAACCCCATCCCTCAGGGCACCTACAGATGCTCAAACGGCTTCTCGGTCGCGCTCTCGATCGTGGGTTCAGCGACCATCTACGGAGCCGAGGCCGGGGCTGATTGCGAACTCACCCTCACGAAGCCCGTAGAAAATGGTGGTCGGGTCGAGGGGACCTTCTGGGCCCTCATGCCCGAAGACCCGGGTTCAACAGGCGGATGTGTACACGGCCGTTTCGCCGTGACCGACAAGGAATAGACGCAAACAGGCGGGACTCATGATACCTTCCTTTGATGCCGGGCTTGCTGACCCCTGACGAGCTTCCGCCCTTCGAGGTCGTCGACGGGAACCCCAGCTCGCCGTACGTCGTGCTCTGTGATCACGCCGGGTGTCGGGTCCCGCGTGCGCTCGATTCCCTGGGCCTGCCTGCCCATGAGCTCACGCGCCACATCGGCTGGGACCTTGGCGCTTCGGAACTCTCACGCCACCTGGCCCAAGCCCTCGGTGCCTGGCTGATTCTGCAAAACTACTCGCGCCTCGTCATCGACTGCAACCGTCCCCCAGACAGTCCAGAATCCGTCGTATTGTCGAGCGAAGACACGCCGATCCCGGGCAACCAACACCTTTCCTGCGCCGACGCAGAACTGCGTTTCGAGCACATTTTCGCGCCTTACCATGCGCGTGTACACGCTGAACTCGACGAGCGAAAGGCCCGCGGAAGGGACTCGATTCTGATCTTCGTGCACACCTTCACCCCGGTTTTCCGCGGAGTTCCTCGACCATGGCATGCGGGTGTTCTTTACCTCAACGACACTCGAATCGCCCTGCCGATGCTCCAAGGGCTCCGACAAAAGTCGGGGCTCATCATCGGCGAAAATGAGCCCTACGCGGCGAGTGCGCTCACCGACTACAGCCTCGTCGAGCACGCCGAACGCCGCGGGCTACCCTATGTCGAACTCGAAGTCCGGCAAGATCTCTTGGCAGACGAGGAGGGTCAGAAAGAGTGGGCCCTTTCCCTCGCAGAGTTGCTAAAAGGCATCTCCTAACCGGAGGCTAGGTGGAGATACTGTGGCCAGATCGTTGGGAGGAAGCTAAACTCTCAGAATGGAAGTCGCTGATGTGAAGGTCCTAGCCCAGGCGTTCAAAGCAGCAAAGCCATGCGCCCTCGATTCCGCGCTCACATACTTCGAGAGGTCGTAACTTTGTGAGAGCGGATAGGGAACGCCTCGAAGTCGGGATGAGAAACGCCATCATTCATGGATACTTCAGTGTCAACTGGAACCGTGTATGGACTGTGATCGAAAATGACATCGAACCGCTACGAGCAGCCGTGGTCAATCTTCTCGACCGTATCGGCACAACGTCCGCTGGAGCCTGATTGAAGAGGCCTGGTCCCCGCGCAGGGCGAACCCAGTACCTTACCTTGCTCCCCTGGATCTTTTGTGGGTTCCTCGTGTAAGAACGAAGACATGGCAGTTCAATCCGTGATGCTCCCCCTCGGGACCCCTTTGCCTCAGTTCTCGCTCCCGGACGCGGTGAGCGGAGCGACCTTCTCGAGCGAAGACTTCGCAGGCAAGCCTCTCCTTCTCACCGTGATTTGCAATCACTGTCCTTTCGTCGTCCATGTGAAGGAGGAACTGGTTCGTGTCGGGAAGGAACTCGCTGCACAAGGGTTCTCCGTCGTTGCCGTTTCCTCCAACGACGTTTCGACCTACCCGAGCGACGGCCCGGAGAAAATGAAGGCCGACGCCGAGGAGTACGGCTACCCCTTCCCCTACCTCTTCGATGAATCACAGGCTCTCGCCCAAGCGCTCCACGCCATGTGCACGCCAGAATTCTACCTCTTCGACGCCCAGGGCACGCTCACCTACCGGGGACGTCTCGACGGCTCTACCCCGGGCAACGGAGTCCCTGTGACCGGCTCCGAGCTGCGCCAGGCCGCAGCTGCTCTTCTCGCCGGCTCAGCCCCCGTCGAACCCCAACACCCCAGCATCGGTTGCAGTGTGAAATGGAAGCAAGGCAACGTCCCCGCTTACTTCGAGACCTGAGCGAGCCACCGCGTCCCTCTCTCAATCGTCCAGGGCCGTACGCACTGCCTGCGCCAACAACTCGGGAGAAAAGGGCTTCTCCAAAAAATGAGCACCGATCGGAGAACCGTCAGGTTTGCCAGTTTTTCCTTCGGAGTATCCCGACATGAAGAGAACCCGTAGGTCAGGAGCGAGACCCGTCAGTTCCTGCGCAAGCTCAATACCACTCAGTTCTGGCATGTCGATGTCGCTCAGAAGAAGATCAATGCGTACCAAACTGCCTAAACACTTTTCGCGGGCCTCGCTAGGTAAACTCGCTTCCACTACTTGATATCCGGCTTCGCGGAGGATACGTGCGGCGACGGTGCGCACGCCCATGTTATCCTCAACGAGGAGAATGGTCTCCCGGCCTGATGCGCCAGCGGGAGCGGCCGGGCGAGGACGAGACACCGGCGCTTCACTCTCACGCACTGCAGGAAAGTACATCTTGAAACACGTACCCACACCCACTCGACTTTCGACCCGAACGTGACCATCCCACTGGCGCACAATCCCGTAGACGGTGGAGAGTCCGAGTCCCGTGCCCTTACCGATTTCCTTTGTAGAATAGAAAGGTTCGAAGATACGCTTCTGCACTTCGGGGGGCATGCCTGTCCCGGTGTCCCGGACCGACAGACAGAGGTAGTCCGACTCCTCCCCGTCCTCCTCGAAGGCGGTCCGCACTAGACTCGTCGCGAGATCCAAACTTCCGCCCTCAGGCATCGCATCTCGTGCATTGATAACAAGATTGAGCAGCATTTGCTCTAGCTGGCTAACATCGCTGCGAAGGGGCGGCAGATCCTTGTCAAGTTTGGTGCATACATTCACCCTTTCCGTCACGAGTCGCGAAGCCATTTTCTCCACCTCGGTAACCACAAGGTTGAGATTCACACTAGTCGCGATGGTCGCCCTGCGACGGCTAAAAGTGAGAAGCTGTCGTGTCAATGCCTTCGCTCGCTCCGCAGCCGCGAGTAGCTCGCCCATGTCCTCCCGACTGCGGGCTCCCTCCGGCAGGCCGTCGAGTACCAAACCTGCATAGCTTTGAATGATGGCGAGAAGGTTGTTGAAGTCGTGCGCGACTCCCCCTGCAAGCCGGCCCACCGCTTCCATCTTCTGAGAGTGCAGCAACTGTGCTTCGAGTTCGTACTGCTTGGTGATATCCCGTGAAATAGCTACCAAACCCAAGACGTCCCCATTGGAATTCAACACAGGCGCCTTCCGCTCCGAGATCCAGCGTGCCCCTTCATCTGTGTTGATACAACGCCTCACGTCGAGCAACGGAGTGCCTGTTTCCATGCTCTGACGTTCCTCACGCTCGATCGCATCGACATGCTCTCCTCTCGGAGACAGTTCACTGAGCCGCACACCGACTAGGTCATCGACGTTCTGCCTCAGCCAACCCGCGATCACTTGATTTACGCGCAAAAACTGAAGGTCACGATCCTTGAAGTAGATCCCGTCTGGGCTGTAGTTCATCAAGTCATCGAGGAGCTTCTTTTCCTTGGCAAGCTCTTGCTCCAAGCGAAATTGTCCGGCCGCTCTCGTCACTTTCAGACGGAGGTCATCTTCGTTCCAGGGCTTTGTCACGTAAGCGAAGATCCGACCTTCATTGACAGCTCGTACTACTGCCGAAAGGTCTGCGTAGCCGGTCACCATGATGCGCTGGGCGTCGTACGAACTGTTGATCCTGGCGACGAGCTCGTCTCCTGCCATGCGCGGCATTCTCTGATCAGTCACGACGACTGCGATTTCCCGACTCTTTTCCATTAGCGCGAGCGCACCCTCGGCAGAAGTCGCCTTGTGTACCGTGAACTCACCGCCCAATAGGTCCTCTAGCGCAACAAGAATTTGTGGTTCGTCATCAACGACGAGGATCTGTTCTCTGCAAGGCTTTCCCATGGATCAATCCTTTTCTCTAAGTCGAACTGGAAGACGAAGAGTCAGCGCTGTGCTCCAATGCGGGATACTCTGGAGGGAGAGCGTCCCGTTGTGCTTCTGGGCGATAGAGTAGCTGATCGACAGACCGAGTCCCGTTCCTTTGCCCACGGGTTTGGTCGTGAAGAAGGGTTCAAAGACTCTGGACTGATGTTTCTCAGGGATCCCCTCCCCATCGTCGCACACGCGAATTTCTATGAAGTCGCCAATGCTCTCCGTCGCGATCAGGATGTTGCCTGCGTCGTGAACCGCATCGATCGCATTCGTCACCAAGTTCATTAAGGCAAGATTGAGCGGTCCAGGATAGCAGTCAAAAGTTGCCGAACCTTTCAGATCAAGCGCGACCTTCACCTTTTCGTTCAAGCGATGTCCAAGAATCATGAGCACAGAGTCGATGCACTCACGGAAATTGATGGTCTTCCATTCCCCTTCATCGAGCCGTGAGAATGTTCTCAACTGAGTAACGAGATCCGTGATGCGTTCGAGTCCATTGCGCATTTCTAGAAGTCGCGTATTCGCCTTCTCCCAGTCCATGAACTCTTCTTCCGATAGGGCAGAGCGCATTCGTTCATCAAGCTTGCTGAGACAACGTCGAGCCGTCCTGAGATGACTAGTCGCGAAACCGAGGGGATTGTTGATCTCGTGTGCTACCCCTGCCACCAGCTCTCCCAGGGCGGCCATTTTTGCGGACTGCACCAGTTTACTTTGCGTGACTGTGAGCTCCGAGTAGGCGGCTTCGGCTTCCTTCCTCTTTCGGTGGAGTTCTACGAACACACGGACCTTGCTTCGAAGAACGACAGGAGAAATCGGTTTGAACAAAAAATCGACAGCCCCTGTACCGTACCCGCGGAGCGCATCCTCTTTGGTCTCTTGCTTGGCAGTGAGGAAAATGATGGGCACGTCTTTCGTTTGCGGATTGCTCCGGGCAATCTGCGCAACTTCGTAGCCGTCCATACCGGGCATCTGCACATCAAGGAGCATAGCGACGAACTCAGTCTTCAAAATGCAACGCAGGGCCTCATCTCCCGAACGCGCAGTCACCACTCCGCAAGGCAAACCTTCAAGCAAAGCGTGCACTGAGAGGAGGTTAGCCTCTACGTCGTCAACCACTAGGAGCAGGGGCTGGCTCACGCCTGCCCCCGCTTACGGAAAATCCTTTGCTCTCCACGAAAGGCATCAAACCTATCGCGTAGACGAGTTGGAATCGTTTCACTTGTCCCCAAACAGAGGAACCCACCCGCGCAAAGACCGTCAGCAAACAGCGTGGTAACCCGCTCTCGCAAGGAGGTTGTAAAGTAGAGTGCCACGTTACGGCACAAGATGACCTGCATCTCACCCAGAGCGAAGTCGGTCGCTAGGTCATGTTGAAAGAACGAGACCCGCTGTCTCAGATTTTCTCGAATGGCCACGCGTGAGTAGGCACGGGTGACGTAGTCGTCGAGACTGGCGCATCCGCCAGCAGATTTGTAGTTCCTCAAGAAAATATCCCCTTGGTCTCTCGAGTAGATTCCTTCCTTTGCTTGCGAAATGGCGGAGGCGTCGATGTCCGTGGCGTAGATCACAGAACGATCCCCCAGTCCTTCCTCGTGCAAGAGAATCGCCATGGAGTAGGCTTCCTCGCCCGTCGCGCAACCCGCGTGCCAGATCTTGAGCTGCGGATAGGTACGGAGGATTGGGACGAGGTATCGGCGCACCGTCAAAAAGAACTCTGGATCACGAAACATCTCCGTGACCCTTACGGTTAGACACGGCAAAACACTTGCAAAGAAAGCTGAGTCATGCAGCAGGCGATGCTGCATGACTCCCATGTTCTGTGACCCAGTTTTGGCGACAGCTGCATTCAAACGGCGCTTAATGGACTCCAAAGAGTACTCTCGAAAATCGTATCCGTAGCGTGCATGAATTGCTTCTAGGACAAGTCTCAGCTCAATCCCCTCGATGTCCTCAGGTTGCATCGGATCCCTCCAACGGAGTTGTCCACCGCTTAAGTGCGGCAAAGAGCTGATCGCAATCAACAGGCTTGCTCAGGTAGTCGTTAGCCCCTGCTTCCATACAGCGTTCGCGCTCACCCGCCATGGCTTTGGCAGTCAGGACGATGATGGGAACATCGCGAAGTAAGGAGTCCGCTCGAAGACGGCGCATCGTCTCATAGCCGTCCATTTCAGGCATCATGATGTCCATGAGCACGCAAGTGATGCTTGGATCCTTTTCTAGGAGACTCAGAGCTTCGAGCCCATTCTCCGCAACCAGGACTTCGCATCCCCGGCTTTGCAAAAGAGCTGAGAGCGAATACACCGTGCGGATATCATCCTCCACAATCAAGAGGCGCGTCCCATAGAAGGTGGTGTGTGTCGCAACTTCCTGCGATTCGACCAGCGGTGAGGTCGCGCGGACGTGGTGAATGAAGAGTCGGATTTCTTCGAGAAGTCGTGCCGACGAACTTCCATCCTTCATCACGATGGCCTGAGAGTAGGCCTGGAGACGATTCGTCTCTTTGCGAGTGAGAGAGCGACCGGTATGGATAACTACACCGGTTCCGACTAGGTCCGGTCTGTTACGCATCACCTCCAACAAGCCCAGACCATCCATTTCCTTCAGTCCGAGATCGAGAACGATACAGCCGTAGGTTTCTTCTTCGAGAGCAGTCAAGGCGGCTTCAGCGCTGGTGACGTGCTTTGCCTCAAAATTCTCGTGCTCCAGAATCGCTACAATCGATTGTCCTTCGACAACGCTATCCTCCACGACGAGAATCTTAGAACCCCTCCCTCCTCGGCCCGGAACGAGCGTGTCGATAAGCTCCTTGAGCTTCACCCGTGTGGCTGGTTTATTCAAATAGCCGATGGCCCCCCGATTGAATCCATTTTCGGGAGCATCCAGGGCTGAGAGAAAATGGACGGGAATGCCTTGAGTCACAGGAGAATTCTTCAAACGCTCCATCACGGTCCACCCGTCGACGTCCGGAAGCTTCACATCGAGGACGATTCCGAGCGGAGGCTGTTCCTCTGCCAACCGAAGACCGTCCTCTCCGTTATCTGCCACGACCGCCTCAAGACCACGATCTCTAATGATTTCCACAAGCTGTTCAGCCACAACTGGGTCATCCTCAATCACCAAAATTAGGCTGGATCCGGACTCCGGAAGTGTAGCGTGAGCCGTCGTTGCAAGGACTTGCGGCACCCCACCTGTCTGCGTGATCTGCAAGCCTCGAGGCAAATAGCAAGTGAAGGTACTGCCGCTTCCGAGTTCACTCTCAGCGCAAAGTTCACCGCCAAGCAGCAGGGCAGATTCCCGAGCGATAGCCAAACCTAACCCGGAGCCCTCATAGCTACGGGAACTCGTGGCCTCCACCTGCTCGAAGGGGGAAAAGACCCGAGCAAGCTCGGTGGGTGCAATCCCGATGCCCGAATCTGCAACTGCAAAGGCGATAGCGTCGTCCACCACCAAATCGCTCCGCTCAAAGGTCGTGCCAGGGGAAGGTGGACCGACCAACAATGACACGTGACCACGTTCGGTGAACTTGATGGCGTTGCCAAGCAGATTAATCAAGATGCGCTCTAAGCGAGAACTATCCGTCTGAATTTCCTTCGGGCTTTCGGGTCTGAGCTCGACCTTGAAGGAAAGATTCGCCTTCCCTGCTAGCGGCTCAAACATCCGACGCACCTTGTCCATGAGCGGCCCGAGGGGCACAATAGTGATTTCTACTTCCTGTTTGCCTGCTTCAATCTTCGCCAGGTCCAGCACCTGATTGATCAGAGAGAGGAGTTCTTGTCCCGCCGAGTGAATCGTAGAACAATGTTCGATCTGCTTCGGTGTAAGATTGTTAGAACTATTTTCAGCGAGCAGATATGACAAAAGGAGCATGCTATTGAGGGGCGTCCGAAGTTCGTGTGACATATTTGCCAAGAACTGCGATTTATACAGACTGACACGACTGAGTTCCTCTGCCTTATCCTGCTCACGAGCACGGGCACGATCGAGCGCTTGATTCCGCTTCGTAAGCACTTCCTGCTTCTGCTCCAACTCCACGTTCGCAAGCCGCAGTTCCTCCTGCTGAGCCGAGAGCTCCTGATTGCTCTGACGCAACTCCTCTTCTTGCTGAGCAAGCAGCTCAGCTTGATTCTTGGTTTCAACATGAAGGCGATTGACGTTCTCACGAGCATGCGCGGCTTGAAGCGCAACGACGAGAGTGTCCTCGACGGACTCCAAGTACTCACGACTTCGATCGGAAAGGTCACCGAACAAGGCAAACTCGACGACGGCCACCGTCTCTCCGGCAGATTTCAGAGGAAACAGAACCAGTGTTCGCGGAGCCCCCTCCCCCAGCCCCGACACAATGTCGAAGTATCCTACCGGTGGTTCGTGGATGACGCGCAGCTGCCCTTCAACTCCTGCTTGACCCACCAGGCCCTCACCGGGTCCGAACCCGTCTTTACACGGGCCGGACATCGTTGCCTTCTCGCTCTCGCGAAAGTCCGCGTATCCGCCCACACGCTCCAACACACCGGTTTCGTCTTTCAAAAAGAGTGCCGCCGCCAAGGCTCCAACTCGCTGAGCCAAACAAGGCATTGCTCGCTCGGCCGTTTCGCGAAGACTCTGATTTCCGCGAAGAGCGATCGACACTTCCACTAGCCCAGACTTGAGCCAATCAGCGTGGTCGCGCTCATCGGCGAGGTGCTTCAAGTTTCTCGCCATTGCGTTGGCGTCACGGGTGAGGTCCCCCAGCTCATCCTCCGACTTGATCTCGATAGGTTGCTCAAACTTTCCCGTGGCGAAACTCCTGAATCCTTCGGAAAGGGAAGCGAGACTTTTCAACGTTTGTCTGCTTGCCCAAAGCCACAAACTGAGCATGAGTAGCAACGCGACTGCACCCGTGGTCATCCGGAAGTGGCGGGAGCGCAGATTGACTTGGCGAAGTCTCGTGAAAGCATGAGCGATCTCACCCCGGCCGATGGCAGTTGATTCGCGGATCACTCGCTCTGCCTCCTTCTGCTTGTCTTGCATCTCCGTGATGGCGGAAACGGTAGATTCGCCTGTGTCGCCGTTGATCAACATGACAGAAACCCGATTCGCCGCAGAGAAGTAGTCCTCCATAGAGAGGCGCAAAGCCGCTGCGTCGGAGGGTGCAAGTGCGGGTCCGGCGTTCTCAACCATTTCCAAGACTCGTCTGTGGGCTACTTTCGCCGCAGCCAGACCTTCGAGATCTTGCGCGCTTACCGCATCCTGCAGAGAGCGCTTTAGCTCGACAAAGGACGCCTCCAACTTGAGAGCAAGCTCGGCGCGAGGCACGAGGCGTGCTTCGACATCGTTTAGCTCTTCACGAAATTTCGCAGCAATAACCTCGCTTCCTATGATCATCAACCCGATCGAGAGCAGGGCCGTGACTAAAAGCAAGACGACCTTCAGACGAAAGGTAAAGCGCATCGTTAGTCCCTCACCTTGATGATCTTCACCCCTTTCACCTCGGCATTGTAAGAGACATAACCAATGCTACCCGGGTGAGTTGCAACGAATCGACGTGCTTCTTCGTCTGATCTGACCTCGGGGGGCGGAACACCTCGGCCCGAGAAGATCCGCTGTTGCCAGTAGCTCCGCACGGCAGCCACCGAACGCCTGAGCACCTCCTGGGAGAATTTCTCGCGAACGGTCGACCCACTTTGAAGATCGACAGGCTGGATCGAACTACCATCGTCCCAACGGGTTTGCTTCTTGAGAAACATATCAGCCACAACGCGCCGCTCCAGAGTGGTCTGCTCTACCTGAGGGTGGGCAATGACCAGAAATGACGGGCCGTCATCGCGAGCTTCCAAGCCCGTTGGGGTCAGAAGGTTCACCAGAAGGACGACTGCGAGGAAGGCAGAGCACCTCACCCACATTCCGCGTGCATTCCCCTGAGACAATGAAACCTCGGTCATTAGAAGTAAGCGGTGGTTTTAGCCAAAAAGAGTCCCCAAGTCGGGCTCAGGTCCGTGAGCGGGACGCCATCATTCAGATTTGAATTCAACCCCGCCGTGCCTTGATTGTAGTGGCCTTCCATTTTGAACAACCAATTGTCGGTGATGTCGAAGCGAACGGTCAACGCAACATCGTGCCACTGTGATTCCGGTCCTGAGCGATCCTCAACATTGGGAAAGAGGACCGAGTAGTAGGCCCCCGGCGCGAACCACCGAGCGACCCGATAACTGGCCATGACGTAGAAACGTTCATTTGTCGTTACAGTAGGCGGTAGAATCTCCGGAAGATCGCTTTTGATTCGCGCGTGCCAGCGACCGTACTCCGCGGCAAATTGAAAGTCGTGAACGGCGTACTCAAGCGACGTTACCCAAAGAACGGCGGGGATGCGGAAAGGCAAAAGGTTGCTGGCATCTGCAGGTAGGAGCCCTGCGTCCTTTAGACCTTGAAGTATTTCCGGGCCGAGGATGGCGTCTCCGTCCAAACTCAAAGTCTGAAGGGTCCCGCCGGCACGCAGTCCATCAAGAGGCGTTTCCCACATCAAGCGCCCTCCCACGACGTAGGGAACCTCGAAATTGGTGATCGCAGTGTTTTCGCTCGCATCGAGGAAGATGGTTCCTCCATAAGCGCGGTATCCCAGGTGACCTAGGGCACCCAAAGGGATACGCCCATAGAGTTCCAAGCCCGTCTGCGCCAACAAGTAGTCACGGTTCTCTGTCGGATAGACGGATTGCGGCAGGAGGACGGGAATCCGAGCGGAGTCGATGTCATTGACCTCGTTGTAAAGCCCAAAGGGTATCTTTGTTCTCCCTGCCCGAATTCCCAGCCAATCGAAAAAATTGTAATCAAGATAGAACCAGTCGAACTGTGGCTTGTAGTTACCGATTGGACCGAGGTCGCGCATGAACAACTGCATGCCGACGCGTAGTCGCTCTGAAATTTGCTTGGTGAAGTTGAGCCCGACTTCATTGAACTCAAAACTTCCCCGTTCAGACTGAGCGAGGTAATTGTTATCAGTAGACTTAATGAACCCCTGACTTACGAATCCGTGCACTTCAGGTAGCAACGACTCTTGCCATGTGGGTACATCATCGTCCTCGGTAGATGCTACGTCCTCGGTCTGGGATTCCGCCTGACTCTCTTGCCTCGGCTTGTTTGCCTGCGACTTCTCATGGCCGGCAGATTCTTGAGACTCGTCGGATTTCACAACCTTTTCAGGGTCTTTTTCTGCGGCGGCAGACTCACTTTCTTCTTCGCTTGCAAAGTCGGGCGACTCTCCTTCCTGTGGACTGTGAGCGCCTTCCCTTTCAGGGTCCTCATCGACGACCGCAGAATCGCCCTCTGTTGTACGACCAAGCTCCGCGCTTTGCTCTGGCTCAGCTGCCCACGTCACACCTGTAGCGAATGAAGCAACGAGGCCCAGGAGGACACCTGCATGCATGGGCTCTAGCGCCAGAGACTGCTTTCTCAGCAAGTGCTCATTCATTTTGATTTCGCACAGTACGCTTCCGAATATTGGGAGGCAACCTGTGAGACTGATCGAAGCGAGTACGATTTTCTTCAGAATGCCGTGGCTTACTCAGAACGCAGTGGACGATTCGTCCACTGCACCCAGTGCTGAGAGACGTCTTTGGCCGGAAAAGACTTCAAAGTGCGAACTTTGTCGAAGGAGACTTCGTCTGTCCTACGGTTTTCCGGAAGACGGATCGCTGAGCCTGCGGAGACATTACAGTCGATTACAACAAGTCACGTCACTGATCCTCGGAATGGCTGCCTGAGGAATTCGACGTGAAAGCTGACAGATCCGAGAGCACGAACCTGATGGGGTGCTTCTGGAGCCACGAGTCCGACGACACTGGGGCGCGCCCGGTGACGAAGACCAAACTCTCCGTCACCAAGGACGACTGACCCGCGCTACTTGGTGATGGTGATGCGCGCCCTGCACGTCGGGGTACAGGAGAGCGAGCCCGTCGGGCCATCGTCGCACTGTTCGCCCTGGTTCGCCTGCCTGATGC
>CAYMQT010000086.1:0-9400 GCA_964392575.1 uncultured Polyangiaceae bacterium
GCTCGAAGCTCTTCGGGTCACACGGCCAAAGGCCGTGGGTTTAGGAACGGACTAAGGGATTTGGACAACAGAATTGGCTTCTGACGCCCCCGAACCAAACCTCGAGAGCCCAACCGGGACCTCGATTCACCAGCAAACGGCTGTGACTCACCAGCAAACCGCTGCCGTCCACTCGTCCACTCGGGCATCGCTCCCACTCGACTCGAACCCGGGCTCTGGGATCGAGCGCGAGGAGTTTGTCGACTATCGCGCAAAGTTGCGCCAGGGCGTGACTCTCGGATTTTGGATCTATCTCTGTTTTACCGCCACCGACTATCTGATTGCGCAGGTGAACTCCGTCGCGTTTTGGGAAGTCTTCCGGGTGCGACTTGTCGTGCAGATCTTGCTGATCCCTCTCATCTGGACCATCCGGGAAAAGGACTTGACGAAGAAGCAGTTTCGGTTTGCCGAGACGCTCACCTACACCGTGGCGTCTGCTGGCGTCACCCTCATGTGTATCCCCACGGGTGGATTGACGAGCCTCTACTTTGCGGGCGTCATGCTCGTGCTTCTGGCCCGGAGCGTGTTCGTCTCTGAACACTGGCGCAAAACTCTTCCGACGACGGTCACGATCATTCTTCCTTACCCGGGGATTCTGCTCATGGGCGCGGTCTTCGACGCGCGGCTGTCGTCTCAGTTGTCGGATCGGAATGCGATCTTTCTTTTTCTCATGCAGCTCAGCTTCATCATTTGTGTCGGTGTTCTGGCGGCGTGGGCCGGGCATTCCGTGTGGGCGCTCCGGCGTAAGGTTTATGAAAGCCGCGCCCTCGGTCGCTATCGACTTGAACGGAAGATCGGAGTGGGGGGGATGGGTGAAGTGTGGTCTGCGGTGCATCCCCGTCTGAGGCGTCGAGTGGCTATCAAGATCCTCCGTGCTGCGCCCGAGGGAGATGAGGCCGTACGGCGTTTTGAGCGCGAATTTGCGGCGACCTCCGCCCTTTCACACCCGAACACCGTGCGCGTGTTCGACTATGGCGTGACCGAGGACGGGATCCTTTATTACGTGATGGAGCTGCTGGACGGAGAGCCGCTGTCGTCCCTCCTCCGTCGCGAAGGAGCTCTGCCAACGTCGCGCGCAGTCTATCTGGTCGATCAAGCTGCGAGAGCCCTCGGTGAAGCCCATCAGGCAGGGATCTGTCATCGTGACGTAAAACCGGACAATCTTTATCTGACCTTTTGTGGGGAGGACGGAGACTTCATCAAGGTTCTTGATTTCGGAGTGGCCAAGGAATACCAGCGCGACGTCACGATCCGTGTCACGCAGACGGGTGCAGTGATCGGGACACCGGAATACATGTCCCCGGAAGTCGCCCGAGGCGGCTCGGCGGATGCACGCGCCGACGTCTATGCTCTGGGGGTGGTGCTCTACCACTGTGTCACGGGCCAAACTCCTTTCGAGGGCGAGAGGGCGGGAGCGCTCATGTTTAGCCACATCAACACTCAACCGCCGGCTCCCAGTAAGCTGAGTCCAAGCGTTCCGAAAGATCTCGAACGCGTGATCCTTCGCTGTCTCTCCAAGAAACCTGCCGAGCGATACGCGGACGGTATGGCTCTCTCGATGGCCCTTTCTTTGTGTGGTGACTATGGAAAGTGGCGCCCCACACCGCAGAGCTCTCGCGTCGCTCTTTCCCCGGTCGGCACGAAGGACGAAGAAGAACCGCTCTTCCCGACTCTTCGCGACTCCCGAAATCCAGGCTCAGTTTCCGAGGAAGTGGGCCTGGTCAGTTCCGGGGGCGCTCAGCTTTTTACGCCGGATCCATGAGCGCGCTCGAAGATTGATGCTGAGTGAGGAGCATCCCCGGAGATTTTGCCAGAAGGGTCCGCGCCTTTTCGTACTTGGGCTCTTTCCAGAAAGGGAGGCACCCGTTGCATCCAAGTCCGCAGCACCCTTCCGCACCGAGTTTCGGAGGATTTTCTCCCTTCATGCTGCGAAGGACGCGCGCCCGTTCCCCTTCGTCGCGGATCAGGTCCTCGGCTTTCACGAGACCGACCTCGGCTCCTTGAACGCGATTGTTCTGCTTGAGCTGGCTCTCCTGTTCCGAGGTGAGCGGCTTGGCTTTGCGAGCAATCGTCAAAGGGGGGAGAAGCTGCTTCAGCTCTTTGACACTACGTTGATGGAAGAGGGATGCGGGGAGGCGCAGAGCGCGCCGTTCGCCTGCGGTGATCTTGTCGCTGATCTTCCCGGTTTCTGCGCTGAGAAATTCGTAGAGCCGGAGCCGGATGCACTCCATGCGGGAGGGAGGAAGAAACTCCAGAACGTCTCCAGGCAGGAGGCGATTTTTGACCTCGACGATCAGATCGTCCCCGTCCCAACAGCGGACGAATCCGCCGAACTCGAAGGCCGAAAGGGACCCGCCGTGGTCGAAGTTGTGCCCGGTGTTTTCGAGGCGACCCGTATGAAAGCCGAGCGTGTACCCGCGGGAAGGGACCGTAGAGAGCTCGGCCACAAAGGGAGCCGGGTCAAATGACTCAGGAGCAGCGTAGTAGGCGTCCATCGCCGCGCGGTAGGCCCGGGCGACGACGGCGCCGTAGTATTCGCTCTTGTTCCGCCCCTCGACCTTGAGCGAGTCCACCCCGAGGGCCAAATACTCCCCCAGGCGCGGCATCAAATTGAGATCCCGCGAGTTCAGGATGTAGGCGCCGTGCTCGTCTTCTTCGATGGGGTAGAGTTCACCCGGGCGGAACTCCTCCTCGAGGAAGAAGGAAAATTCGTTCATGTTCTTGTCGTTGATTTCGACGGTTCCCACGCTTCCGTCGGGTCGCGTGATTTTGAGATTGTAGCGCCAGCGGCAGCTGTGTGCGCAACTGCCCTGGTTGGCGCCGCGCTCGGCCATGTAATTAGAAAGAAGGCAGCGGCCGGAGTACGTCATGCACATGGCGCCGTGGACAAAAGTCTCTAGACGAATGTCGGGGCATTTCTCCCGGATCTCCTTCAGTTCATCGAAGCTGACCTCCCGGGCCAGCACGCACAAGTCCGCGCCCTGGGATTGCCAGCTTTTGACCGTGAGCCAGCTCACGACATTGGCCTGAGTAGAAACGTGGAGTTCAAGTTCCGGCGCATGCTCGCGGAGATAATGAAAGACACCCAGATCTGAGACGATGACCCCGTCCGGCTTCATGGAGCGGATGGTCTCGGTGAACAGGGGGAGTTTTTCCACGTCGCGGTTGTGCGCGAAGAGGTTGAGCGTCAGATACACACGCTTTCCCAGAGCGTGAGCGAAGGCAATTCCCTCGCTGAGCTCCTGAAGCGAAAAGCCGCTGCCCGAGCGAAGGCTCATGTCAGGAGTTCCGGCATAAACGGCGTCGGCTCCGTAAAGGAGCGCGATCTTCATCCGATGGAGATCGCCGGCCGGCATCAAGAGTTCTGCGCGGCGAGGGCGGTGACGGCGTGCCTTCAGATGAGTCATGGGGAGAGCGGCCGGCGTGTAGCACGGATTTACGGTTTTGGCCCGAGCGGTCTCGAACCGGGTTGATCTCTTCGGGGCGACCGGCAATGGTCCACGCGTGCTTGTCCTTGGTCTAGAAACTTCAGGGATCCGTGGCTCTGTCGCGCTGGTCGAATCGGCTTCGGGCCGGGTGCTGGGACATGCCTTTCACGCAGAGCCGAACAAGCATGCGGAGCGGCTTTTGGGTCTCGTGGATGAAGTTCTTCGTCAGGCGGGTGCGACCAAGTCATCTCTTGAGCGTGTCGCGGTGAGCGTGGGTCCGGGGTCTTTCACGGGTGTTCGCGTCGGACTCTCTCTCTCGCAAGGATTGACGTTGGCGCTTGGGATTTTGGGGGTGGGTGTGGGATCTCTCAGAGCTTTGGCGGCGAGTGCGAAGGAGGATACCTCTTGTCTGAGAGTGGCCGTGCGTGATGCCCGCCGCGACGAAGATTTCGTGGCGATTTACGACGCGCAAGGCCAAGCGTTCCTGGAGCCGCGGGCTGTGCCTAAGACGCAGACGAAGGGCGAGATTTTGGCGCTTGTGAGCGGACAGGATTTCGTCGTGCTCGGCAGGGAGGTAGAAGGACTCCCGTTTCAGTCTACGACAGAAACAGGGGATCCGGATGCAACGCAGGTGGCGCTCCTCGGGGCCGATGCTGATCCGACAAGCTCACCTTTGGTGCCAGACTACCTGCGGGGACCCAATCTCGTTCGTCCGAGCTTGCCCGATTCTCCGCTGAACCAGCCGAGAAAAACTCTCTGAGACCTGATGCGTTTACCTGACTACCACGATGCGGCAGTTTCGGCAGTCAGCAGGAGCAGCCGGATCAGCGTCGTCGCACTGTTCGCCTTCGTCCTTGATTCCATCTCCGCAATAGCTGCCAAGCTGACAGTTTTCTCCGCACTGATTGTAGCCGCCGTTGTTTTCTCCGTCGTCACACTGCTCTCCGAAGGCCACGATCCCGTCCCCACAGGTGGCCCTGCAGTCTGAGCGACGAGTGTCGAACCCCGAAAGGGTCAGCTTGAAGGTGGATCCCGTCGTGTGTCGTTCGGCGTGGAAGATCTTGATTTCGTAGACGCTGCCTTCACTCAGACCGTAGATGCCGGCGGTGGTGGAGTTGATCTGCACCGTACCCGAGAGCGCCGGATGGAGCCCTCCCAGGTCGAGGGCGAGTGTTCCATTGACGTAGACCCAGACGTCGTCGTCTCCGGCAAAAGAGAGCGTCGCGTTCATGGTGGCGTCGTACGCGAACCAGTAAGCCACTTCCGAAGTGAACGAAAAATTGTGCAGGGATGCTATGCCCGTGAGATCCACTTCGGCGCGTGTGGTGCCGTCCATGCCATATTCCATGGTTGAGACCTGAGCGATGGAGAAGTTGTCACCTTTGGCGTTCGGGATACCGTCCACGGGAAAGAAGAACGGGCTCCCGTCATAGGGACCGCAGTAAGGCGCGACGGCGCAGTTGATCGCGACGTTCCAGCCGAGTTTGGTGTACCACTGCTCGCCGTTCTTTCCGTATCGATTGACGAAGTTTCCAGCGCCGTCGTCATAGAGGACGATCTCGGTGTTGAAGGTGGTGCTTTTCGCGCTATCCACATACCAGTCGGCGAATCCGCTGGTGCACATGGTGTTCACTGTACCCGAGAGTTCTGGCTTACCGGTCTGAGTGAGCTTGTTTTTCAGGATACCCAAGGTGGCGACGTCTCCCGCGCAACCTGATTCGAAGTCGGAGTGACTGGCGTCAAAGTCTCGGTAGGCGACGGGAATGCGGAGAATGCACTCGCCCGTGTGAGGTGAGCGTTCGCATTCGCCTGCCGTGGATTCATTGGAACAGGTGTATCCAGGTTCGGGGGTGCAAGTAGCGCTGCAACCGTCTCCATCGAGGGTATTGCCGTCGTCGCACTGTTCACCGAGGACGAGCCCGTCCCCACAAGCGGAGGTGCATTCCCCGCTGCCCGTACACTTGGGAGCAAACTGACACGTCGGGGTGCAGCCGTCACTGAGACTAGGCTCGCACATCTCGGCGCCTTCCACGATACCGTCACCACAGGTAGTTTTCGTGCATGGTGCCCCGTCGTCTGGGCACTTGAAGCCGATTTCGATCTTACAATTGTCGCTACAGCCGTCCCCAGCGATCTTGTTGCCGTCATCGCACTGCTCCGGGAACTTTGAAAATCCGTCGCCACAAACCGCGAATTCGAAACAGGCGGCGCCAGCGGTGGGGCAGATGTAACCCCGATCGATCCCACGGCAGTTGGCGAAGCACCCGTCTCCATCGATTTTACCACCATCGTCACAGACTTCGTCGTCTTCCAAAGTTCCGTTGCCGCAACCAGGCGTGGGGGGGAGTGAGATGTTGGGGTCGATGAACCCACCATCGCCGTCTCCATCACCGTTTTGGCAGGCAGTTCCCAGACAGGTGATCTCTCCTTCATCGTCGCCGTCCCCTCCATGGTCATCGTCGGGATTGCCGGGACCGGGTCCGGCGCTGCATGCGAGCGCCGTCGAAAATCCCACGATGAAGATAAATAAAGTTAACTTACTAACTGAATGGGTCATTTTATCCTTATTTCTGGGGGGAGAGGGCTTGGACTGAGCGCCTCAGCTCGGAGCGGGCGGGGACAGCGGTTGAAAGCAGGGACGGCGCTTGAAAGCAGAATCCATGGAAGCGGGAATACTAAAGGAGATCGACTTCAATCAAGTGTGACACGCTTTCCGGCCGGTGGATCGAAATTCCGTCCCGACAGCGCTTTCATCGATAGTAATTTTTGATCAGTGTCGTAAATTTTTCAGGAGGGTGTCACTTGGTCGCGCGAGGCGCGGCGGCGGAACCTTGCCAGTGATGAGATGCGCCTTAGAGGGCAAGCGCGTTGTCGTCTTCATCGTCAACTCCTCCGTAACCGGGGCTGACGCTGGGGCGACGGCCGTCCTCCTCGTCCGCAGAAAGGGGAGCCGGCAGGGGGGCGAATAGATCATTGAGATCGTCTTCGGTGAAGCTCATCACGCCTTCACCCTGACCCAAGATTGTATCAGCGAGGTGGCGCTTGCGTCGCTGCAAAGTCAGCATGCGTTCCTCCACGCTCGATGCGGCAATGAGGTTGTAGACAAAGACAGGTTTTTTTTGACCGATCCGATACGCGCGATCCGTGGCTTGCATTTGTGCTGCGGCATTCCACCACGGATCGTAGTGAATCACGGTGTCTGCTGAGACGAGATTGAGTCCGGTTCCCCCGGCCTTCAGGCTGATGAGAAAGACATCAGCCGCTCCATTTTCGAACTGATCGCACAGGGTTTGCCTGTCTTTGGAGGCGCCTGTGAGGCAAAGCGACTTGATGCCGCGCGCGCTGAGACCTTCGCTGAGAAGTCCCAGCATCTTGGCGAACTGAGAAAAGACGAGCACCCGTCGTCCGGCGCTGAGCTGAGACGAAAGGAGCTCGAAAAAGAGGTCGAGCTTTGCGGACTCCTTCACGTTTCTGGCCGATTGCACGGGCACCAGGCGCGGATCGCAGCACACCTGCCGAAGTTTCATGAGGGCATCGAGAATGGTGACTGCGCTACCGCCAATCCCGCGCGCCTTGATGGCTTTACGCACTTCGGCATCCGCGGCGAGACGGATGCTCTCGTACAAGTCTCTTTGGGCGCCCGTGAGGTCGACTGCGCGGATGAGCTCGGTTTTCGGGGGGAGATCTCTGGCGACGGACTCCTTCAGGCGTCTCAGAATAAACGGCGCTACGCGATTTCTCACGACCGCCAAGCGTTCTTCATCACCCAGCTTCTCGATGGGGTCTCGGAAGTGCTTGGTGAACTCTGCCTGCCTTCCTAAAAGACCGGGGTGTGTGAACTCAAAAAGAGCCCAGAGTTCCCCTAGGTTGTTTTCGACCGGGGTGCCCGTCAGCGCCAGGCGGTGGCGCGCGGAGAGGGTGCGGACGGCCGTGCTCGCCTGACTCCGAGCATTTTTGATGGCCTGCGCTTCGTCCAAGATGACGTAGTGAAACTCCCGATCCGTCAGAGGGGTCAGGTCCCGGATGAGGACGGGATAGCTAGTGATGATGACCTCGGCCCGGGAAAAATCCTGGATTTTTCTGTGTCTTCGGGGGCCCGTGTAGGTCAAAATGCGCAGGTGGGGAGCAAATTTCTCAAATTCGCGGGCCCAGTTTTCAACCAAGCTCGTGGGCGTGACGATGAGCGTCGGGATGTCCATCCGTCGCGCCTCTTTTTCCCGCGCCAAAAGTGCGATGGTCTGTAGAGTTTTGCCGAGACCCATGTCGTCAGCGAGCACGCCTCCCACGCCCGCATCGCGCTTGTGTTCGAGCCACATGAGCCCGTCGTGTTGATAGGGGCGAAGCTCAGCCCGCAGGGCCACGGGGGGAGGCACAAAGAGGGGGCCTGCCCGAAGGGCGCGAGCGCGATCGAGCCAGTCGCCGTCCGAGAGCCACTTCAGCTGATCTCCTGTCGCTTCGAAGGCGTCGGCCACATCTGAAAGCTCAGCGATACGCGCGATGGGCAGAGGCACCTCATCGCGCGCGCGACCGTCTGTGGGATACAGATCCGCAAGAACCTTCAGGATGCGTTCGAGCCTGGTCCAGGGGACGGCCACATACCGACCATCTCCGAGGGGAACTGCGCGGAAGCGCGCAGGACAGTGGATCAAGGAGGAGAGGGTCGCGCCCTCACTGCACTGCTCTAGCAGCTCCAAGAGTGAGGGCACCAGGTTGTAGGGGCGACCGTCGATTTCGATGCCAAGCTCGACATGGAACCAATCGAGTTTTTCATCGGGCTCGATGTTGCCGTACCACGGGGTGCCGGCCGGAAGCGTCCTGAAAGGGAACGTGTCCGCGATGTCTACGACAAACCCGGCGCGGGTGAGTTCAATTACGCCGTGAGACGCAAAGGAGCACCCTACGTGCGTTTCTGCTTCGAGGGCGATGAGATAATTGGCCTCTGAATCAAAATCTGGGAGGACTCCGGCGACGTGAGCGAATTCTACGGCCCCGAGACCTTCAAGGAGGCGCGCGGCGCGCGCCTCTGCGTCAGCACTCCTTTCGTCTGCGCTGACGCTACAAAAGCTTTGATCGTCATCACCTCCGGGGCGGTACTCCCCGCTCGGGTATTCGAAGACGAGCCGAGCCACCCCGGCCAAATACTCGCGCTCCTCGTCTCCCTCGTCCAAAAGCACCGTCTCTCCGGACAGTCTGAGGCGAGCCACGAACGGGAAGCTCTGGCGCGGGGTGAGGGACACCCCTTCTTCGGCGCGATCCACGTGGGCTTTAGCTCTCCGTTTCCGGGGCCATGGCTCGGCTGAGCGCCCCGTGCTGATCTCCAAAGGCGTCCTTGTAGTCCTCGTGGGCAAGTTCGATCATGCGCTTCGCCTCATCGCAGTCGTAGACTTCTGCGATTTCGCAGGGGCTCGTTTTACCGGGCCGCTGCTTGTAGGTGATGAAGTAGTGCTTCAAGCGTTCTACAAACGTCGGAGGGCAGTCTGTCACGTCTTTCCAGGCTCCAAAGGCCGGATCTTCCTTCATCACGGCGATGAGTTTGTCGTCCGCTTCGTTGTTGTCAATCATGCGGAGCCCGCCGATGACACGAGCCGTCAAAAGGATGTTGCCGTGAGGGATGGGACGCTCTGAGACCACACAGATGTCGATAGGATCCCCGTCGCCAATGATTCCGGTGCGTCCTGTCGTCTCCATGCAACGCTTGGCGACACGGGTGGCGCACAAGGTCTGGGGGACCAGACCGTAGGGGAACGGGCAGGTGTTGGAGTAGAGCTGAGGGCGGTCCACCTTGAGGAGGCCGGAGTCCTTGTCGAGCTCATACTTCACGGTATCCGTAGGGACGACTTCGATGAAGGTGTTGACTCGATGCGGAGACTCCGGTCCGATGTGGACGCCGTGCCACGGATGCGCCTTGAAGAGATGCGACTGATACAGCCCGC